>JBGSVZ010000013.1:0-22247 GCA_041752695.1 Terrimicrobiaceae bacterium
TGGGGCTGGTGGACGCGCAGGGGCGGCCGACCGCACGAGGGCGGGTCTTCAGCCGCTTCCAAGCGGGGGAGGGGCTCATGGTGGCCGCGGCCCTGGAAAACAACACCTATCCATTGGAACACCTGATCCAACACCTGGCCAACCTGCGGGGCGGTCCCCGTTTCTCCGAGCTCGACGGCCGGGGCAGTGACCGGCTGGCGATGGCTTCCCGGGAGATCTACGGCCATGTGGATTTTCCGGGATATCTTTCGGCGGGCGTCTGCGAAGGTTATGGCGAAGCAACGTGGGAAGCGATTGAGCATTTCTCGCACAGCGGACTACGGGAATTGCGCGGTTACCCCATCAGCGCCGGCGACATCGAGCGGGCGATTTTGGAATGGCAGAGTCTGCTGCGGCACGTCATCCACGCACCCGACCCCGAGGTGCCGCGGTGGGCGGAGTTTCAAGCCGCCGCGGCCGCGGGCCTTCGCGACAAAAGCCGGCGGCCCGCCGTAGATTGGGGCGAACAGTTGCCGATGATCTACCGGCAGCGACGAGCCCTTCCGGAGCGTGCTTTCTGACGCCTGTCCTACAGCTCTACTTGAATCTCCCCGGCCAACGCGCTCGAATCGTGGACCATCCCGCCAGATTCCGGTTCGTCCTTCACCGTGCACCACGACGGTCTCACCGAGGAAACGGTGGTCTTTCGCGCGGTGCCGGCGTCGGCCCCGTGAGTTTGGATATTAAATCCAACGTTTGTCCGCGGTGAAGTCCACCGTCAACCACCACCCGGGACCTTCCCGTCCCAAGGCGTCCGAGATTTCCTGGCGAATCTGATCAAGGTCCTGAAACGATTGCGGGGGCGCGTCGGCCGGGGCGACCAGGCCGATCTCGACAAATTGGAGCCGTCCGATCCGCGCGACATGGGAAGAGAAGTCGCTAAAGCCGTGTTTCTCCGCCACCCCTTGCGCCACTTTTCGCACTTGGTCATCGAGGTCGCTTGGGGCGATCTGCAGGATGTCCTGTCCTGCCCTCCAAAGTGTGACAATCGGAAACGGCAGCAGGCCCAGCGCCGCGACCATGAGCACCACCGGGTCAACGAAAGGAGCAAGATGGGCAAAGTCCGAGACCCTCAGCGCGAAGCCAATCAGGAAACTCAGGCAAAGCGAAAAACTCAGCACCGCCCCCATGAGCCAGCTGCGGGCATCAATCTTCAAAAATTCGGAATCCAAACCCGCGGCGGACCGGCGAATGTAAAAATACATCATGGCGCTCACCACGGCCAGCCCCCCCACGAAGACCGAACCCGGACCGAAGGGAATGCTTTCTCCGCCAGCCCAAAAACCTTTCAGGCCATTGATAAAAGCATAAGCGCAGGTGCTGGCGAGGAGGGCGCCGCTGACGAAGCCGACCAGGGGCTCAAGGTGCCAATAGCCGTACTGGAAATGCTCATCGTCGCCGCGGGCGATCAGGCGCGAGACGAGCAGCGCCACCAACGTCATGCCCGCATCGGTCAGGTTGTAAAATCCATCAAAAGTGATTGCGCCGGATCCCGACCAGAGACCAAAGATCACACTGACAATGGCAATGCCCAGGACGGCGTAGATGGAAATTTTGAGCAGCCGTTGTTCTTCAGCGGCCTTGGATTTGCTATTCACCACCCAACCGACCGTAGGCACTCCCGCGTGGCGACCCAATAAAATTCCGGTCCCGGGCTTACGGAAAAAACTCACTCCTGGGGAACGAGACGGCCCTCGCGAACCTCATAACGCCGGACAAGTTCTCCCGTCTGGAGGTTCGACACCGTGATTTCTTTTCCCTGAAACCCGAGCTGGCCAAATTGCTGGAGACCGTTGAAGGCAGCGTCGAGAGTTCCCAGGGTGGCCGAGTCCAGCACCTTGCCCTCGGAGTTTTGCAGATCCAGAAAACAAAGGCCTCCTCCGGTCAGAAAGCGGGGTTTCCACATGAGGCAGACGGCCTCCCCTGTGGGCGGATGGGCGACCCGGGTGAGCTCCTGCGTGGTCAGACGTTCAGCGAAGAGGAGAGCCCCATAAAGGAGCGCCAGGATCAGAGCGCCAAAGAGAATTGTTCGCAGAACTCGCATTCCGGACCCTACCTCCTCAGGAAAAAAAGGGCAGTTTTCTCTCTTTTCATTTTGCTTGGGTGATGGGCGGCCGCGTTTGATTCACGTCCGCACGATCCGCGCGCTGGCCGAGACCGCGAGCAGAGAAACCCCGACGGCCGCAAGGGCAAGGGGCAGGCTGGTCAGTTGGGCGACCCCGCCGATCAGCGCAGGGCCGGCCAACAGGCCTGCGTAACCCATGGTGGTGATGGCGGGGATCGTAATACTGGGATCGCCGCGTCGTCCGGCGGCGCTGAACATCAGAGGCACGACGTTGGCGACTCCGAGGCCGATCAGGGCGAATCCCACGAGGGACGCCATCCCGTTGGGAATCCCAATGGCGAGAAAATAGCCAACCGCTCCCATGAGCGCGCCGTAGCGCACGGTGGGAACAGGTCCTAGCTTGTGCGCGACAGCGTCCCCGGTGAGGCGGCCCGTCGCCATGGCTACGGAAAAGACCGCATACCCAATGCCTGCGTTGGTTTCGGAGAAACCGCGGAAAAATTTCAGATAAACCGCACTCCAATCGAGCAGGGCGCCTTCGGCCAGGAAGGTGAGGAAACACATCACGCCAATCACGATGACGGTCCCGTGCGGCATAGTGAGTTTGGTGCCCTGGATTTTGGAATCCTGGGCGTGCGGCAGAAGTTTGGGAAATTGCCAGATGCCGATCCCAAGGCAAAGCACCGAGACCCAAATGGCGCAAACGGTGAGATTGAGGCCGCGGTCCAACAGCAGACTCACCCCGCCCGCGCCAATCAGGCCGCCGACGCTGAAAAGTCCGTGGAACGACGACATGATGGGGCGCGCAAATTTTTGCTCCACCACCACGGCCTGGGCGTTCATCGCGACGTCCACCGCGCCTACGCCGCAGCCGAAAAGAAAGAGAAACCCGCCGAGCAGCCACGGGTTCGCACCAAAGGTGAGAAAGGGCAGCGCCGCTGAAAAAACAATGATGGCGGCCAACATGACCGCCCGGCTGCCGAAGCGATTGATGAGGAGGCCGCTCAACGGCATGGTCAGCATCGCCCCGCCGCCCAGACCGAGGAGGATGAGGCCGAGTTGCGCGTCGTTCAACGCGAGGCGTGTCTTGGCATAAGGCACCATGGGCGCCCAACTCGCCATACTAATACCGCAGACCAGAAACACAAAACTGGTCGCGATCCGGGCGGCGCGGAGGGCGGAGGGTGGTTCGACGGTATTTTCCAAAGGAGGCGTAACGGTTCGCTCCAACGCTCAACGCCGAACGTTCAACTCTGAACGCTCAAGGAGAAGAGGTTCGAATTTTCGCTTAGGGTGAGGAATATGGGCTGACATACTTGAGCGTTGAACGTTCAGCGTTGAGCGTTCAACGTTTCGGCAGTTTCTGCCGCTGCCGTATGAAACTGCATTTCCGCCAGCCGCCGGTAGGTGCCGCCTTCGCGGGTGATGAGTTCGTCGTGGGTTCCGGATTCGATGACACGGCCTTCGTCGATGACGTAAATGCGATCGGCCTTGCGCACGGTGGCCAGACGGTGGGCGATGATCAGGGCGGTGCGGTTTTTCAGCAGGACGGAGAGGGCTTGCTGGATGAGATGTTCGCTCTCGGAATCGAGCGAACTGGTGGCCTCGTCGAGGATGAGGATGGACGGGTCCTTGAGCAAGGCGCGGGCAATGGCGATGCGTTGACGCTGGCCGCCGGAGAGTTTCACGCCGCGTTCGCCGACGATCGTGGCGTAACCCTCGGGAAATTTCTGGATGAATTCGTGGCAGGCCGCCAATTTGGAGGCTGCGACAATCTCTTCGTGGGTGGCCCCCGGCCTGCCATAGCGGATGTTTTCTTCGATGGACCCGCCGAAAAGCAGCACCTCCTGCGGAACGATGGCCATGTTGGCGCGCAGATCGCGGAGGGAGAAGTCTGTGACCGATTGACCGTCCACCAGGATGCGGCCGGAATCCGGGTCGTAGAAGCGCAACAGAAGCGAGACGATGGTGGATTTTCCCGCTCCGCTCGGACCTACGAGGGCAATCTTTTCGCCGGCTTTTGCCGCCAGCGTGAGTTCGTGCAACACCGGGCTCTGCGGACGCGAGGGATAATGAAAGGAGACGTTTTCAAAGGTGACATCGCCGCGGAACCGCGGAGGTTCGCCAGCGGGGGGTGCAGCCTTGGTGTCGATCTCTGGGTGTTCGTCGAGCAGCTCGCGCACGCGTTCCGTGGCACCGAGCATTTTTTGCACCTGACTGAAGACTTCCGCGAAAGACGCGACCGAACCTCCCACGAAGGTGGTGTAGAGAACAAAGCGGGTGAGTTCGCCAAAGGTGAGCTGGTCGTTTTGCATAAGCTGTGCGCCATACCAGAAGACGAGCACGATGGAGCCGAAGATGCCGAAGATGATGAACGACACCATGGAGGCCCGCAGGCGTGCGGTCTTGATGATCACATCAAGAAACTGCTGCAAGTTGTGGGCGTAGCGGCCGAGTTCGAAACGTTCGTTGCCGAAGGCTTTCACATTGGCGATGCCTTGGAGGGACTCCTCCAGCACGGTGCCGCCGTCGGCCAGGCGGTCCTGGGCGTCGCGGGCGTAACGGCGGATGCGTTTGCCAAAAAGGATCGCGATGAGGATGAGGACGGGAAAAGTGGAGATCATCAGGCCCGTGAGCTTGATCGAGGTGAAGGCGACTAAAGTGATCCCCCCAAGCATCAGCAGACTCTGACGCAGGAACTGCTGGATGGTCATCGTCATGGTGTCCTGGATAAGCGTGAGATCGTTGCTCAGACGGCTGGAGAGTTCGCCGACACGGCGCTGGGAGAAAAACGTCATGGGCTGCCCGATGAGCCGTCCGAAGGTTTCGCGCCGGAGGTCCACCAGCGCGCTCTCGCCGCAGCGATAAAACCAGTAGGTGGAGAAAAACGAGAAGAAGGCCTGGAGCGCGAGGGTCCCGAGCAGGACAATCGCGATGGTGTTGATGTTGCCGGTCCAGTCGGTGGCGGTGCCCGGTTTGGCCAGCGAGCCATCGAGGAGAAGGCCGGTCAGGTAGGGGAAACAGAGGCCCAGCGACGTCGAGAGGACGAGGGTGAAGATGGCCCCGGCAAAACGGACGCGGTAGGGCGCGAGGTAGCGAAAAATTTTCGCCGCCTGGCGAAGCGATTCAGGCTGGATACGCACTTTGCCGTCGGGCGGCTGGCTGTCGGGTGTGGTTGGCACCCGGGGAGTATCTGAAAAGGGAAAATTTTTAACAGAAGGGAACGAAGGAAATGAAGGAGGCCTTAGGAGCAGGCTAAAGCCTGGACTCCAACGAGGCGTTCGATGGCGTCGAGGGAACTTGCGGCGTCGGCCTGGGGGTGGATCTGGCGGGACAATTCCCGGGCGCGGGTGGTGAGGGTGGGATTGGAAAGGATCTCGCGCAGGCCGGAGGTGAGGGTTTTCTGCGAGACTTTGTGGCGGCGGATGGTGCGCGCGACGCCGAGGCGGCGGAGGCGTTCGGCGTTGTCGGGCTGGTCGTAGCCGAAGGGGATGATCAACGACGGAATCCCGGCGCGGAGGGCTTCGCCGCAGGACCCCACACCGCCGTGATGCACCGCCGCGACCGCGCGGGGCAGGACGGTGTCGAGAGGGGCGTAGTCGAGGGCGAGGATGTCCGGACCCTTTGTGGTGGGTGGTGGGTTTTTGCCCAGCAGCAAAATGGCGCGCCGGCTCACCGCGCGGGCGGCGGCCGCCGCGGAATCGTAAAAATCGCGCGCGATGTGGACCGCGGTGGAACCAAGGGTGAAAACAATCGGGGCCTCCCCGGCGGCAAAGAAGGTGTCGAGTTTTTCCGCGATTTCGGGAAGGGCGGGTTGGGAGAAAAAGGGAAAGCCGGTTTGCACGACGGCGTCTGGCCAGTCGGGTTGGGGTGCGGCCAGGAAGCCGGGAAAGCAGGCCAGGACAAGGTCCTCGGAATATTTCCCTTCGAAGATCGGACTGGGTCCCGGTGGGAAACCCAGTTCCCGGCGGAAGGCGAGCAAGGGCGCACCCCAGCGGGAAGTCACCGCCCGCCCGATGGCGAAAATGAGCCGATGCGGCCACCGGCCAAGGTGGCGCAAGAGGTGGAGACTCTGGGCGGGCGCGAGCACGCAGGGGTCGATGGCGGAGAGAAACGAGGAGGGCGAGAGAATGACATTTGCCCAGGGAATCCCCAACTTCGTCGCCACGAGCGGGGCGACGTAGAGCAATTCCCCCACAATAAGCACGTCGGCCTCCCGCGCGGCTTCGAGGAGGTCGGCATATGTTTCGCGCACCCGGGGAAAAAGTTCCTCGCGCATCAGGCGTTCGGGTCCGCGCGTGGGATGGGACAGGTAATCCATCCGGGCGGGCTCGGGGTCGAGGTCGGGCCGGATGCGCCGAAACTCGTATCCCAGAGCGCTGACATACGCGCGATACGTCTCGGAGGCGGCCAGGCTCACCGCGTGTCCGCGACGGCGGGCCTCATCCGCCAGGGCCAGCAACGGATGAAGATCGCCCAGCGAGCCGAGGGAGGCGAACACGATACGCATGAGGCCGGAGAGTCTTGGGAAGGCGGCTGGCGGCGGCGAGCTTTTTTGCGGGAAACTTGGTCGAATCGTCGGGTGGGAAAAAAGGACGTCCCCGGGTCAGCGCAGACTCTGCAACCGCACGGCGCGCGGGCTCTGACCGGTGATTTGCTTAAAAACACGGTTGAACTGCGACAGCGACCGGAAGCCCATGGCGAAGGCGATTTCGCTGATGCGCCGGTGGGGGTCGCGCAGGGCGGCGAGGGCATTGTCGACCCGCACGCGGGCCAGGTAGTCGGTGAAAGTCGCTCCCGTGGTCTTGCGAAACATTTCACTGAGATAGTTCGGGCTGATGTGGCAATGGGAGGCGAGTTTTTCCAGACTCCAATGCTGGTCGAAGCGGGCATCGATGAGTGCCATGGCCTCGGCCACGGCGGGGAACGTGGAGCGACTCGCGACGGTTTCCGCCTCCTCACCAAGGCGCTGGGCGAATACTTCCAGCACCTTGATGCGGGACTGGTATTGCCCTTCGGAAATCACCCGCGCGCGGCGGCGGGGCTCCGTCCCGGTTTCTCCGTTCCGCCGGGCCAACAGCCGTTCGATCCGCTGCTGACGCGCCTCGTCCGCCTCGGTGAGAAAGACGTGGCCGGTGTGGAGGTAGGCCGCAGGACGTTTCGCGACCCGGATCGGGATGGCCGTGGAACTCATGCCCGCAAAACATTTCATCGTCCGGGTGGTCTCGCCGCTGGGATCCTGAAGGCGGCGGTGCTCATCGCAACAGGTGCTGCAAACCCGGCTACCCCGGGCCATGGTGCGGCAAAAATCCGGAATCCCTTCCGCGTCTTCCGCCAGCTGGAAGGTTCCCGGAGCATGGACGGTAACGGGCAGGCCGACCGCGTCGGAAAAGGCCCGCTGGTGCTCGCGGTAAAATTCCGACTGCGGAAGCTCCACTGCCGTCTTGGATTCCAAAGTGCCCTCGGGCGCTCGATGGGTAAGTTTCACCTTGACCCCAGCGTACCGGAAGCCGGGGGTGCCTCAAGGCGGAAATCCGCCATTTTCCGAAAATCTGCGCAGTGATTCCGAAAGGGTGCGTAGCCGCCAAACCGTCGGCCCGGCATGATTCCCCGAACATGTCCGCCCCATCTCCATCCCTCTTTTGTTCCCGGCGGGAATCGCCCTGAGATGGACGTTCTTTACCTCACCATTTTTGTCAGTGTCGCCCTGGTCGTCGTCTTCGTGGGGGCCTTTCTCTACCACAGTCTGCGGGCCTCGGGCGACCCGCTGCGCGACAGCCTGCTTCCGTTTCGCAAAGACCAGATGAAATCCCCAACTGACGCGCCGGACGTGCCCCGCAAGACCAGAACCCATTCATGAGTACAGCCACCCTCGACCACCGGCCCGACGCTCCGCGCGGGCACACCCGGATCGAAACCATCGAATACAATGACAAAGTGGTCCGCCAGTTCATGCTGGCCTCCATCTTCTGGGGCGTCGTGGCCATGCTGGCCGGCGTTTTCATTGCGAGCCAGCTTTCCTTCCATGTGCTGAATCTGGATCTCGCGTGGCTCACCTTCGGTCGCCTCCGGCCCCTGCACACCAATGCCGCCATCTTTGCCTTTGTCGGCAACATGATCTTTGCCGGCATCTACCACTCCACCCAGCGCCTGGTGCGGGCGCGACTGGCCTCGGATTTTCTTTCCGCCGTCCACTTCTGGGGCTGGCAACTTATTATTGCCGCGGCCGCCATCACCCTGCCGCTCGGGTTTTCCCGGGGTAAGGAATACGCGGAGCTGATCTGGCCGATCAATATCGCTGTGACCCTCATCTGGGTGATCTTTGCCATCAACTTTTTCTGGACGCTCGCGCGCCGCAACGAACGGTCCCTCTACGTGGCCATCTGGTTTTACATCGCGACCATCATCACGGTGGCGATGCTTTACATTGTCAATCACCTCCAGCTTCCCACCAGCCTCACGCATGCCTATCCGATCTTTGGCGGTGTGCAGGATGCCCTGGTGCAATGGTGGTATGGCCACAACGCCGTGGCGTTCTTCCTGACGACGCCGGTGCTGGGCATCATGTATTATTATTTGCCCAAGGCGGCGGAACGCCCGGTGTATAGCTACCGGCTGTCGATTGTTCACTTCTGGTCGCTGGTCTTTATTTATATCTGGGCCGGTCCCCACCATCTGCTCAACACCGCTTTGCCCGAGTGGCTCCAGACGCTAGGCATGATCTTTAGTCTTATGCTCTGGGCACCGTCCTGGGGCGGCATGCTCAACGGCCTCCTCACCCTGCGCGGGGCCTGGAACAAAGTCCGCACCGATCCCGTGCTGAAATTTTTTGCGGCGGGTGTGACGTTTTACGGCATGTCCACTTTTGAGGGGCCGCTGCTGGCCATTCGCTCCGTCAATTCCCTTTCGCATTACACCGACTGGACCATCGGCCACGTCCATAGCGGGACGCTTGGCTGGAACGGCTTCATGGCGGCCGGGATGTTTTATTGGATGGCGCCGCGGCTTTGGAATACAAAGTTGTATTCCACCCGGCTGGCTGATCTGCACTTCTGGATCGGGATGGTGGGCATCCTGCTCTACATCGCCTCGATGTGGGTATCGGGCATCACTCAGGGGCTGATGCAAAACGCCGTCACACCGCAAGGGGTACTGGCCTATCCGAACTTCATCGACTCTCTCATCGCTTCGAAGGGCATGTTGTACACTCGCGCATTTGGCGGGGCCCTGTATCTCGTTGGATTTCTCCTCCTCGCCTACAACATTGGACGGACCATCCTCTTTAAGAGTCCTGCTGTCGCGACGGTGGAGGTGGAGGTCAACGACGCCGAGCCGCGGGAGGCTCTCACCCTCTGGAAGTCCGTCACGAGCGCGCCCTTTCTTTATTCGTGCCTGATCGTGGTCTTTGCCTTCATCTGGGGAATCGAGCGCGGAAAACTTGGCACTCTTGCCTTTGTGCTCCTGGTGGAGACCTGCATTATTGCCGCCCTGCACCTCAAACTTTCCGGTGCGAAGTGGAGCCAGTGGTATGAGGAACTTCTGCAAAGTTGGTTTCCCTTCACGGTTCTCACCTTTATCGCCGTGGTGGCGGGCGGGGTGATTCAACTCCTGCCCACCATCCTGATGGATCAGACTAAGGACGTCGCCGGGCCGATGCAGGTGGTTTATACTCCGCTGGAGCTGGCTGGCCGCGATCTCTACGTGCGTGAGGGGTGCTACAATTGTCATAGTCAGATGATCCGTCCGCTGGTCGGCGAAGTGCTGCGTTACGGAAAGAGCACGGCGTTGACGGAATCGATTTACGACCACCCGTTTCAGTGGGGCTCCAAACGCACGGGGCCCGACCTCCAGCGTGAGGGGGGGAAGTATCCTAATATGTGGCACTTCCAGCACATGTTGAACCCCCGTTCGACTTCGGTGGGAAGCATCATGCCGGCTTACCCCTGGCTCTTCACCCAAAAGTTCGATCCGGCCGTGATCCCCAATCGCATCGCCGTCCTGCGAACCCTCGGGGTGCCGTTTCCGCCGGCGACGGCTGAGGAAATCCAGAAAAACTATCTCGCGCAAGGCCAACTCATCGCCGACGACCTGGCCAAGAGCGGGGTGAAGATCCAGCCCGACAAGGAAATCATCGCCATCATCGCCTATCTGCAGCAACTCGGGCGGATTCCTCCACCTGCCGTGAATGCCGCCCAGGCCAACGTTCCCTAAGCTTATGCCAAACTCCTTGAACTTCGGCAGTTGGACCGAGGCCATTGCGCTGATCGCCTTCCTGGTCAGCCTCGCGGTGTTTCTGGTCATTCTGCTGGGCATCACCCGCCTGCCTTCCGCCCGCCTGAAGCAACTCGAAGAATTCCCGCTGGAACAGGAAACCATCACATCTCATGAACATCCCACGAAACGTTGAGCCGGACGACGACCTCCTTCGTCCCCACACTTACGATGGCATCCAGGAATACGACAAACGTCTTCCGAACTGGTGGTTGTTCACGCTTTATGCCGCCATCGTTTTTGCCGTGGCCTATTGGGGGTATTATGAATGGACCGGACACATGGTTCCGGCCGACCAGCGGGTGGCTGCGCAGATGGTGGAGATTTCCAAGCGCGCCCTGAACAGCGGGGCCAGTCTCACGGACGAACAACTCTGGAAAATGAGTCAGGACCCCGTGGTCGTGGCCAGCGGGGAAAAAATTTACATCAGCAACTGTGTGGCCTGTCATGGCAATAACCTTCAGGGCGGCATCGGGGCGAATCTGGTGGACGCCACCTGGATCCACGGTGGGGAGCCGACGAAAGTTTTTGCCACGATTAATAAAGGGGTGACCGACAAAGGCATGCCGGTTTGGGGGCCGGTGCTGGGGCCGGAGCGGATTGCGGAAGTGGTCGCTTACATCATGAATCATCATAAACAGGAGGAAAAGCCGCAGTCCTGACGGCCGCATGAAGTTTAAGGCTCCAACGGTTGACTCGGTCACCACGATCAACGACGACGGGTCGCGTTATTTCATTCATCCCGCGGAGGTTCACGGATTTTTCACGCGCCTGCGCCGCTTTTCTGCGCCGCTCCTCATTGCGATTTACATTTTGCTGCCGGTGATTCCCATCAACGGCGCGCCCGCGGTTTTTATCGATTTGGCCAACCGGCGGTTTCACCTGTTTGGGTTCACTCTGATCCCCCAGGACCTCTGGTTGTTGTTTTTTCTCATCACCGGGCTGGGCTTTTCCCTCTTTGTCATCACGGCCCTGTTTGGCCGCGTCTGGTGTGGCTGGGCCTGCCCGCAGACTGTTTTTCTCGAACATGTTTTCCGCCGGATTGAATATTGGATTGACGGTGACGCCGTGGCCCGGCGCAAGCAGGACGGGGCGCCGCTGACGTCGAGCCTTCTGGCCAAACGCGTCCTGAAGCACGCCGCGTTCATCGCCGTCTCCGCGTTCATCGCGCATATCTTTGTTTCGTACTTTGTCTCCCTGCCCACGCTTTACGGAATGATCCATCACAGCCCGCTGGCGAATTGGAGTGTCTTTCTTTTTGTCTTCGCGCTGTCGGGCATCATTTATTTCAACTTTGCCTGGTTTCGGGAGCAATTTTGCATCGTGCTCTGTCCCTACGGACGTTTGCAGTCCGTGTTGATCGACGAGAATTCCATCGTCATCGGCTACGACCAGAAGCGCGGTGAACCGCGGGGCAAGGCGGGGAGCACGGTGGGTGATTGTGTGGACTGCCGTCGCTGCGTGCAGGTCTGCCCCACAGGCATCGACATCCGCCAGGGCGTGCAGCTCGAATGTGTGTCCTGCGCAAGCTGCATCGATGCCTGCGATGAGATCATGACCAAACTTGGTCGGCCGACGGGGCTGGTGCGTTATGATTCACTCAATACCTTTGCCGGCAAACCCTCGCGGTTTTTGCGTCCCCGTCTGTTTTTGTACGCGATTCTTGCCGTGCTGGGAGCCGGGGTTTTTGCGGCGTCCGCGTGGCAGGTCCGGCCGGTGTCCATGACCGTGCTGCGCATGCAGGGCGCGCCGTATTTCCGTGAGCAGGGCACGATCCGGAACAATTTCATGGTGCGGGTGGCGAATAAGCGATCGGAGGCCACCACCTATCGATTGACCGTGGATGCCCCTGCCAAACACCTGCAAGTCGCGGGCGGGGACAGGGAGATTGTCCTCCAACCTGGCGAGGAAGTGCAGCATCCTTTGATTCTGTCGCTGCCGGATGAGGAGTATCAGGGCGCCTTTGACGTGAAGATTGAGGTCTCTTCGGAGGGGGAAAACTCCGAGGTGGAAAAGACCGTCACATTCCTGGGGCCGTTTCGCGAATGAAGACGTGCTGGAACGCGCTCGTCAAGCGGCCGTGGCTGTTGGTCGTCCTGGCCTTTGTCATCCTCATCGGGGCGTGGACTTCGATCATTATGATTTCCGTGCGCCATCCTGCCGTGCGAATAAACGCGGCGGAGGAGCAGGCGCTGCTGCAAAACCACCAGCGGAGGGTCGGTCCGTGAACGTCGGCGAAATGCAGGGACCGCTGGCCGCCCTGGCAGCGGGTGCCATCACCAGCCTGCATTGTGTGGGCATGTGCGGGCCGCTTTCCTGTGGAGTTTGTCTCCGGCAGGGCCAGGGGAAAACGCTGCCGGCGCTGTCCGTCTATCACGGGGCGAGGCTTCTTTTCTACGTGGCGCTGGGCGCGGCAGCGGGTGCCTTGGGCCGGTTCGCGGCGGGCGACTTGCTCCGTCCGCTCGCGGGATTTTTCCCCTGGGTCTTTTTGCTTTTTTTTGGGCTGGTGGCGCTTGGGTGGGACAAACGGGCCGGGCTGGCCCTTTATGGAATCCGTTTTTTTGCGCCGGTGCTGGATCGGGCGCGCAGGCTGGGTGCCATCCCCGGGGCCGCGGTGCTCGGCGCGGCGACCCCGTTTTTGCCCTGTGGTCCGCTCTACCTCATGGTGGGCGCGGCAATTCTTAGTGGATCGGGCGCTCAGGGTGCCATCCTGCTCGGAGCGTTTGCCATCGGGATCATGCCCTTTTATTTCGCCGCCCAGGCCGGATTGATCCGACTTGGTTCCGTCCTTTCGCCCACCGGGCTGGAGCACGCCCGGCGCGGTCTCGCGGTGGTGAGTATTGCCCTGCTGCTCGGACGGATGTTTTACCCCGCCGCCTTGGACAACACGGCGTGCCTGATGTGCAAATGAGCGCGACCACTTCGGAGCAACTTTGTTTGCATTGTCGCACGGTGTTTGAACCCACCGCGCACCGGGCCGATTTCTGCTGCGCCGGCTGCCAGTTCATCCACCGCATGCTGCACGATCGCGGACTGGAGGAATTTTACCACTATGGGGACACGATTGCGCCGGCTCACCCCGACGTTTTTAAGGACGAGGATTTTTCCTGGCTGCGCGAATTGCAGGCCGGCGCGGAAGCGACCGGAAAGGATGGGGCCGATCTGACTTTGGAGGTGCAGGGGATTTCCTGTGCGGGCTGCGTCTGGTTGATGGAGCGGCTTTTCTGTGAACGCTCCGGGGCTTTGCAGTGTCAGGCGAATTCCGTCAGCGGCACCCTGCATCTTCGCTGGCTCGCGGGACAGGTTGATTTGGCCGACTATGCGGCCGAGATCCGGCGCTTTGGCTATTTCCTGGGTCCGCTCACCGTCGGCCAACGGCCGCGCGGCAATCGTTCGTTGATGCTAAGACTCGGCATCTGCGGGGCGCTGGCGATGAACGCGATGCTTTTTTCCCTGCCGCACTATTTGGGAATGGACCCGGGTGGACAATTCGCCGGACTTTTCGGCCTGATGGCGCTGGGCCTGGCCACTCTGAGCATGGCCGTGGGAGGGAGTTATTTTTTCCGAAGGTCTGTGGGGATTTTGCGCTCCGGCATCTTGAATATCGACCTGCCAATTTCGCTGGGGCTGATTTTTGCCTATGCGGGTTCGGTGGCGGCGTGGTGGCTGGGGCGGCCGTCTTTTGTCTATTTTGATTTCATCGCCATCTTCACCTTCCTGATGCTCACCGGCCGGTGGTTGCAGGAACGCGCGGTGGAATCCAATCGCTCCCGTCTGCTCCAACTCCGCGTGGACCTTGGAACGTTCCGGGTGAAAACCGCGGACGGCGAATCCCGTCTTCCCGCGGCGTTGCTGGGGCGGGGCACTCTTTTCGAGGTGGACCGCGAGCAACTCATCCCTGTGCGGTCGCGCTTGCTGGCCGGCGAGGCGCTGATCGGCCTGAGCTGGATCACCGGCGAACCGCATCCCAAACAAGTGCTCGGCGGGGACCTGATTCCCTCGGGAGCGACGAATTTTTCTCCGGCCCCCCTGCGTGTTGAAGCGCTGGAAAGCTGGCCCGAGTCCCAGCTCGCCAGTCTGTTGCAGGTGGAGGCCAGCCACCAATGGCGGAACGAATTCCTGCAGCGAGTGATGCGTTCCTACCTGGTGGTGGTGCTGGTCGTGGCCGGGCTGGGATTTGCCGGCTGGAGCGCCGCCTCCGGCGACTGGGTGCTTGCTGCGCAAGTGCTCATTTCGGTGCTGGTCGTTTCCTGTCCGTGCTCCGTGGGCATCGCCCTTCCTTTGCTGGACGATCTTTCCGCCGCAGCGCTGCAGCATGAGGGGATTTACGTGAAGGAAGGCACGCTCTGGGCGCGGCTGCAAAAGGTGAGGCATCTTCTTTTCGACAAGACGGGGACCATCACTCTGGAAAACCTCGCGCTCGAGCGACCGGCGGACCTTGTGGCGTTGCCTGCGCAGGAAAAATCGATTCTCCTCGCCCTTGTCCGGGAGAGCCTTCATCCGGTGTCCGCCTGTCTCCGGGAAACGCTGCTCGCCGATGGGGTCGTGCCCCTCGCCGGTGCGGGTGCACCGGTGGAAACGGTCGGCATGGGTTTGGAATGGTCGGTCGGCGGGACGGTCTGGCGGCTGGGACGGAAATCGTGGGCGCTGGGTCGCGAACTCGCGCCGGGTGATGGCGGGACGGTCTTTTCGAAAAATGGCGCGTTACGGGCCGCGATGAGTTTCCGTGAACAAATTCGTCCCCACGCCCTCCGTCAGGTCCGCCGGATGCGGGAGCGCGGGGTCGACGTTCACCTTCTTTCGGGCGACCAGCCGGAGCGCGTCGGGGTGATGGCCACCAGCCTGGGTCTGCCGGAGGAATGTGCCCACGGAGGATTGACGCCGGAAGGCAAGGCCGCCCTGATTCGCAGCCGCTGGGCGGATGACGCCCTGATGATTGGGGATGGGGCGAATGACAGCCTCGCTTTCGACGCGGCGCTTTGCCGGGGCACCCCCGCCGTCACTACGGGCCTGCTGGAACAGAAGGCGGACTTTTACATCCTGGGTCAGAGTCTGGCCGGAATCGAGGCCCTCTTTGAGACCGCGCAGAAACATCGTGCGATTACGCGCCGGGTATTCGCGTTTGCCATTAGCTACAATGTCGTCGCCATCGTCTGTTCCCTGGCCGGCCTGATGAATCCGCTGATTGCCGCGATCATCATGCCCCTGAGTTCGATTGTTTCCCTCCTCATCGTTTTGCACGGATTTCGCCCCACCACCACCAACCCGCTGCCTGTCGCACAACCTGCTTATGTTAACGCCTGACACCTCCAATCTATCGCCCGAAACGCGCGCCGTGCTCTCTGTTTCCGACGGGAAAGCCCCGCGGCGCTTTCTCACCCTGGCCCTTCTCTCGCTGGCGGCCTCGTCACTCTGGCTGGCCGCCCGTCCGGAACTGCTGCTCGAAGCCAAACCCGGCGCGCATCTGCTGGGCTGGCTCTATTTGCTGGTGGTGGGATTTTTCTTTTCCGCGGGCTTTGCCGCCTTCTACTCCGTGGCACCGGCGGCCTTCCAGACCCGGCTCTTTCGCGGCGTCATGGCGCACGGGCATTTCCTCGCTCATGTCCTGTGCGTGCTGTTTCTCATTCCGCTCTTCTTCTTTTCCGGCGCGGAGTGGTTGAAACATTTCTGGCCGGTCCTCTATGCCATTCCGCTGATCTTCGTTCTTCCGCTGGTATGGGCGTTGCAATCCGGCAAACGCGGAGGTGCGGCGCTGGCCTTCCTGCGGGCGGCGGGATTCTGGCTGGTGGTGGTTTTTGCAGCCGCCATTCTGCTCACGGTGAATCATTTTTCGCCTTTCGTTCGGGAGGGTCAATGGATCGCGGCGACGTTGCAGATTTTGATCGCGGGGGTCTTTGGGAATTTGATCCTTGGCACTTTGCTGGCGTTGGTGGCACCGCCGTCGGGCGACGGCCGTCCGCTTCCCGGTCGGGCTTGGATGGGGTTTCTGGCGATTAATCTGGGCGTCGCGCTGCTCTTCCATGCCATGGCCCTCGGGCCGCGCGCGCTGATTGTCGGATGCGCGGCGGTCTTTCTCGCCGGGGTTTTGCTCATCACGTTGGAGATCTATTCGCTCCAGCGCCGCGCTGTTCTACCCGCGATGGATTCGCCGATGAAATTCCTTTTCATCGCCGTCCTGCTCATCATTCCCAGCGTTTCGATTGGCGTAGCCGGACTATGGGGCGCGGAGTTGCTGCCGGACACTTCCCAGGCGATCCAGAACTCCGGCGTGCTGGCCGCGTTGCTCGGAGTGGTTGCGCTGGCCGCCATCGGGCTCATCGACAAATTGCTCCCCCTCCTGCCGGGAGCGTCCCAACCCCAAGCGGCGGAGGGCTTGGCAAAAAATCCGCTCATGCCGCAGATCCAGGTGGCCGGGTACATCAATGATCTGGTCGGCGTCTGCCTGATGGTTCCCGGAATTTTGATCGGCAGCGAAAGGGTTGTTTCGTTGGGCACGCTCTTTTTTGTAATGGGGGTCGTCGGGTTCCTGGTTCACGCCGTCCTCCTGGGGCAACGGCCGGAGGCGGCTGTTCCGCAGGGTGCGCCGGTGGGAACAGCCTGACCCGCCGGGGCTGCTTTCAGGCGCGCAGGGTGAGCTTTTCCCCCTCGCGCAGATTGACCAGACTGGCGGAGATATTTTCCAGCGGGAGACCCGTCAGAATGGCGAGGCTGCGGCGGTAGAGCGCCATTTGTTCGCCGTATGAGGCGGCAAGGTCTTTGCCGCCGGTTTTGAAATCGATGATTTCGGCGTGTCCGTCGGTGAGGACAACGCGGTCGAAGACGCCGCTGATCCAACGGCCGTCGAGCATGATGTCGAAGGCTTGTTCGCGCCAGAGAGTGACATTTCCCGGTGGGCGGGTGAAGAGCGTGGTGGCGGTGGGGGTTTTCAGAAATTCCCTCACCAGGGCGCTCGCTGGGGGAGAAACTGTGTCCATGGCGGGCAGGGGGGCGTCGAGCCAGGTGATCCGTGCGAGGACTTCGTGCTCTTCGGTGCCGAGGGAGAGGGCGGCGCTTTGGCCGAGAAGCGGGACGGCATGGCGGCGCGAGGGAAAGTCCGGCCGCGGTTCGGCGGGTGGCTGGCCGGGGAGCGGGCGGAAATCGCAGACCGTCGCTGGGTTTTTTTCCGGAGAAACGTGGGCGGGCCAGTCGGGGTTGCCGCTCAGATAGGTGTCGCCTTCCCAGACAAAAGTGCCGTGGAGGAGGCGGTTGAAGTCGCGGCGTTTGCTGTCGGATTTTTGCCGGCTGCTCAGCAAATACAGGCCGTGTTTTGCCCGGGTGAGGGCCACGTAATAGAGGCAGAAGTGTTCGTAGGTGTCGGAGGCAAGGACATCGGCGGCGGCTTCGCGCAGCACGGGGTCGGCGTCGCAGATTTTTTGCGGAGGGAGTTCCATCCCCCATTGGACGCGGCCGTGGCGGTCGGCGTGGAGATGGACCGGGGCTTCCTTGCGCCGCGAGGCTACGGGCAGGCCTTCGAGGTCGGGGAGGACGACCATGTCGAAGTCGAGACCCTTCGAGGCGTGGATAGTCAGGACCCGGACGGCTCCGTCCGCTGGGTCTTCGGTGGAGACAAAGGATTGGGCGAATTGGGTGAATTCATCAATCGTGCCCACGCCGCCGCGCATGGCGTCGAAGTCGGCGCAGGCCTGGAGAAATCCGTGGGAACGTCCTCTGGAAAAGGCGTTGGCGGGAAGGCCGTCGATCCAGGCGGCGACGGCTCCGGCGAACCCTTCGCGGCGGAGGAGGCGGAGCGCGCTCAGCGGAAAATGAGGGTCCTCCACCACAGGGTGGAGCGGAGTCATTTTCACGTGTTTCAGCGAAAGCGTGTCGGCGGGGTGGGCGATGGCGCGGAAAAGGGACAGCAGTGCGGCGCCAAGGTCGTTGTCGGAGCACGGGCAGAACTTGCCCTCCGAGCGCGCTTCGATGCCTTCGGCGCGGAGGGCTTCGATGACGGACATCACGCGGGTGTTGGACCGCACGAGTACAGCGCAGGAAAGGCCGCGCGAGGCGGGTGCGAGGTTGGCGATGAGTTTCGCGGTTTCCTCATCGAGGGCCTCGGTGCCGCCTTCGTCGATTTGTTTCCAAAACACACAGCCGCGGCTGGTTTCCTGGTGGAAGGGCTCATGGTCGCGCCAGGCACTTTTCCAGCGGTCGAGAGTCAAGGCGGGGATTCCCATTTCCTCCGCCAGACGCGAGAGGTGGGCGGGATCAAAGAGGGCGTTGACGGCGTCGAGAATTTCCGGAACCGAGCGGCGGGAGATGGCGAGGGATTCGCTGGTGTCGATGCGTTCTGTGCCGCTTTGATTGTAGTGGTCGGAGATTTCGTCGAAGAGCCGGGGATCCCCGCCGCGCCACGTGTAGATGGCCTGCTTGGTGTCGCCGACGTAGAAAAACGAACGCCGTCCGGTATCGCTCTGCACGACCTCATCCACCAGATTGCGCACGGCGAGCCATTGCAGGCGGCTGGTATCCTGAAACTCGTCGAGCAGCCAATGGTCGTGGGTGGCGTCGAGGCGGAAATCCATTTCCTGCCGATCGAACGGACGGAGCGACTGCCCGCCCCAGACCGCGCCGCCCGCCGAAGCGAGCAGGCCGGTGATGTCGGTGAAAGTGAGCCGTCCGGCGGACCGGACCATTTCCTGATAAGGGGCTTCGAAACGTCCGACCAAATCAAACAGCGCCCGCGACCGCGTGAGGTGGCTCTCCAGTTCCATGCGGAGGATGGCGCGGCCGAGGGAAACGACCAACGGACGCGAATCGAGGGCGAAGACGAATCGTTTGTTGCCGTGAACCTTCAGGTAAAACCCGCCGCTCTTGTCTGCGGGCGGGTCGAGGGCCTGCAGGGCGAACTTCAGCGGTGCGTCGCCCACCGGCGACCCCGGGCGGATGGCACGCAGGTCGGTGAGCAGATTCTCCCAGCGTTCCCGATAGGCGGCGTCCTCGCAGGGTGGAAGGAGGTGCGCGAAATCCTCCGCGAGGGGACCCACTGCAGGGGCGTCGAGAAAGACTGACCCACCCGGCCAGATGGCACCGGCGTCACCCCAAGGGGTGCCGGGCGGGGTCATCAGATACCGTTCGTGCAGCGCTTCGATTTCCTGTGCGAGGGTCTCGGTGACGTCGCGTCCTTCGCTGTTGCGGTTTTGTTTGCGGATGAGGTCGAGAAATTCGTCGAAGGCGTCACTGTCTTCGGCGTGTCCGCGAAAAACCAGATCGAGCACCTGGCGGCGGGCGAGGGCGAGGGAATGTTCGTCGAGCAGGGCGATCTCGCCGGCCAGCCCGCATTCGAAGGGAAAGGCACGCACCATGCGACCGAAAAATCCATCCAGCGTGCCGAGGGCGAGTTGGGGGAGTTTTTCCACCATGGCGCGCAGGCGCTCGAGGCCCTCGGCGGAGGAATCCTCCAGGAGACGGCCGAAGATTTTTTCGAGGAACTCGCCGGCGGCCTTGCGAGTGAAGGTGAGGGCGACGATGCGTTCGGGCGGCTCGCCGAGCGCGAGAAGTTCGAGGTATCGCGAGGTGAGTTTGTAGGTTTTGCCGGAACCTGCATTGGCGATGATGCGCTGGTTTTTGATCATGGCGACAGGCCTGGAGGGACGCAGGCCCTTGCGTCCGTCGAAAGCATGGGATGCGAGGGCCCGCATCCCTCCAGAAATGCGATGGCGGATGCGGGGAGCGCGTCTGCGATGTCCCCATCGGGAAAGATGCCCTCGAAATCGTCGTAGCGCACCTCGCGCGGCGGCCAGAAGACCCCGCGTCGCACGCGGTCCGCCACCGCCTCGGCGCAACGCAGGGCGGATTCGAAAAGTGGCTCGTCGATGGCGAACTCAAGGATGCAGCTCTCCTCGAGTTTTTCGGGCAGGAGAAAATAGCCCACCGAGGGTGGGAGGGGATCGTCCGGCCAACGGTGCATGGCCAGCGCCCGGTAGAGCGGAAGCTGGAGTTGTTTCCAACGGCGATCCTTGCCTTCCCAGGGAAACTCCGCCTCGGCGAAATCCCCATCGGCGGGTTCCATATGGGTTTCGGTGGGGGTGTTTCCGTTCACCGATTTGTATGTTTTGTAATCGAGGATGCGGCGCTGTCCGGTTTGTTCGTGCACCTCCACGCGGTCGATGCGCGCGGTCACGGGCAGACCGCCGAAAGAGATGGTGTCCTCCTCCTTAAAATCGATCTCGGCCTCCACGATCCGCCAGCCCTCCCGACGGGTGGCGGCTTGCAGGCGGGCGAACTGACGCAGCCGCGCGCGCAGGCTTTCCTTTTGCACGCGGACAGGAAGAGAGAGGTGGTCGCCGTGTTGATGGGCGAGGATGCTGTCGAGGCTGCCGAACACGAAGTTTTCGATCTCCGTGTTGTCGCGCGAGTCGCGGATTTCGCTTTTGGCAAAGGCTTCGACGACCAGGTGCAGCGCGTTGCCGAAATCGCTGGCGTCCATTTCGGCTTTCTCGGCAGCAAACGGTTCCATCTTCAGCACGCGGCTGAGATAAAACCGGAACGGGCAACTGAGGTAATTGCCGTAGGCGGTGACGCGGAGTTTGTTGGGCGGTTTCTCTTCCGGAAGATCGAGTGTCCAGAGGCGATCGCGTGCCGGAGCGGAGCGCAGGGAGGGAACCGGGCCGAAAAGCGATTTCACACGTGCCCGCAGTTCGGTGTCAGGGCAGCGGAAGAGCAACCGCGACGGCCGCAGCGGATCCCCATCGCCTCCGGTGCGGCTGAGGGTGAGTTTCACCATGCCGGGTTGGCGCGTGGCGAGGACGGTGTGGAGGAGATAAACGTCGCGGGAGAAACGCTGGGCATTGGTTTGCAGGCCGAGGGCGGCGCGCAGCGAGTCGGGCAAAAACGGATGTCCCGTGATATTGGCGGGGAGAGCGCCCTCGGTGCAGCCGGCGATCACCAATGCGGAATGTGGAAGCCAGGGGGCTTCGAGCCAGCCATTGATTTCCACCGCGGCGTCATCATGGCGGCCATAGACGGCGGCGGAGGCCATCTCCGTGTCGAGCAATTCCGGCGTGCCCGGGCCAACCCTGGATTCCAAAGTGGCCGTGAGGCAGGCGGAGAGGGCGGTGAGCGCATCGGCGGTGTCCGGGCTTGCCTCCGCGTAAATTTTCGCCAGAAACGCGGGCAGCTTTTCCAGGGAACGCGCCGTGTCGAATTGGGCGCGCAACGACTCCGCCGCGAGAATGAGCGGTCCGCACCCCGGACGCGCCAGGGCATCAGGCAGGGAATCGAGGAGGGTGCGGGTGCGGAGGGCGTCGAGGCTTCGGAGAGCTTCCGTGGGCGGGATGCCGGCTTCACCGCAGAGGAGTTCCAGAAAGGCCGGTTGTTCCAGCAAAGCCCGCAGCGTGCCAAGTTCGCGCGTGCGGCAAAAGGTGAGCCAGAGCCCGGCGAGCGCCCCGCACTCAAAGTTTTTCATGGGGCGGCCCCCGGGGTTGTAGGGTTCCCGTCCGGCCCCGCGCAGGGCGCGTTCGTGGAAGGTGAGCAGTTCGGTATCGGCCAGACAAACCGCCGCCCCGCCCAGGATTCGGGCCGTGACCTCCGCCTCGCTGGCCGGATCCCCCAGGACATAAACGTCGCCCATGCGAAGGGGGAGAAGGGCAGCGGCCCAGTCGGCGGGATCCGGCCTTCCCCAGGCGTCGAAACGCGCATCGGGACGAGCGGGGGCATCGACCAACACGGTGACCGGAATTCCGGTGGCGGTAAGATTTTCCAGATACCGTTGGGCAATCCGGTTGAGGTCCGGCACGCCGGCGAGGATGACCCGTGTGATGCCCTCGGGCGGACGACCGGCCGCCGCAGCGGCGATGCGCGCCTCGTCAGGATCGGTCAATCCGGCCCTGGCCAG
>JBGSVZ010000014.1:0-21079 GCA_041752695.1 Terrimicrobiaceae bacterium
GTCGAGGCCGGCGCGGGCGGCTTCGGCGACGAAGTCGGTGCATTTGCCGAGGCGAGGCTCGTCCCAGAGGCCAGAGCCGAAGCCGGTTTCCCAGCCTTGGTCGGTGTAGAGCAGCGTGCAGCCGAGCGAGGCGGCGACGGGAATCAACGCGGCGGCCTGCGTGCGCTCCCAGTGGTTTTTGCACTCGTAGTAGATGCAGTAGTTAAAGGGCGGCGCGTAGTCGGCAGGCAGGCCGAGGCCGTGCGCATCCATGAACGCGCGGTGCGCGGTGAACGCGGTTTCGATGGGACCAGCGACAAGTTCGAAGCGGGTCGGCGAGGTGAGATAGCGACCGGAGGCGAGCCAGCGCGGACAATCGTTGTAGGCCGGCTCGGGACGGAAGCCCGAGAAGCCGAGGGTGCGCGCGGTGGTGTCCACGACGACATATTCGGGATCCCGATCCGTGGGTGTCTTGGCGACGAGGAGCGAGCGGGCGCGGGTTGCGTCGTGGATCACCGCGCCGTCGCGGTTGACAATTTTGGACGAGGCGGAGTCGGTGAGTAGAACGGGCGCAGCGGTGCCATGTCCCTCGCCAAACGGAACCGGCAGCCAGCTGAGTCCGGATCGCTTGCGGAGCCGCCACGTGAGCGCTGCACGGTGCAGAACGAGCGGCGTGCGGGCGATGAGTTCGAGTTGTTCGGTGAGGACCGGCGCGTCGGCAGGGAGGGTGTAGCGCAGGATGACGTGCAGGGTGTGAGTCGCGGAGGGCGGTGAAAAATCCGCCTCGGTTTCAACGACGAGCGCGGTGTCGGTCGCCGTGTGTGAGACGTAGCGCAGGGCTTTGGCACGAAGGATGGTGCCGTCGGCGGAGCGGAGGTCGAGGAGGACGCTGGCGGGCTCGTCGGCCCAAACGGAGCCGTCGGTGGCTTCGAGGCGCGCGGGCGCGATTAGGCCGTCAGTGATCGCGAGGTTGAGGCGCAGGTGGGCGTTGGCGAGAACGAGAGTGGACGGGAGCGGGAAGGACATGAGGGCGAGTGGTGAGATCAGAAAGAGGAGACGGAGGTGCGAAGGGCCGCGTTGAGCACGGTGCGCCAAGTGGGGAAGCGACGCCCCGGACGGTCGGAGAGGGTTGCGACCAGGGGGCCGAGGGTGGGGTCAAAGAGTTCGGCCTCTTCGAGCAAGGGAAGGGCTTGGCGGGGATCGTAGCGCTTGCCCGGTTGATAGTGGGCGATGCCAGCGGCGGCGCGTTGCCGATCGATTTCGGCGCGGGAGTTTTTCCATTCCTCGCGAGCTTTTTCTCCGGTGGCGTAGGGGACGACGTAGTCGACGGAGCGTTTGATCGAACCCCCGCGCGGGGCGGTCCACGTGTATAAATCTTCTTCGCGCCGGCGAGCGAGCCACGCGAGGGAGAGGAGGGGGCGGAGGGTGGTGGTGTGGTAGGTCAGGGTATCGCGCTCGATAAGGTCGTGGCTGGTGCCGTCGGGGTTGAGGGCGCGGTCCACGAGGGCGCGCAGGCCGGAGTCGGCCTCGGCGCGCCAGGCTGGTTCGTCGAGGACAAGGGCGGCGAGGGCGAGGAGGCGGAGGCGTTTGGCGTAGCGGTTGCCGGTGGCACGAGTGTGGTCGCGTGCGGCAGCGAGGTGGGGAGCGGCGAGACGGCGAACCCAGTCGTCGATGCGGGTGCGGTCAGGGGGGGCAAACTCGGGGCGGAGGGCGACGTAGGCGACGAGGAGGGGGACGAGTTTGCCCTCGTTGACGTCGTTGCCTGTGGGGACGTAGGCAGCGGTCCAGGCGGAGACCATGTCGCGGATGCGAAGGGCGAGGGCGGGGTCGGCGGTGGCCTGCCAGACCTCAAGCCAAGCGGCGGTGGCTTCGAGGTCGTAGAGGTGGGCGACGGTGGTGATGCGGGCGGGGTCGTTGTTGAGCCGGCCCTCGTAGATGATTTCGGTGAGGGGGCGCGGCGTGCGGTCCGAGAAGGCGTCGAGGGCGGCTTGTTTTTCGGCGAGGAGGGCGTGCGCTTCGGGGTCGGAGGAGACGAGGGCGGCGAGCGCGGCGCGTTCCGGGGCGGTGAACGGGAGCACGTCGCGGATGACGAGTTCGCCAGGGTCGGCGAACGCGATCGAGCCGCCGCAACAAGCGACGATGGCGACAAGAGTTCGACGAAAGAAAGAGAAGGAAGCCATGGCTGCAAATGGGCGCAGTAGACGCGGAAACGGATCAGGATGTGGAGGGGGCGAGGAGTAGGCTGATGATTTCGTAGGGGAGGAATAAGGTCATCACACGTTTGGGATTTGTATATTAGAGTCGCCCGCCTCAAATGACGATCAGTCTGGTTTGCGGCCCGTTGCCATGGTCTTGGAAGTTAGCGTGGCCGCAGTCAGCTTCTGCGAATCCACCATGAGGATGGGCCAGTTGAACGGGATGACGGGGGCCGGTTTCATGATCACGTGGTCTCGGAAAATCGGATGTTCCGCGCAAACTTGGTTTTCAGCCCAAGGGCATCTGCATCCCCGATCACCCGCCGCCGTTTCTCATCGTTGGAGAAAGCGACGAAATTTTCGATCAGCACGTTCTCCACCGCATGCTCGTCATTGTAACCGCTGATTTCGCTCCCTTGCGGTTCCACATCCGAGAAATAATTGCGAATCTTCACGCCATCGATCCTCCCGCGCTGCTCGTCAGTGGTGTATTGCGAAGTCGTCACCCTCAGGCCGATGTCCTTTTGCTTGGTGCCCTCGACGTGGATGTTTTCAAACAGAACATTCCGGACCGTGCTGTGGTCGATGATGCAAATGCTGATCGTGTGGTGGATCGTGTGGCGGCCGACTTCGCCGTGGATCACCTCGATGTCGCGGAACGTGACGTCCGCCAGCAGGTCCGCCTGCGAGGTGTGGCCGATCTCCATCGCATTTCCCGGAATGTCGTTCCACAACACCAGGTCCCGGAACATCAGCCGCCGCGACTCCTTAGCGGCGGCGCGGCGGGTCTTCACTGCGATGCAGTCGTCCGCGCATTTGAAGAAACTTTTCTCTACCAGAAGATCCGTGCACGAGCGCGGCTGGACGCCGTCGTTGTTGCTCTTCCAAGTGATCGCCTTGTGATTGCGGATGGTGAGATTGTTGGTTCCGAAGGCCACGATGTTCCAGTAGGGACAGTCGTAGATTACCGGTCCGTCGATGGTGATGCGCTCGCCACGGCGCAGAAAAATAAAACCCTGTTCCCCCTCGCTGCGCCAGTCGCCGGGAAGGCGGGGCATGCGCGAGCCATCCAGGATGCCACGACCCAGCAGCTTGGCATCGCGGACATGGTCCCCTAGCAGCTTCGCGCGCAGGATCGCACCGCTGGATAGATAGAGAGTCTTTCCCGTATGCAACGGAGCCACGTCTCCCTCCACTGTATGGACTCCGGCAGCCAGATAGAGCGTGCTTTTTTCTTCGGGGTTGAAATCCGCCAGCGCATGATGCCCGGCTTGCAAAACCTTGACCGTTGCATCATCCGGCTGCGGAGGATTTTCCTCGGGAGCATCGGCCATCAGATAGAGCATGTAGCGCGGCACCGGCGGCCCGCCGGGCGGAGTCCGGTTGATCTCCACGGTCACATGACGCGGGCGGTTCATCCGGAAACTCACGGTCCGTCCCGACACTTCGGTTTTGATCGATTCGCGCATCGAGGGTCGCACCACGGCCTGAACGACGGGCGCGGGAGTGGCGATCCGCACCTCCACCTCGCCGGAAAAAGCGAATTTCACGAAGCCCTCCGCCCCGCCGAAATCATGGACCTGTTTCGACATGGAATCCGCGTGATAGACGAACAACGGCTGCCAGTCTCCCTCACCCCGCTGCCGGACCTGCACCTCGATCGGCGCGGCTGCCATGTCAGCGGGCGCGGGATCCACAATCAACGTGTCGCGGATGCGTGAAGGGATCAGTTGGGGAAATGGGTTGGCGGGGTGCATGGGACTACCGGCGCATTCAGGAGGCCGCTGAAACCGTGATCACTTCATGGACGCCCGGCGCCCACGGCGTAGAGCTTTCGTCGATTTTCAACACTCCGCCGCCCCGGTTGCGATCCCACGTGATGGTAATTTCTTGGCCGCGATAACGGAACGGGCCAAAGGAAAAGGACGGTGTGGCCGCGTCGAGCGCGATGGGGTCGAGGTCGAAGCCAGTGAGCGTCGGGCGGAAGCCGACGACATTTTTGAAATAAACATCCGCCATCCCGGCGAGGCCTTCGGTGAACATGGTGGCGCACTTGGCGTTGCCGGTGAGGGGATTGAAATTTTCGCGCAGGTCGGAGCCGTTTTTGATCACCAGGGCGAGCCAGCGGTGGGTGAGTTCGGCGGCGACGGATTTCAATCCGGCGGCTTGCAACGCTTCGACTGCGAACCAATTGGTGCGGCTCCAAATGCTGCCGCGCCAATAGGAGGTGGCATCGAACTTCGGGTGGGAAGCGGCGACCGTGGGCAGGCCGAAAGGGGTTTTGAAGATGGCCTCGTTGTCGAGCGTGAGAGCGACGCGGTCGGAGACTTCGGCGTCGTAGGCCCCGAGCAGCAAGGGCACAAATCCCATGGGGGTGAGGACGTCAGAGAACGCGGTTTCTCCGGCGATGCGATCCACGAAATAGCCTGCGGCTTCCGACCAGAGATGTTCGCGAATCAGGGCCTTACGTTTTTTCGCCAACGCATGATAGGTGACGGCGCGGGGATCGTTTTCTCCGGCGAGGAGTTCGCCGAGAAAGGCGGCGCGGTGCGCGATGGTGGCGTTGACGTCCGGGGTGACCACGGGACGGACGAAGGATTGGAACCATTCGGCTTTCTCGCCCGGGCTGACCAGATCCCAGCGCGGGGAGTCGTCCATGCCGAGACAACTGAAGACACAAAACAGGCCGGTGTCGGGATCGACGGGGGTGTGGGCGTCGTTTTCCGCTTCCTCGCGGAGCAGGACCCGGATGAGTTCGCGGCGGAGTTTGGGGTGGGGATCGAAGAGATAAACTTCGCGCAGGGGGATGGAGTATTGTTGGAGTTCGCTCACCACTCCGGAGGTCGTGCCGTCCATCGGGCCGTAGGCGGCATTGACGTTGAGCATGAAACCGACGCGAAAGGGCCGGAGGAGTTGGCGGGCGATGAGCGAAGGATCGCGCAGCCATTTGCCGATGGTGGCGACCTGCACGTCGTCCTGTTCCCATTGGGGGTCGAAGTGCATCTTGCTCGGGCAACTATGCGGCTCGCGCCAGGGTTCGTAAGGGATGTCGTAGAGATTGATTTTGTAGCCGAGAAATGCGCCGTAGATGAGGCGCTCGATGGCGGGGTCGTCGGAGCGGAAGGCGGGAACTTGTTCGCGGAAGTAGCCATCCCAGCTTTGGAACGCGGCGTCGAAGACGTTGGCGGGTTGGGCGATCGCGACGGCGAGGCGGGATTTTACCAGATCGACTTCCATCGCGGCGGTGAAGACGAGGGTCAGAGATGGGACGGCGGCGACTTCCCCATCGTAGCGCAGCGGGTTCTCGCGGAGGGTCGTCCATCGCACGGGAGCGGTGGCGGCGGCTCCGAAGATGACGCCGCTTTCGACTTGTCCGAGGAGGTGGGTTTCGCTGACGTCGAGAAATCCGTGGAACCGGTTGAAGCCGCGCAGTCGGAAGGAATCGGCTTTGCCTTGCAGGATGCGAAGCTCGACCGCGACGACGTCGTCCGCCACGGCGAGTCGTTTTTCAATCAGAAGTGAGCCGTCTTGCGATTGAAGACGATTGACGATGAGATGGGGTTGCCAGCGGTAAGTGTCGGGAACTTGGATGAGTGGCACGACGGCGTTGTCGTGCAGGACCTCCACGGTCAGGGCGGCTTCAAATTCCGTGGCCGTGGGATAGAACTTCACTTGGCCAATGCCAAGTTCAGTGCGGGGATCCGTGGTCCAGCCATCGCCATAGGCGGCGGGCTCGCGGGCCAGAGGCGTGGGCGAGACGTTCACGGCCACTTGGTTGTCGGCCAGCATCGACCAATCGGTGCGGGTGAGGATGACGGTCCATTCAGGATTGCCCACCGACGGGCTGGGACGAAATTCAAACGGGGCGCGGGGCAGGAGCGGAACGCGTGGCGCGAAGGGTTCGAGACCCGCGGGAGTGCGCTCGACACGCAGGTCGCCGGAATCGAGGTGGTGGAGCAGGTTGATCCAGAAGCGTTCACGGTCGGGCCATGCCGTCCATGATTGGCCGCCGTCGTCATGAATGTCGGCGAGCAAAAATGCCGTGCGGCCATTCTCATACGGCATGAAGGCCAGCGCCACGTCGCCGGCTGCGGTGCGGAGGGCGACATCGGTGTGGGGCTTGGCGGCCCAGAGGTCGAAATCGTACGCGTTGAAGGAACCAGGCTTCGGGCCTTGGTAAGCATCGGGCCATGTGGCGATGCCGGTGGCCACGGGATGGGCCTGGTTGGCCGGAGGCAGGATGGGAGAGGCCTGGCGTTGTTCCCATTCGCGATCCCAACGAAACGTCCGGGCAAAATTTTCCGAAACGGCGGAGCGCATGAGCGGCGTCACCGGCAGGAGGGCCGTGTAGGCATTCCAGACCTGCGACCACGCACCGATGCCGGGAGCGGTGAATAAGAGTCGGCCACCACGACGAACAAAGTGAAACAAGGCGCGCTCGTGATTCCAGATGCGGGCGTGCTGGGTATTGCGCGTCTCGCAGGCAAGGATCACCACATCGTAATCGTCGAACCGATGCTTCAGGTCTGCGGCGTCCTCGGCGATGAGGGTGACCGTGAAACCGTGACGTTCGAGGAATTGAAAATCCGGCTGGGGTCCGGTCGCGCCGGTAAGACAAAGAAGCTTTCGCATGGGGAATTCGTTTTTCACCTTTTTCTTGTCGCCGCATAGCGGGTGCCGCAGACAATCCTTGCAAAGTTGCAGAACCCGTTAGGCCGCAAAACCTCGTTTAGGAAGTGGAGGCCAGCGAAACGGCGTCTTTGACGGTGAGCACCATCTGGCGCTGCAGCTCTTCGACGCGGGCGCAGATCGCGGCGACGCGGGCCTGGGCGGCGGGATAATCGGCGTGGATGGCGGAGAGGCGTGACCAGAGCGCGTTGCCGGTGGCGTCCTCGACCTCGAAGAAATCGGGATCGAGGCCGATGTCGTGCCACATTTGGCCCTTGCACGTGTCGGGTGGCTGCCGCACGAAAATCGTCGGCGTGCCTTGCGCGAGGGCGAGGATGGGCGAGTGGTTTTCCAGGCTGACCACGGTGTGGGCGTGGCGGTAAACGGAGGTCGCTTCGTCGTTGAGCCAGTAGGTGTCGCGCCAGACGACGTTGGTTTTCACGTCGGCGGGGAGCGGGTCGATGAGCTCCTCTTTGCCGAGCTGCATTTCGTAGGTCATTTCGGGGCAGACGAGCGCCTTGAGTCCGGTCTCGCGGACCCAGCGGATGATGAGTTCGCGGAAGCCGGCGTGGTCGGCGGATTGCGTGCGGGCGTTGAGCGCGTCCTTAATGAGGTCGTCGGCGGACGGCGCGTAGCCGTGCATTTTGTAGTAGGGGGTCCAGCGCAGGCGGGGGATGACGCAGATGAATTTTTTCGATTCAAGCCCGTGGGCGGTGAGGTAGGTGTCGGCCTTGGCGTCATCGCGCAGATCGCAGGCGAAGGTGGCGTCGGGGCCGAAGGCGGAGTGGGGTAGGTCGGGAAACTCACGGCGGACATATTCCAGTGAGAAGGTGTCGCGGAAAAACGCGAAGGAAAGGCCACGGAAAAACTCGCGCTCCTTGGCGTTGATGGCGGAGGTGGGCAGCACGGCCATGCGGGAGCGGAGACCTCCGAGGGTGTCGTCTTCCCAATCGGTATAGCCGTGGCGGGTGCGGTCGAAGGTGATGCCGAAGACGCCGTAAGGTCGGCCTGTATTGCGCCACGCTTCGAATTGTTCCCACGCCATGACATTCGGCCCGGAACCGTGGACGAGTACGTCGGCGTCATCGAACGCGTGTTGTAATTCGGGTGTGGTCGCCAGCCCGTCGAGGCTGATGTCGCCCTCGGCGATATTTAGTTTGGGAAAAGCGGCGAGGAGTTGCTCTCGCACGCCACGGTCAACTTTGCTGGGCCAAAGGGTGATGAAGGCTTCGGGGAAGTAGCGTTCAAACAATCGGAGCGCCCCGGGCGTGTGACCGATGTCGCCGATGTTGACGGTTTGCCAAGCGGAGCGGAGGAGAAGGTGAGGGTGCATTCAGCGAACAGATGCGGATGCCTCGATCGATCCCATCCTTGAGGAAATCTGATGAGTTAGGCCACTATCGACGACGTCTGCGCGCCATGAGGGCAACCCCGGCCGCGCCGAGAAGAACCAGCGCGGACGGCTCGGGGATTGCGACTTCGCCGAGCGTGGTCGCGTAACGCAGTTCATCGAAACTGTAGATTTGCACCCGTCCGGCGGTTGGATCATTGGCGGTCGAGAGATTGAATTGAGCGAACTGAGTGTTGTTCAGGACAAAAGTCCCGGTCGTTGCGGTGTCAGTGACGTTTAGGGTCGCAAATGTTGACAGATCCGACTCCAAGGCACCTGCTGAAACCCAGTTGTCATAGGTGGTGGACGTGAAGACCCACAAGTTTGCCACCCCGGGGGAACCAACGGTCAAAGCCGACCCGACATTTGTGTATCGGGTGATTCCCAGATAAGTCACGCCGGTTGCCAAGGTGGTCGCCGTGGTTGTGGTGGTTGTGTCGTAGCCCACAGCCGGTGCGCCCACCCCGCCGCTTCCGTCTGCCTGGGCCTGAAAGTTTCCCCCCGCCGCGGTGATGGAGGAATTGATGCGGGTCTGGGCGAGGGCGCCGGCGAGCGGACTCTCGGTGGTTGGCCGGAACAGAAAGCTGCTGTAGACGGTGCCCGTTGACGCTCCAGCGTTCCATGCTACTCCGGCAACGCTGGTGCTGCTTCCTGAAGCGATTGAGGTTCCACTTTGAACCAAAGCGCCCCCTGCGGTCGCAAAAAAGTTGCTGCTGAAAGTTAATCCCGTGGTGGAATAGGTGGAGGATCCTCCATTTGTATTTGCCACGGCGTAGTTGCCGGTAAGACCGGTGCCGGTGGTGGCAGTCCCCGCGATGGTCGCTCCGTTCGAAACGGTGCCCGTGTAGGCAAATCCCTCATAGACGAGGAGCGTGGCATGCGAGGTGCTGCTGAGGCTCATAAGGGCAATAACTGCGAGAACCCATGCGGATCGGAGAGGGCGGCCCGCCTCTCCTTCGGGGTACAAGAATGTGGCATTTGTCTTTTCTGAGGTGTTCATGGGATTCAGGTTGTTGCGTTTTACCACTCATCCTTCGCCGCGGCAGGCGGCTCAAGCGTAAGGTTAGTCTTATCAATGACTAGACCAGGGCTTTGACGGGCCGCGGATCGAACCAGTCGGTCTGCACAAGCGTGGTGCGGGCAACAGTTACCGGGCCCCGCTCATTGCGCTGAAGCTGGCCTATCAGAAAGGCAGCGCAGATGTGTCCGGCCAGACGGCGGGGCAATATGACTCCCTCATAGTTTTCCCCGGCGTTATCGCTCCCCCCATTCAGAGTGATCAGCGGGGCCGGATAGGTCTCCGACAAAGCGCGAATCTGATCGAGCGTGGACCCCACGGCGACGATCACCTGGGGTTTGTGCCTTCGAACCCAAGCTCGAAAACGAACTACATCCCAAGCGGAGAGGAGAAGCGGATCAACCCGATCCCCGGCGGGAGCGATCCGCTGTTCGGCCAAAAGCGCCGCCAGCCAAAGGTGCTCGGAGACGCGGTCCATTGCTCGGTCCAGAACCAACCCGATCCGGCTGCGTCCCGCGGCGCGACAGCGGCGCACGATCTCCAGCATCGAATGATAAAAATCCGGCACCACGCGATGAATTCCCGGCTCGGGCAAGGAGTATCCATACGCGATCGCGGCGAAGCGATTCCAATCCAGACCCAGGCCCACCTTGCGCTGGCCGAGCGGGGCAATGACAAGTCCGTGGATGTTCCGGGTGGAAGTAATCTGATGAAATCGTGTCGGGGTGAGTTGCGGGTCGCCCAGCCAAAAATGATCGACGGCAAAACCCAGTTCAGCGGCTTTCTCGACAAAACCGGCGTAGAAATCCTGGTAGGACCAGATGCTGGAAGCTTTGCCGGTTTCGGCAGGATCCGAGGTGACATACCCCAGGGTGGCTTGGAATTTTGCGGAACTCCTATGGCGACTGCTCATGAGGGCCGCGACATAAGGATTAACCCGATAGCCCATCCTCCGGGCGACGTTTGTAATGCGTTTGCGAGTAACTTCCGGAATGCGCGGATGGTTCCGCAACGCCAGGGAGACGGTGGTTTGATGCACCCGGGCGGCGCGGGCCACGTCCTGCATGGTGACTTTCCCTTGGATCATACAAGAGTGTACGAGCGGGAATCTTGAGTGAAAAGGGCGATTTTAATGCCTTTGATCAGCCCCACGAATAATCAGTCGATCTTAAAGACTCAATCGACGGACGTGACGCGGTTGGGGCAAATCCGTGACGGGCTGTTCTCCCGAGGCGATGGGATAGACAATATCGTGCGAGGCCTGAGCGGCTTGGGCGATGACGGTTTGTTCCTGATGACAAACATCGAGAAACCCGCAGTTGTAGGGCTCGCCGTCGAAACGGCCGAGGGCGCTTTGGTCATAGAGGGTGAACCAGTGGACACCGACGCACCACGGTTCGGCGGCATGCGCTTCGAGATAATGACGGTAGGCGAGCCCGCGGTCGATTTGTGTGGCCACCGACTCCAAACCGGCGGCGGGGAAGCCGGTGTCGCTCGCGCCAAAGTGCCATTCGCCGATGAGCACCGGACGGTTCAAGACCGCTGCGATGTCGCCTCCAGCTGGGCGCGGTTTTTTGCTGTAGGAGTTGAAGCTGAAGACATCGAAGGAGCCGAGGGAGGGGAGCATCCAAGCCGGCGGGACGTGCGCGAAGCGGCCTCCGAGATTGAGGTGATGCGGGTCGACCGTGCGACACGCGGCGGCAAGCGAGTCGAAAAGATGCGAGACCATGACCGCGGAATAGACTTGGGTGTCCTCCAGAAATGCTGTCGTCTCCGGCAGGCGCTCCCAACGTCCGGCAGCCACGCGGGCAAAGGTGAGGTCGGGCCCCCCCCAAGCCGCGGCGAGTGCATTTTCGTTGGCGTATCTAAAACGCAGCCATTCGGCGAAGGAGGCGCGGGATGCGGCGGAGTCGGTGTGAACTAACATGCCCGCTGCCGGAGTTTGCCGGGCGATGCTCCAGGTGGGTTCGTTGCAGATGAAGTAGCCGATGAAGGCGGGATCGTCGCGGGTCTCGCAGAGTTGCTCGGCCCACTCCGCGCAGGCCGTCAGGAAATCCGGATGAAACACATCGGGAAAATCACGGGAGATTTTCGGCACGGGCAGGCTTTCGATGTCGCGCAAGGGACGGGTATAGGGCAGTCCGGCTTCGCGGCCCAGTTCCCATTCCGACCAGTTTCCGATGGTGTTAAAACGTCGCTTGCGGAGAAAGCGTGCCGTGAGTTTCCGCCATTCGCGCCGCCACGATTCTGGGCCGAACGCCCGGATGAAATTGGCGGCGAGGAAATTGATTCCGCTCCCGGAGTTGGGGCCTTCCAGGCGAAGTCGACGGGCGTCGGCCCACTGCGCGGATTCATTTGGCTTCCAAGGCAGGAGATGGTCCAGTCCTCCGATGGCCGCTTCGACGAGAGGCGAGACACAACACAGCCCTGTGGACCAAAAAGCGCCTCCCTCGGGATCGACCAGCCACCAGCGCTTTCCATCGTGTTGTGTGCGAAAGAAACCCGTCGCCGCAAATCGGATGCGGGCTGATCCGCCCCATCGCGTCCAATCGGCAGGGAAGCAAATCTCCGGTTCGGCGGCTTCGCAACGCAGTCGCTGAGTCATCTCCGCTTCCGTCGCCGTTTTGTCCGGCCATGTGTGGTTCGCACTCTGACCGAGCGCATCGAGGAGGTAGCGGTGTTTCGATTCGGCCTCAACCAATTCCTCCGGAGCATGCGCCGTGACCGTCCAGGGAGTCTGCCACCAATCTGCCCCTTCCTCCGGTCCGGCGATGAGAATGATGCGCACCGTTTCGACTTCCTCCGGGCGCACGATATCGCCGCCGCACATCGGTTTGAGCAAGGCCCCTTCGCGCGGGAGCAGCCACTCATTCATCGCCAGGGCGGTGCCGGGAATGCGCAGCCGGGCGCGCACCTGTGGGTAAAGGCCGAAGATGATTTCTCCAGTTCGTTTCTCGTCCGCAGGCAGGAATTGGAGTTTGATCTGTAGGATGACGGGATGAGGATTGTAAAAATCCGCCGTCAGCCACGATTCATCGCGGAAGGTTCCGTGGGGAGGAGCAAAGACGGGGGGGACAGCCCTGACTGTCGTTTTGTACCACGCGTCGGTGGAGCTGTCGAACGGAAGGGTAGAACTCATCGTGCCGTCACTGGGCGGGTGTCTTCTTCCGACCGCTCCGATCATGGTTCCTCCATGAGCAATCGGTAGAAACGTTTCGTGCCGGATTGGATGTGATCGATGAAGAGGATTTCTTCCCCGACGCTTCCCGGATTGGTCACGATGTTGGTCCAATCCACGAGGTTTTCGCTCTCTTGCAAAATGTAATTCAGGGTGGCTCGGGCCCGGACGAACGTGAGGGCGATCTGCTCGGGATCAGAGGGGGCCAATTCGAGCCGCGGTGCGATGCTCGCATTGTTCGGATTACCGCCAAGAGCGAACTCGAAGAAATTCAGGGTGCCGTCCCCGTCGACGTCCTCGTCGGGTCCATACAGCCCTTCGAGAATCTGGTTGCTGGTGAAATTTGATGGCACCCACTGTTGGTAGGCACTCGGGTCGGTATCCAGTCCCCAACCGGTGCGGTCTTCCACCGCCTCGGCGAGGCTGTAGCGGCGTTCGTCCCCATAGATCATGGCGGCGTGTCCTGCGGTGGGCGGGTGGCCGGTGGCCGAGTCGCTCCACGTATTGGGTTGGTAGGCGAAACTGATGAGCGGGTCGGTGGGGCGCAGCGGATCGACGGCGTTTTGGATCTGTCCGAAGGGTGCGCTGATGAGGGTGTTGATGGCTAGAAAGGGCGCATTCGGGTAGGCCGTGCGGGTGTAACCGCGGAATTCGGCGTAGCGGGCGCTGAAAGTGGCGTTGGCGGGGGCGGACGGGGCCTGGAATTGATCGTTATGGCCAATGGCGCAAATGACGATATCGGCCGTCCATCGACTGAAATCCCACGGCAGCGCGTTGCTGGAGGAGGCATTGAAGACGTTGGGGAAACTCAGGTTGTCGTAGTAGTTCACCAGGATGTCCTGGTTCGAGAAACTGCCAGCCACGCCGGTTCCGCCTTTGGAGATGATGTGGACATCGGCGTCGAGTTCCCGTCCGAGCAGCGCGGCGTAGGCCATGTAGCCAGGCGATGCGGTGCCGCCGCTGGTGACGGAGTCGCCGTAGAACTCGATGCGGCGAGGAGGGAGCGGTTCCGGGACGAGCAGGCCGCGTCCCGCGTCCACGCGGAAGCCGTCGATGCGCAGGCTGATGTCGGTCTCGTTGTTCTTAAAAAGGCGCGCCGTGTGGACGCCATCGGGAAGGCCGGAGACCAAGGTCTTCACGTAGTTGAAGGAGTTGATCGGCACGGAGATCGGGTTGGCAAAGTTTTCGTCGATGACGACAAAGAGGTTGGTGGATTCGGCGGCGCCGAAGCCGTTGTCGGTGATGCTGCCGCGCAGCGCGAGGGAGGTCCCGGCGAAGCGCACGCGGACCTCACTACCCCACCAGTGGAGCCATTGCTGTTTGGGGTTGGTGTTTTCGATGCGGCCCATGAATTGGATGCGGGCGTGATCGGCGTCGAAGTCGGTGCCGTTGGCGGCGGTGGGTGCCGCGACGGTCTCGTCAATCAGCACTCCAGGGAGTTTCAGGGTGGCGAGGGCGGACCCGCCGAAGGTGGGCAGAAGTTCGACCCGCCAGGAGTAGGTTCCATTGGGCAGCCCACTGGGGATGGCGACATTGAGCGGTGTGGCGCGGAACCGTCCGGCGGGAACCGCAGTTTGGGCGGAGGCTACAACGGCTCCGGAAGCATTCAAAAGGGCAACCTTCAGAGTGCGGGGGGCGACGCTGATATGGTGAATTTTGACCGTGGCGGTTTTACCCGGTTCCACCAGACGAGGCAGGCGGCGGTAGGCGAGGCGATCGACGGACTCTGCCACGACCTTGAGGCGGATGTTGTCCATCTCAACATGGCGGTCCTGGGTGTAGTCTGCGGTGCTGCTGGAGAAGCGGCCGGAGGGGTTGTTGAAAAAGAGTCCGACATAGGCGGTGCCGGGAGGGGCGACCGCCCTTAGGGTGAAGGTTTCCCAGGTATTGATGCCGGTGGTTTGGATGCGGTAGGCGCTGTCCGTGTTCCAGACTTGCTTGATGCGCACCCCGGCGGCATCGAAGAACTCGATGATCGGCGTGCAGCCCAGTTTCTCAGAGGGAAAATTGCGGATGAGCGAGCGCTGGTCGTAGGTGAGCTCGTAGGTGGTGCCGGGGGTGGCGGGTGGGCGCGAGAGGGCGGCGGTGGTAAGGGTGCCGCCCCAACTTTGGCGGAGGTATTTGACCCCGTTGGTGGTGGTGCCAGCCGCAACCGAGCCGGTGTTGATCGCATGGCTGGAGAATAGGGCGTTGGTGCCGTTCCAGCCGGTGAAGCTGTAGGAGCCGGAGAAGTTGTTGAGCGAGCCGGACTCGAAGCTCGGATTGACGGTGATGAGATTGCCATCGGCTCCCGGTGCGGGCGGGAGCACGGGAGCGACAGGGGCCACGGGCGTGCCACCGGCAACGAGCAGATTTTTGATTTCCAAGGCACCAAGACTGGTGCTCGGATCATCGAAGCGGAGCAGCACCAATGTGGAGGCCCAGTCGATGTCACCTGCGACGAAACTGCTGGTGACCGGGGACTGGGAACCGACCACCACCGTGAGCGTGGGAGTGGTGCCGCTGACCGAAAGAATCACAGTGACGGGCACCAGGTTTCCATCACCGGGATCGGAACCGGCGTCAAAAGTGGTGTCCGTGCCGACCTGAGTGCCCGGAGCGCTGGAAACGGCGGTGATGGTGCCGTCCTTGTAGAAGCGGAGAATGTCATTGCCCGTGTTGAGAATTAGGGTGGCGCTGACACGGTTGGAGGCGTTACGCGGATCAGCGAAAGAAACGGTGAACGTTGATCCGGGTGTCGCGGCACGGGCCAGGAAAGAGACGCGCACCTGTTTGTCGGTAGGGAAAGTGGTCTGCGTTGCATGGCTGGCATCACCGGGAGTTGTGTCGTAGATCAGCACGGCGTCGGTGTTTCCGCCGGAGGAGCGGGCATCGACCTGGAAGGCCTCATTGACCACGCCAAGCGTGCCGCCGCCGATGTTCGAGATGACGCGGAAGTTGGAGTCGAAATCAGAGGCGGTGGAGAAGCTGAGCGATTGGCTGTACTCGAAAATCGGAGCGGCGGTGACCGTGACCTGAAAGGTGTTGGTGGCGGTGAGTGCGGGGTTGCCGCTGTCCGTCACCAAGGTGGTGAAGGTGTAGGGAGAAGCGGAAACCTGTCCGATGGTGGGTGTCCAGGTGATCACGCCGTTCGAACTGATGCTGGCACCGGATGGGGCGGCGGTCAGTTGATAGGTCAGGGTCTGCGCCGGAGTGTTCGTGTCGGAGCCCGTGTTGGTGACGACCAGGGTGTCGAGGGCGGCGACGGAACGATCGGCTTGGGTGGGCAAGGTCGGGGCGACATTGGTCTCAGGTGGGGCCGGTGGGTTGTCCGGAGCGGAGGGTGAGGTGATGACGAGGTTGTCGATATCCACCGGGGTGTTGGCCGTTGTATTACCGGCGTCGTTGGGACGGATGGCGATGGTGGTCTTGGCGGAGGCAAAGTCGAAATCGCCCGCGGCAAAGGTGGACACGACCGGGGTGCCACCTTGGGGTGTGAAAGTGATCGTGGGCGTGGTGCCGGAGACGGAGAGCGCAACAGTGAGGGAGGTGAAGGTGCCGGTGTTCGGCTCGGCCGTGGTGGTCTGGGTATTGGTTGTGCCGACCTGGGTGCCGACGTTTCCGCTGACGAGCGTGCCATCTTTGAAAAAGCGCACGTCATCGCCCCCGGTTTTCAGGTTAAAGACCGCGATGAGGTTGTTGGCGTTGTTGGCGGGATCGAGAAAAAGTACGGAAAAGGAGGAGTTCGTCGTGACCGCACGGACGTCGAGAGAGACCGTGATGGTTCCTGTGGTGGCGAAAGAGGACTGGGTGCCGGCGGTCGTGTCCGAGGGCGTTTGATCGAAGAGGTAGACGGCCGAGGCCGTGCCGGCGGTGATTTCATGGCGGAAAAAACTGTTGCTGCCGGAGGTGGTCACCGCAGAGGTGCCGGTGCCGTAGCCCTGGATCAAGCGGAAGTTTTCGGTAAACTGTCCGGCGGTTTCGAAATCATAGGTCAGGGTGTTTTGGGCCATGACTCCAGCGGCTCCCAATATCGACAAGATTGCGAGGAGGAGAGAACGCAAGGGGAAGGGAGTTTTCGGGGGACAATGCATGAGCAACAAAAGGGGAAAGCAGGTTTTTGAACGAAAGAAATCCTGTCTTGAGGGAACTGTGCCCGCATTGCCGCTTCAGGTAAAACGGCAACCAATGGAAATCCTTGCATTTTCCGCTCTGCGTCCGGAAATGAGTAGGGGGTTGAGCCTGCGCAGGGGCGACCGGCGCGCGGGCAATCTCTGTCAGCGTTTTCCCAATCCCAATTCCCTCAGACGAGAACTCCGCCCCCATCCACATCCAGCGTTACCCCGGTGATGAAACCGTTCGCCATAAGCATGAGCGTGGCCGCAGCAATATCGTCGGGAGTCCCCACCCGGGCGGCTGGCAGGCGGGCGGCGATGGATTCGTACATGCCTTGCCGAGCTGCCTCAGGCATCGCCTTGTAGGCGTCGGTTCCTGAGGTCATGCCGGGGGAAATCACATTGACCCGGATCGGGGCAAGATCGCGGGCCAGCGCACGCCCGAGGGCTTCCACGGCAGCGTTGACGGGGCCCAGAACGGCATCGTTTTTGCCGGGCCGTCGGCTGAGGATTCCCGAAAAAAGCGTTAGTGATCCGCCTGGCTTGAAGACGGCATGTTTGGCACAGAGATACGGTCCCCAAAATTTACTTTGCATGGTGTACAACCCATCTTCCAGCGTCGCTTCCTTTAAGCTGCCGGTCCGGACGGAGCTTCCGGGAATGGCCAGATGATCGATCGGTCCCAGGTTCTCAAAGAAGGCCTGGATGGAATCTTCAGAGGTCGTGTCCACGGGCAAAGCCCGGGCCGAGGGGCCGATTTCTTCCAAGGCGGCGTCGAGTTTGGCCCGGGTGCGACCGCCGATGACCACTGCGGCTTGTAAAGCGGCCGCTTGCTGGGCAATGGCGAAGCCCATGCCGGTTCCTCCTCCGATGACAACCACGGTCTGATGGTGAAAATTTTGGTTCATAATCATTCGGTGTTGAAGTTAGCCCGGCACCACTATTGTCAAGGGCAGGGTTTGTGACATTTTGGTGAGGGAGAAATTTTTCAGAATCCCTTGCCTGAAATCAACTCCCGGAACAAATCACATGCAACGGAATCCATTTTGGCCGCCTTGCGCGTGGCGAAGGTAAGGTTTTCATCGAGCCATGCGGGCAGCTTCGACTCGGGGATCCACCGCACCGAGGATGGGAGAAGTCGGGAATTTTGATCGTCCCCTCATCGTTTATATTTATCGGGCAGAAGGTCGATCACCGGTACTTTGACGACGGCTCCCATTCTCAAGAGAATTACGGAAGCCAGCGGCGAGTAGTCGCTGATGAGCTCCCGACACATTCCGCAAGGGGCGACGATTTTCCCCGATTCCGTTACGGCTACGATTGTGTCAACTTCTGTATCGCCTGCGGTGGCGGCGGCACCGAGTGTTATGGCTTCTCCGCAGATGGCGATGCGTCCGATGTAGGCTTCCAGATGCACCCCCACAAACACCTGGCCGGAACGCGTGCGCAGTGCACTTCCAATATGGTGGTAGCCTTCCTTAAAGCGACGGCGGATGATGTCGCGCGCGGCTTCAATCAGTTCGGCGTCCGGTCCGGTCAATGGCTGGTGGGAGATTTCAGACATGGCTCGGAGAGATCTGAATCAAAGCCGCAGTGCGAGTTCGGCGGCCAGCATCGTGAGTTTTTCGCGCACGGTCCATTGTCCGTGCCAGTCGCGTCCGTCCCATTCGGCGCTGCCGAGGTCGTCGCCACTGTAGAGAAGTTGACCGAATTTGACGCCCCGAAAGCTTGCCACGGCGCAGAGCGCGGCCGTCTCCATTTCGACGGTCGCGCAGCCTTCGGCCCGGCGGGCGGCGATGCGGGCCGGGGTCTCGCGATAAAAGCCGTCGGTCGTCCAGGTTTTCACGAGGCGGTAGGCGACGTTGCGTTCACGCAAGCCCCCCTCGATGGCGGCGACGGCCTCCGGCTGCATCGCGACTTCGCGTGCCGGCGGCAGGTAGTGGTAGGATGTGCCCTCGTCGCGCACCGCGGCGGTGGGCACAAGCACTCCGCCAACGGAGAACGCGCTGTCGAGCACGCCAGCACCGCCGCAGGCGATGAATTTGCGTGCGCCGAGGGCGATGGTTTCCTCCAAAAATCCGGCGGCGAACGGAGCGCCCACGCCGGGGTGACCGAGGGCGACGTCGCCGTGCGGAGTGCGGTAACGGTAAACGGGATGTTTGCCCATCTCGCTGCGCAGGCTGGTGATTTCGGTGAGGAGGCCTTGCACGCGCAAGTCCTCGATCACGTCGTGGAAAAAGCAAAGCACGCAGCTCTCCGGCAGGTCGGCGTGGGGTTTGACGAGCTGGCTCGGGTTGAGCAGCGCTTCGCGGCCGGGGTCGAATTCAAGGATGGGGAAGTGCATCAAAGCAGCAACCTACGACCGCTTGTTCACGGGTACGAAGAAGAAATTATTCACATGCAACTCGGGACGGAAGGCGTGGGGCTTCTCCGGGTTCCAGTCGTTTTCCGGCGCCGTGTGGATCGCGTGCTCGAAGCGGCTGACGTCGTGGATGCGTCCGTCGAAGAAGAACAGTCCGCGATAACCCAGCGCCTCGATGTCCTGCGCCAGTTTCGGCATTTGCTGAGGCCAGATTTCCACCAGCAAATTGGGGCGGTCGCGCGCGATCAGGCGGCGAGCGCCGCGCAGGACAGGCAGTTCCCAGCCTTCGACATCCATCTTGATGAAGCCGACCGTGTGGTCGGGCAGCGCTTCCGCGACCACTTCGTCGAGTGGGCGGACCGGCACGGTTTGAACATCAAAGTCGCGGTAACCGAACTCGGTGAGATCATAGAAGGACGCCATGCCACTCATGGGGTCGCCGTTGATGCGGGGAATCTTGAGTTGCGCCTCACCGGCGGATTCGCCGAGCGCGCCGCGACGAAACGTGCAATTTGTGGGCAGCGTATACTCCAAGTAGTCGAACTCGCTCAACGGTTCGACGACGAGCACGCGGGCGCTGGCGGCGGCGAGCTTGAGGGAGAATTGTCCGCCGTTGGCACCGACGTCGATGGACGCCTTGGCGGGATCGATGAACGCATCAATGTGATCGAACTCGCCGTTGCTGCAGACGCGGGCGTGGAGCTCGATGAGCCCGCGGTGGGTTTCGTTCGCGATAGCGTAACCGCGGGAGGCGAGGGCGGAAAGATCGGCTTCGATGCGCTGGCGACGGGGTGAGATGGGCATGGCGGCGAGATCGGAAAAGTCACGCGGTTTCCCGCTTCACATCTCGAGAGGGGTGGGTTGAAAACCGTTGCACTACGGAAGGCAATGCCCTTTGGGCGGAGTGCTCGGAATCTGCCCCAGTAGTTAAAATAGGCAGTCAAGGATTCCCCCGCAATGAGCCGGGCAGGGCCAGGATGCGGAGACGCCCGTCCTGGCCTGCAGCCGTTTTCGTGATAATACGAATACGGCGCAAACCAGGGTTGGCGTGGTCAAAGGGGTTGCGGGGCTGGGAGAGGGCGTCGATTTTGATCCTGACTGGATCGCTCGATTCGATTTGGAGGCCCAGTGTTTCGCCATCCTGCTGCAGGGTCATGCCGCTGGGCCCGACGGTGATTTCCGCATGAGTGAGCCATTGCCATGTGACCTCGACGGATTCAGGCCCGGCGGTCCATTTATCTTCAAAAGCGACGGAACGATCCGCGAGCAAGCTGACCTTGCGGGTTACGTTTGTTGCGTGCTCGCGATACAGCGGGGTCAGATCAAGGCTTGCGTGTGGGCCATGATCATCGTTCTGAAAATTCGTAAAATCCGCTCGGCCCTCCACGGTCTGGCGCATGTTGGCAAAGCGCAGGATGTTGTGGGCCTCGGGCCCGAGACGGAAGATGCTCCAACGGACGCCGTTTTGCTTGCCGTCCCAGAGGTTAAGCTGGGCGTTTTCAAGCGTATGGTAATCCTGCATACCCGAATCAACGGCCCAGCGTACACCGTCGGCTTCGAGGATGAAGCTGCCCGCATCCATGTGGGCATGGGAGGTGGCGGGCGAACCGCCCTTGATGGCGAGATAGCTCGCTCGCGGGTCGTCCCAGGCGGAGCGGAAGACGGCGACAGGGTTTTCGCCGTGGCCGAGCCAGGCTCGGGGGAGTGGAGCGGGGAGTGGAGCGGGGAGTGCTGTGGCGGGAGCGGGCTGGTGCCACCAGAGGGCTAGGGCGTCGTGGCGCTCATAAACGGCTTGGAGTTCGCCTTCCATGGGCTCGGTTTGGCCGGCGAGGCGGAGGAGTTCGGGGGCGGCGAGGTGGGGTTGGGCGCGTTTTTTGGCGAACCAGTGCAGAACGGGGCGCGGGGGGACGAACTCGCGGGCATCGGCGTAGTTGAAGTAACGGCCAGAGGGGGCGGTGACCTGCGTAAGATAGTCGGCGCTGGCGAGGAAGCCGGGCGAGGCGGAGAGGCCGTGGTCGGTGCCGAAACTGTGTTCGAGGAGCGAGATGAGGATGACTTCAAACGTGGTGCCGTAGGCCCAATACATGGGGCCTTCGGGATAGACGCCGTCGGGGGCGTAGGCGGCGTTGGGGGCGGCTTGTTCGGCGATGGCGCGTTCGAGGGTGCGCGCGGCGAGCGCCGGATCGCGGTCGGCG
>JBGSVZ010000015.1:0-16268 GCA_041752695.1 Terrimicrobiaceae bacterium
CCTTGCGGACGGTCTCGCGCGCCTTGCGGGCAGCCTCGCGGGCGCGGGCGGCCATGAGGCATTTGTCGACGATGCGTTTGCCGACGTTGGGGTTTTGATCGAAATGCAGCATCAGCCCTTCGTAGCTGACCGAACCCACCACGCTGTCCACTTCCGGTGAGATGAGTTTCACCTTGGTCTGGGATTCAAAACGTGGGTCGGGGTGCTTTACGCTGACCACCGCAGCGAGACCTTCCAGCACGTCGTTGCCGGTGATCGGGACGTCCTTTTCTTTCAGCAGCGAATTGTTTTTCGCGTACTGATTGATGGCACGCGTCAGCGAGCCTCGGAAACCGCTACTGTGCGTGCCGCCGTCCGGATTGGGCACGGCGTTTGTGTAGCAGAGAAGTTGCTCGTTGTAGGTGTCCGTGTAATGCAGGCCGATCTCGACAATGATCTTGTCCCGCGACCCCTTGATCATGATGGGCTTGGGATGGACCACCGATTTGTTTTCCACGAGACGAGCGACAAAATCCTCCACCCCCCGCGGATGCTGGATCTGCACGGGCCGGGCGCCATCCTGGCGTTCGTCGAGGAAGGTGAATGACAGCGGCGCGTTGATGTAAGCCAGATCGTTGAGACGCGTGATGATGCGTTCGGCCTTGAACTCGATGGTTTCCTGGAAAATCTCTGTGTCCGGCATGAACGTGATCAGCGTGCCGGTGTGCTTTTTGTTTTTCACCTCGGCGATGACATGCAAAGCCTGCTTGGTCGCCCCGCGCTCGAAGGACATCGCGTGGATCTTGCCATCACGGGTCACCTCGACCTTGAACCACTCGGAGACCGCGTTGACGCATTTCGCGCCCACTCCGTGCGTGCCGCCGGAGTATTCGTAGTTACCCTGGCCGTATTTGCCGCCGGAGTGGAGGCGGGTCAGCACCAGCTCGACGCCCGGAATGCCTTCCTCCTTGTTGATGTCCACGGGGATTCCCCGCCCGTTGTCGCTGATGGAAATCGACCCATCGCTGTGAATATTGACATCAATGTGGGTGCAATAGCCGGCCAGGAATTCATCCACCGAATTGTCGAGCACCTCAGACACGCAGTGGTGGAGGGCGCGTTCATCGGTGCCGCCAATGTACATACCAGGCTTCTTGCGGACGGCTTCGAGCCCCTTCAGGGAACTCAGATCGTCGGCGTTGTATTCCGTTTTTTTAGAGGCGGTCTCGGATTTCGGGGCGTCGGACATCGGGAAAGATATAAAGTTGGTTCAGGCGGAAAACCTGAATCTTTAAATCCTAGAGGGAAGCCCCGGGGGCGACAACCGTTTTCTTATGGTCAACTCCACAGGATATGGGGACTTCCCAAGTCCGCGCCCACAAGATATGGGGTCAAGCCGACAAAATGACGGTCTTCCTCCGAAAATTCCTTCCCTGGGCGAGTCTGGCGGTCTTTCTCAGCCTGACCTTCGCGGTCCGCTGCTGGAATTTTCCGCAGGTTTTCCACTCCGAGGGCGTCTTTTTTGTGGATGCGGATTGTTATTCCCGCATGACCCGCGTCCTGCGGGTCCTGGACGCGCCCCTCCAGTCGATCCGGCAGCATGACTTCGAAAATGCCCCCGACGGCACCGCGCCCCATACCACGGCGCCCATGGATCTCTCCATTGCCGGCCTGGCTTTCCTTTTTGACGGGCAATTTTCCCTCCTCGACTCCAACCGTGCCGCCGACATGGCGGGGGCTTTTATCTCCCCCCTCCTCGGCATTTTGCTGGTGGCGTTTCTCTGGGGGTGGGCGCGCACCCTCAACCTCCCCTACCGGAATGCCATGCTGCTGCTGGTCACGGTGTCGCCCATTCTTGTTCACGGCTTTCTGCTCGGTCGCCCGGACCACCAATCGCTGATTCTGCTGCTCGTCGGGATCGCCATTGCGGCAGAGATCGCGATCTGGCAGCGCCACGCCGCGGGCTGGGGTGTGGTGTCCGCTGCCGCCTGGGGACTGGCCCTCTGGACATCGCTCTTCGAGCCTCTCATTCTCCTGCTGGCCATCCTGGCCTGCCGGGGTCTGGTCCGGGGACGCGAGGCTTTCGCGCTGCGCAATCGACCCGCCGCGGCGACCTTCGTCGGCGTGCTGCTGGTCGCGCTGATCTTCGACGGCTGGCGTTTTCAGCCTTCCGGCACCACTGGTGAGGCCTTCTCGCGCTGGGCGCAAACCATCGGCGAGCTCAATCCCCTCACCCTCAAACAACTTCTCCCCTGGACCGGCTGGCTCCTGCCGGTCGTGCCCGTGCTGTTGATCATGCGTTTCACCAAGGAACGCTGCAGGATCAGCCTTGCTTTGGCGCTGCTCGTCCTTTTCACCATCGGCCTGTCGCTCTGGTATGCCCGCTGGGGGTATTTCCTGGCCCTCCTTTTTGCCATGAGCCTGCCCTGGGCCCTGGCCGCCGTGCCGTGGAAACCCGCCGTTTGGGCGCTCTTTCTTCTTTCGCTCTGGCCCATGGCCAGTGAATGGGACCGACAACTTTTCCCGTCAAAAGCGGTCGCCGATGCCCGCACCGAGGCGAGGGAGGACGCCCATCTTCTGCGCGAGACCGCCTTGTTTCTCCGTTCTGCCGAAGCCGGCAATGTGCTTGCCCCGTGGTGGCTCAGCCCTCCCCTGGCGTATTGGTCCGGCCTGCCCTGCGTGGCGGGAAGCTCACACCAAAGTCTCCCCGGCATCGTGGAAACCGCGAAATTTTACACGTCCACCACCGATCTTGAAGCTCGCGATATCCTTCAGCGCCGAGAGGTCCGTTGGGTTGTTGCCTACGAACCCTCCCGGGTCATCGCCAACTCCTCCCAGATCCTCGGGCGCGCCCCCTCCGGCATTCCGCTCGTGCAAAGACTCTACGCCCGGCCCCTTTTCCCACCGGCCTTCCTGCGCAGCGCGTATCAAAATTCCTTCTTCAAGGTCTTTGAAACCACGGGCGTGTCTTCCCCGTGATGAAGTGAGACTCCGCTTCAACCCCGGCTCACCCAATCGGGCAGGCGGATGGTAACCTGCGCTCGCAAACGACAAAGCAGACTGTAGAGACCGAAAAAGGTGCGATTCACATAGATCGTGTCCGGCGAGCCACGGCGTCCGCGCAGGGTGCGTAGCAAATTGTCTTTCCGACTTTCTTCCCCGAGGTCGTAGATCTCCTGCAAAAAACCCTCCTGGCCAAAATCAAATACTGCTCCGCGAAAAGGACGGGCTAGGAGTTCCAGCCACTGTCGGCAGGAAACCAGCACCCGTTCCCGATCCTCCGGAGCATCTTCCGGCAGGAGAACATTCAACGCCTCCAAGGCCTCGGTCAAAGCACCCGGCTGCTCCATCAGTTCCGGCGCGAGAAACCGAAATTGTTTCCGATAAAAATCCTCGGTGATCATCTTGGTGCAGCCGAAGTCCAGAACCCGGACGTCACCGTTCGCCACAACAAAATTCCCCGGATGCGGGTCGGCATGAAACAGCCGCATCTCATGGACCTGACGGTGATAAAAATCCCAGAGGGCCTGCCCCACCCGATCGCGTTCTTCCTGACGGGTCGGACCGTCGGCGAACCCATCAAGGGTCACTCCTTCCGCCCATTCCATCGTCAGAACTTTGCCCGAGGAAAACTCGGGGAAATATTCCGCAAAGCTGACGCCCGGAATATCCGCACAGGCCAGGGAGATTTCCTGCGCACGGCGAAGCTCCTGCCGGTAGTCCGTTTCCTCGAGAAGCTTGGTTTCCACCTCCCGAAAATAGTCCGCCACATCGCTCTCGCGCAGGCCAAGCACCTGCAGGGCGAAGGGTTTCACCAACCAGAGGTCGCTCCGCAAACTCTCCGCCACTCCCGGATATTGGACCTTCACGGCAAAATCGCGCCCGTCTTTGGTCGCCCGATGGACCTGTCCGATCGACGCACCATGCACGGCGTCTTGAGAAAAGGTGTCGAAAACCTGAAGCGGGTCTCGCCCGAATTCCCGCCGGAACGTCCGCACGACCAAGGGGTAAGAAAGAGGCGGCGCGGAATGTTGCGCGCGCGAAAACTGCCGCGCATAGGCCGGCGGCAGCAAATTCTGATCCATGCTCAACATCTGGGCCAGCTTGAGCGGACCGCCTTTGAGTTCGCTGAAAGTTTTGAAAATGTCGGCCGCGTTTTCTTCATGAAGCCGTTCGTTCCCCCCACCGGAAACCATGCGTCGACCATAATGCTTCAGATAGTTCAGGCCGACCTTCGCGCCTGTCCCCGCGAGGCTCACCATCCGGGACGCCGGCGTGCTTTGGATGGAGTCCTGGACGTCCATTTAATGCGGCCGCGGAAAAAGAAACTTTAGGAAATCGAAGGCCGAATCCAGCGCCTGCCGCCCGATGAGATCGAAAGCTAGGGTGGTGGATTTTTCGATGAAGGCATCCGTCCGTTCGTATCCCGGGCTGGTGTCCCGCAGATGAAAATCCACCACAGCGCGGAAATGCAGCGCAAAGGCCGCGGGATAGACCTGTCCGATCGGTCCGCGTCCGGCGATTTCGCCCCGGTCCCGACCATGCTCCAACACGGGCACAAAAAATTTCCCAAAACCTGTTTCCAAGCCCCGCAAATGACCCGGCCAGACGACTGGTGGGCCTTTTCCCACCCTCGCGAGCAGAAGGCTCCGCCAGCCCAGCGACTCTTCACAGAAGGCAAAAAGGAAGGCGAGCAGTCGCTGACGGGCCGAGAACCCCGACCATTCCGGGCCGGACTCCACCGCCTGCGCCACCCGATCCACCAAACCCCGCCACATTTCCGACTCGACCGCGTCGAAGCTGGCAAAGTGTTGAAAAAACTCCCGCTCCCCGATTTCCAACTCACGGCAGAACTTAAAAACTGTCGCGGGCGGAGCTCCGTGCTCACGAAGGTAGGCGCCGTAGGCTTCGAGAATCTTTGCGCGTATTTCCACGACTGAGGATACGCCCCGAAGGCGAAAGGTGGTCGCAACAAAAAGAAGGGGCGCTCAGCAAATCCGCCCCCGTTTGCCCGCCACAGAATGGGCAAGCGGGTTCGGACCAATCCATCGTTCATCAGCGGGCTCACTGGCGCGCTGATAGCGGGTGTCGCTGGAGAGGCGGATGCGGTCCGTGGAGTTATCCAGGGAACCGTGGATCATTTGCATATTGAAGGTCAGCAAGTCCCCCATGCGCCACTCGCGCGCAGTCAGCCACCGCGTCCAGAATTTTTCCGGCAGGGTATCACTGCGGGCGGAGAGCCAATCCCGCTGACTCCATCGGCCTGCCAGGGCCAGGGCAGTATCCTTGGGACGGTTTTCACAATACGAATCCACGTCGGTGCTGAGGTAGTTTTTGATGCGCTCAGCCTGAAGGTGCGATCTTTCGAGCATCAGCAGACCGCCCACCTCCAAGGGCACGTCCCCATAGGGAATCCAGCACGTGAGAAGATGCGGCGTGCCCCGACTCATGTAGACCCAGTCGCAATGAGCGGGCGTCCCGAACCCGGGCCCGATGGCACGCAGCCATTTGTAGTCAAAAGCGCGCACCGTCTCGCCGAAGAGTTTTTCGTAAAAACTGAAAATCTCCGGACCAAACACCACCCGGTCGATCGCGGCGTTGTTTTCGGTCAGATCCGGCTTAAAAGCCGTCCGCTTTTCCGGATCGGGATGGGCAATCCCGTCAACGGGCCGGCGATCCGGGTGAAGGAAGCCCTGTCCCGCCAATCGATCGGTCAACGAAACCCGGGCGGCCAGAATGAGCTCCCGGTCAAAAAATCCCGGTAAATACAGATACCCCTCGTCCTTCATCCGACGCTGCAATTCTTCGGGGTTGTCCAGAGCGTCATCGGAGGGCGCGAGAAACCCAAAGCGTTTCGGTGAGAGATCAAGTTCATGCCCTCGGGCCGTGAGGCGGGGGATTTTTGGACGAAACCGGACGGTCTCGGAAGGGGAAAGGAGTTGGCTCATGGTCAGTCTGAACGCCCTCAAAGATAGCACAGCCGTGGCCCGGGAGATATGGGTTGACTGGCAAATCGCTTGTGTATTTTGGTATGTCATGCCCCGTCAGAAAACCAGCCTGATCTTTCGCGCGGTGGACGTGCGCACCACGCCCGCCGGGCGCATCGTGGAAGCGGCACATTTGTCGAACGGGATTGGAGCAGGGAACGGGGTTCCAAGACGATACCCTGTGCGAGCCGCGGTATTACTTGTGCGTGGCGGCGGCCATTTCCGGGACACGCGGGGCTTTTCGGTGACGGTGCAGGCTGGCGACCTGCTCGTGATTCATCCCCGGATTGGCCACAGTTACGGCCCCGCCGCGGGAGACGAATGGGAAGAGTGGTATGTGGCTTTTTCCGGGCCCGTTTTTGACGCCTTGGAAACCTGTGGAGTCCTGGATTTGAGCCGCCCCGTGTGGCGATTAGGCGACCTGACCACCTGGCTCGCGCGTTTTAAAGCCATCTTCCCCCCTGCGGGCCGGGCCGTGGAGGCTTCTGACCAAGTGGGGGCACTCGCGGCCTGGCTTCTCCGAGCCTCCGCCCACGCCAATGCCCTGGCCATGCCACAGGTGCAGAACGATGCCTGGCTGACGCAGGCTCAACAGCGGCTGGCCACTCCTGGCGAGGAATACGGCGACCTGCCCGCGGTCGCCCGCTTTTGCGGCCTGGGGTATGAAACGTTCCGGAAACGATTCACCATCCTCACCGGAGAGAGCCCGGCACGGTATCGACGGCGGCTCCTCATTTTGCGCGCCCAGTGCCTGATGCGCGAACGCGACCTGCCCGACCGCGCCATTGCAGCCGCGCTTGGGTTTTGCGACGAGTTTCATTTCTCCAAAACCTTCAAACAAATTTCTGGATCCAGTCCGCGTCAATGGAGACTCAATGAGGGTAAGGAACTCAGTGTTGGCGGCAGAGTCCCATGACGTCCCCGTCCCCGGGCGGCGCTAGCAGGAGGGCCCTGCCGGGTCAGGATGCCCCGCGGGCGAGGGCAAAGAAGTCCCCAAAGATCCCGTCGCGATCCACCTGCACGGCAATCTCGATCGACCGGCGTCCGGCCGGCGTGGGCTGTTCCCAGGTGAGATCGTCACGCAGCACCGGGCTGGGCGACGTGCGGGTTCGCACCCACTGGCGATTTATCAACCACGCCGTGGCAGCGAGATCCCAGATCACCTTCGACCAGCCGAGGCGATTGCCATCGTATTCGCGGACGATGTTCGTCAGATAGGCGCCAAGACGACTGTAGGGCTCAAGTTCTTTTTCGAGCTCGGCCACGGTGGTTTTCAGGTGCGAGGTCACCGGGATGCAGGGCAAAAGCACCAGCGGCACCGGATCATTCAGCAGCACCCGGGCGGCGTGAAGATCCTGGCGGAGATTAAACTCGTCCGTATTCTCCCAGAATGGCGCATGCCCACCCAGCCAGGCGACCTGAATTTTCCCGGCGATGCGCGGTTCCATCAATAGGGCCGAGGCCACATTTGTGCAGGCGCCGATGGCCAAAACATACAGAGTGTCCTCCGCCGCCATGGCACGTTCGATCAGATCACACGCCGCCTCGCTCTCGACCGGCAAACGGGCCCCGGACAGAAACGCGGTGCTGCCGCGGCAGACTTTGGGGCGGGTCGACGGATTGAGCAGGTCAAGCACGCGGTGGATTTCTTCGCAGCTCTTCTCCATCCCCTCACCCGGCCCGGAGGAACGATCATTAAAAAACGGCGCTGCATGAACCGCCTGCACCTCGAAATCGTCGCCATGCAGCATCAGGTGGGCCAGGGCGAACTGGTCATCCACCTCATTGAAGGTGTCGGTATCGAGAATGACGGAGGGTCGTTTCATGCCTGAGACTTCCAGATTTCACCAGCCATGTCACTGATGTGATGTTTTCCAAAAGCTGCGCAGCAGGAGAATCCACAGACGCCCCCGTGAAACTTTGACCCGTTCCTGATCGGGGAACTTTTCCACCAGATCAAGGGTCTCACGGGCCAATAGAAGAGGCAGGGCGCAAGCCGCCCGCAGCCGAAAACCGCGCAAGGCACCCACATAACGGGCGGCGTCGTCAAGGTGTCGCCGGGCCAGGGCAAGCGTGTCCGCAACCCGCTCCTCGGGAACATACACCCGTCCAATTTCCCGGTCCGCCTTTCGATCCCGCAGGATGTTCACCAATTGAAGTCCCTTCCCAAAATTCACCCCCAACTCGGTCATCGCTGCCTCCGGCAAACCCGCAAACCCCGGCAGCCGCCGCGAACAAATCCGTGTCCAGAATTCCCCCACACACCCGGCGACAAGATAAGTGTACCGGTCCAACTCTTCTTCCGACAAAGGCCGGTAGGGACCGTTGTCCCCAACGGCCCGTGAAGTCGGAGGGTTGGGACAACCCTCCCTACCGAATCTCTCCCCATCAAACTCCTGTCCCTCCTGAATCGTCTTCCAAACCCGCTCGATCTCCCCGCGATCGGGCGACACCGCCAGCCATCCTTCCAAATCCGCGCGACGCCCGAGCAACTCCTTCTCCGCATCCGACATCGCCCCATCCGCCTCGGTGTCCGTAAAACGGGCCAGCAAATACGCCAGCGAAATCGACTCCCGCACCGGCCCCGGGAGTAAGCGCAATGTCAAATAAAACGAGCGCGAAACCCGCTTCAAAAGCTGCCAATCCATGGAGGACGAGGAATCCAGAGTTTCCGACTTCAGAGTTGAGCGTTCAACGTTCAGTGTTCAGCTTTCGATGAGCGCCGCGGTCATCGTATCCCCTCCACCCCGACCCGCGTCATTTGGATACGCGGCTCGGAAAACTCTCCCAAGCCGAGCAGCGCGCCCGCCTCAACGTAGGACGACATCATGCGGATCGACGGCATTTTGTGGACCTTTCGCACTTCCTCGATCAACCGCACTGCCGTGGCATCGATTGCGACCGGGTCCCGACTGGCGAAGAGAGAGAAATTTTCCAGGGTGAAATTGGGATCCGGAAACGGTCCGCCCGCATATTGCAGAACCAATCCGTCCAGAATCGTCAGCACAACTTTTTCTGAAATCTGAGGGTCCGCATAGATCTCCGCAATGTACGAATCCCCCTCCACCGCGGCCTTGGCGAAACGCCGCCAGTTGTCGAGATTGGGCAACGTCATGTTGACCAGGGCACCGTTGATCCCCGTCATGTAACTATCCGTCAGCGAAGGCACATTGATCACTTTCGTGACTTGCGAACTGAGGATTTTCGCAAAAAAACTCGTGCTGCTGAGTTGCTCGGTGGTCGTCATCAGGTCGGAAAACCGCGAAATCTTGCGGTCGCCAAACTTGCTGTCCCCCCAAATCAACTTCCCGATCACCGGCGCGCTTACCTGCGCCTTTGGGTCATACCCAGCTTTGGGATCAATGCCCTCGAGCGTATAATATCGCGATTTGCTCTCATAGCCCGCTGCCAGCAGATCCTCGATATTCCGGTCCCAGACGATGATGTTTTTCGCGGGCACACCGGCCTCGATCAGCCCCTCGGCAATGGCCAATGCAACCTCGGGATTTGTCCCGCTCGTGGCCCGACCACCCGACGAAACCTTGATCCCCACCCGATCCGTCGGAGTCACCAGCGTCCGCCAGCCATCCGCTGCGGTACGCTTGCCCGTCAGGCCGCAAATGAGGCTGTCCACCATGCGCCGGACTGTGCTCTGGCTGACCGTGCGCCCCGGACCAAGCGCCGTGGTGTCCATTGCATAAAAAATCTCCGCTTTACGGACGGGCGCGGGCTGCTGCGCGACAGCGGGAACGCCGCCCAGCGCGAGAAGAAAAAAAGTCAGCCGCGCGCCTTGAAAAAATCTGCTAGGCTTCCACGGCCATGATCCAGCACCTCTACGCGCATATCCCATTCTGTCCGAAGGTGTGCCCGTATTGCAGTTTTTTCAAGGAGGCAAGTGACCGCAATAAAACCCAGGCCTTTCTCGACGCCATGCTGGCCGAGGCGGAAACCCAGGCCGCCGGCCTGCGTCCGGTCACGGTCTTCTTCGGCGGCGGCACGCCCACCGCGCTCTCGACCTCGCAGTTGGAGTATCTCATTGGCGGCCTGCGCGAGCGGATCGACTTTTCCGCGGTCGAAGAATTCACCATGGAAATGAACCCGGCCACCGTTTCCCTCGAAAAAGCCCGCCGCATGCGCGAACTCGGCGTCAATCGCGTGAGCATGGGCGTGCAAAGCTGGGACGCCGGACTGCTGAAAACCCTCGGCCGGGTCCACAGCGCCGAACAGGCTGAACGCAGCTACGAGATCCTGCGCGAGGCCGGTTTCGCCAACATCAACCTCGACCTCATGTTCGGCATCCCCGGTCAGACCCGCGAACAGTGGCGGACCAGCCTGGAAAAAAACCTTTCCCTCGCCCCCGAACACATCTCTTCCTACTGCCTCACCTACGAAGAGGACACCGAATATTTCCTGCGCCTCAACCGCGGCATCTACCAGCCGGACGACGCTCTCGACGCCGACCTTTTCGAAATGACGATGGAAATTCTCGAAGGTGCCGGCTACGTCCAATACGAAATTTCCAACTATGCCCGCCCCGGCCGCGAGTGCCGTCACAACCTCGCCTACTGGCTTGGAGCCGACTACATCGGCCTTGGCCCCAGTGCCTTTTCCACCGCCGGCGAGAAACGCTGGAAAGCCATCAGTGACACCGTCGAATACATCCGCCGCGTCCAGGAGCACAAAGCGACGTTCGATTTTTCCGAGGACGTTGATCCCGCCACCCGTCGCGCCGAGCAAGTCGCCTTCGGACTCCGCACCAACCGCGGCGTCGCCCGCGAACTCCTTTCCCCGGAAAAAACCTCGGAATTCGAAAAACTCGGCTTCCTCCGTCCGCAGGGAGACTTCTGGTTTCTCACCCGCAAAGGCCGCATGGTCGCCGACGAACTCGCTGAAACGCTGATGTCGTGAAACCCGGAAGGGACGTGCCCCGACCGGGCGAAACGCTCCTTTATTCCGGCCGCCCCTCGGCCAGGAGAGCCGCACGAACCTCGGCCATCTCGGCTTCTTCCATCAGCTTTTTCGTCACCACCCTCAGCCGTTTGCTCAACGTGGTGGCCACCCCCACCACAATCTGCACACCCGCCTCCGGGTAGTTGTTGATAAAATCCTCCACGTCGGACCGGGCCGCCACCCAATACTGGGCGGACTCGATCACCATCACCGAACACACCGCGCTGCCCGGATCAAAAAGATCAACCTCACCCACCCACTCGCCCTTCTGAATCGTGCCGAGCAACACATCGCGTTCGGCCTCATGCCGCACGGCATGAAGGAGTCCGCTCAATATAAAAAACAATTTCCCATGCGACTCCCCCTGCCGGATCAGGATTTCGCCGTGGTCCGCCAGATGGAACTCGCCATAGGAACTCAAAGCGTCGCGGTCTTCCTTGGAGAGCTGGGCGACAAGACCCACGGCCGGCAAATGGGGACTGGTAAGTTCTTCCGACATGACTTCCCTTCTAACGCCTCCGCGGCCGCCTTGCGACCATTTTCCCATCCGCAATCCAGAGTGAGGTCAGACACCCATCAGACGCTCCCCCCCATTGGCAACGAAGAAGAAAGTCTCCCGACTCTGTACCTGCCGCAGGAAACTCTTGACGAAAAGCAATTCGCGCCTATTATTAAATTATCTAATAATTTGCAGATCACCTCAGACCATCCCCCCATTATGAACACACAACCGCTTCCCTCCGCGATCAGAGCGGCGGCCTTTTTGTTTTGTCTCAGTTTCGCCCTTTCCGCCTCCGCTTTGGAAGGTCCTCCCCAGTATAAAGTGACGTTTTTGGGGAATGGCACCGCGTCGGCGATCAACAACAACGGCACGGCGATCGGCCAGCGTATCGTCAATTCCAGCTACTACGAACCCCTCGTCAGCGAGGACGGACAGGCCTGGGTGACGCTTCCCGTTCCGGCAGGTGCCATGACCACTTTTCCTACCGATCTGAACGACCAGGGCGTGATCGTCGGCGTTTCCTACGACACGCAATGGAACCCAGTGGCCGTTCGCTGGACACCTTCTGCCAGCGGCTATGACCTCGACATTCTCCCTCGACTGCCGGGGGACACCTCTTCGTACGCTACTGCCATCAACAATCTGGGCGAGATCGTCGGGGCACGACGGGCTCTCGGTTACGTCCCGGCCGCGACGACCGGCTGGCTCTACAGCGAAGCGCGCGGCATGGTGGATCTCTACGCCGCTTATGGACTGGCCACGGTACCCACCGAGCTCAATGACGCCGGGAAACTCCTTTCCGGGGCGGGTGTGCTCACCCTCTCGACCGGAGTCCTGGAGCAAATTGGCGAAACCGGCCCGGCCAACTACCAACCAATCACTTGCGTGGAAATCAACGACGCCGGGATGATTCTGGGCAGCGCAGCGCTTCGCTCATCCTCGCTGAACGTGGTTTCCGTCTTCCGCTTCATGCCCGGATCCGGCTGGAGCTTTGTGGTCGGCTCCAGCCGCTACACCTCCGCGATCAATATCAACAACTTTGGCGACATCGGATTTGGCGAACTGGGTGCCGGGCTCTATCTGGATGGCCAGGGTGTCTTTGCCTTGGGAGGCCTTTTGGATCCGACAGAGGTCTCCGCCGGATGGAAGATCACAGGTAGTGGATGTTTCGTGAACGATCAGCGCCAGGTCTTGGCGTCCGGCACCAACACTCTCACGGGCAAGTCCGGCACGGTCTTGCTGACACCGGCGGGCACTCTGCCTCCGCCTCCCGCACCGACCAACCTCCAGGCCACGGCCCACTACGCGACCTCCTCCGCACCGTACAACTCGATCGATTTGAGCTGGCAGAACTCCAGCCCCCTTGCCCGGTCCTACGAGGCCGAACGCCGCGTAACGTCTGAGGCAGTTTGGAACAAACTTTCCCTCGTTCCGCCCGCCAACGCCACCTCCCATGTGGATTCTACGGTCACCGCGGGTGTTTCCTACACCTACCGGGTCCGCGCGGTAGGATTGGCAGGAGCGGGCGATTGGTCGCTTCCCGTCACGGCAACCGCCCCAGCGACGCCCCTCGACACCACGGCACCCAATGTCGGATTTTTATCTCCCCAGAATGGCGCGACGGTGACCGGTTTCGTGCCGGTATCGGCTCAAGCCACGGACAATGTGGCCGTGACCTACCTGGAAATCAGCGTCTGGGATCCTGTGGCCGGCCAGGCCGTTATCCTCGGTTCGGTGACGGACTCCGGGCTTCTGAGCGTCAACTGGGACACGCGCACCTTACCGGCGGCCAATTACGAGATTTACGCCAAAGCCCAGGACGCCATCGGGAACTGGAAACAAGCAAAAATCACAGTCACCGTGGGTCCCGTCGCGCGCACGATGGCGGTGACCGACATCACTCTCTCTGGTAGCCTGCGTGGACGGAAGGCTCAGGTCAACGGCGTCGTCTTCGTGCAAGACTCCAAAGGTGCCAACGTCGCAAAAGCCAGCGTCAAAGCCCTCTGGACAATTCCCGGAAGCCCCACGCGCAGCCAGACGGTCAAGACCGATGCGCGGGGTCAGGCTAAATTCAGCAGCTCCGGCAAGCCCGGCACCTTCACCCTCACGGTGACTTCCGTGACCAAAGCGGAGTATGCCTTTGACACGGCCGGTTCCGTGCTGACAAAAAGCGTCACCCCCTAATTTTAGCCCCCCGACCCGCGCTCCACGGCTCGCAAAACCTTGAGGTAAAGTCCGTCCACCAATTTTTGCTGGCGACGCCCGGAGTGCGCGTAGTGGTCCAGCCCGGGGGCTGAATTGACCTCCAGGATCCGATAATCGCCCAGCGGCGCGGTGGCGTCGGCCATCACGATATCCACTCCACAAAAGCGAAGGCATAAGTGCTGAGCCACCCTTACCGCAAGCGCGGCGACCGAGGCATCCAGGCGGTCCGTGATATCAATCGTGTCGCCTCCCAACGACAAATTCGAGACGGCCAGCAAGACCACCTTCCGGCCGGCCGGTGCGACGGAACGCCACGTCATTCCGTGTTTCTCCATCCCGTGTTTCAACCGCGGATCCCGCCAGGGAATCACCGTGTCGCGCCCCGCCTTGACAAAGGCCGCCTGCCTGGCCTCCAGCAACTGACGCATGGTCTGGCGCCCGTCACCCGTCACCGTCAAAGGCACACGCTGATACGCCGAAATCACCTCCCCATCCAGAACCACCAGCCGATAGTCCCGTCCCACGCAGGCCTCCTGAACCAAAGCCATCCTGTCCACCCGGAAGATTTCCCGCAACCGTGCCAGCAACTCCAACCGGGAATCCGCTTGAAAAACCAGCTCACCCTGACTGCGCCGGACGGCTTTGACAAAAACAGGATACCCGACCTCTTTCGCAAATTCCGCCGCCGAAGCCAGCCCCCGTGGCTGGGCAAGATGGCGGTGAAAAACTTTCGCAAAGACACTTCGTTCCCGCGGAACCCGGAACCCCCCTTCTGCCAGAAAAAAATGGGTGTACCCCTTATCCTGGGCGATCTTCACCGAGCTGACCGGATTTAAATCGAATTTATTGTCCCAAAAGAGGGACCTTTTTCCGTTGGCAAAATGGACAGCCCCGACAAATCCATGCTCCGGCTCGAGCACCAGCCGGGCGCCCAACTTAGGCACCAAGCGCCGAAGGATGGCTGGCATGAAAGCTTTGCGCGACATGTTAGGAATTCCGGAAAACCGCCTCGATAATCTGCCCGTAAACCTCCGACGCCCGGGCCCTGGACGTCTCCGCGAATTGTTCCATCATAATGCCGGAATTGACTTCCAGAACACGGTGCTCGCCGTTGGCAAGCGACACGATGTCCACCGCCGCAACACGGAGGCGAAGAACCTTCATCGCTTTCCCGGCAAGCTGCACCAACCGCCGCCGCTCGACTGTATTTTTTGACAACTCCTCGGGGGCCGCTCCGTGCCCCAGATTGTGCCGCCAATTGATGGAGATCACCTCACCGTCTTTTGGCACACGATTTAATGTCCGGTCCGGCCACTCAAGTTTGCCGAGGGCCTTGAGCTTCGCCCCGGGGGCCGCGCTGGCAGGATCGTGAAGTTGCAGCCAGTCGGCCAGCAGGCCCACCAACTTCCGGCGCCCGTCTCCCGTCACCGAGGGACGCCGCTTTCGATAAATCAGCAAAGCCCGTCCATCCAACATCAGAACCCGAAATTCCTCCCGGATCTCCACGAAAGGCGAAACGGCGCACGCCCGGGCCTTGGCCAGCAAAGTGTGAATCGCCCGCTCGAGCTGCCCGAGATCCCGGACCCGAAAAACGTCGCGCCCGCCGGTGCCATCGTTCGGTTTGCAAACCATGTCGAAGTTCCACCGCTGAAAGAGGCCACTGAGTTGCGCCCAATTCCCTTCCCGAGGCATGTAGTCGGGCAGAGTCGGCGACATCACCAACCGGTGCTCCACGGCAGGCACCCGCGCCGCGGCAAGAAGGGAACTGGCCGCCGCCTTGTCTTTCGCGATTTGCTGCGCCGCCGACGAATTCAGACTGAAATCATAGCCGTACACATGCTCGCAGCGAGCGCCCTTTTTCAGCGTGAGCAGCCAGTCACCATGGTAAGCTCTCACCTGAACCCCCATCCGGGCACAGTTCTCCCGCAGAAGAGTCACCAAAAAACGTCGTGAGCTTGCCATGTCCTCCCAGCCTCACAGGAAGCTCCCCACAGAGCAACACACCTGTAATCCCGATCACCAGGGGAAAGAATTTCACCCACCTGCCGTCCTCAGGCAGATAGATCGCGTGCACCCCTGACCGTTCCCTCGCCAACCTCAGAGTGATTTCGCCTCGAGCCCTGTCCGCGAGTTCGCTCGGAAACACGAGTCAGGCATCCGCGGGACCTTATTTCTGGAATACCCGATCCCCCAATTTTTTTTACAATAGATGTCCCAGGTGGGACATCTATTGTTGATGAGGAGGAAGGGAGGAGCGTATTCCTTTTGGCGAATGCGGGTTTCTGCTGGCGGAGGGGATGGCCGTTTGCGGTGCTAAGACCGTTACCAGACGGCCTGCGGCGGCTGGGAATCTCCTCCCACCCCAGGGAATCCCGACTGGCTCAATTCCTCAGCGTTCACCGAACTTTTTTGATCTCGAATTTTTCCCCGGCAAGGGCTCTTTTGGCGTAGGCTCCCCAGAAGGGCGTGGGCGTATAATCCCAATCGGAGATCATCACCGGCGTGGCAACGGTGTTGAAGGTAGCTGCTAAGTGACAACGCTTATTCATAACGTTAAGGGGCCAGCAGCCCCGCCACGACCCTGGTTTTTCGGATATCGAAAAACCATTCCTTTGATGGGAAGGCAAAAAAGAACGGCATTTCTG
>JBGSVZ010000016.1:0-73221 GCA_041752695.1 Terrimicrobiaceae bacterium
CTCTCCGCCTCACCCAGCGCACCGTCAAATTCTTGCGCTGGTTGCGCGCCTCGCTCACCCGCGAGGCTCCCTGGCTCACTCTTATCGCTTCCCTTAGGCATTCTTATGCTTCCATTTAGCTTCTTCTTTCAACACCGTTGCTCTAAACGTTTTCACCAGAACCTGCTGCGTAGCTGCCGCGCTCGTCGCTCTTACTTCCGGCGCCCAAGCGCAAACTTGGAACGGTTCTTCGAGCAGCGACTGGGCGACGCCCGCGAACTGGAGTGCCGCTCTTCCTGCGTCCGGCAACTCGCTGATTTTCACCTCTGGAACTGGCGCCGGCGGACTGAATCTTAATAATAACCTCACAACGGGCCCTGGATGGACAGTTCCCAACATCACCTTCGCGAACGGTGCGGCCGCATTTGTCATCGGCGATGGGACAACGGCCTCAGATCCCGTTGCGGGAAAAGGCAATTCTTTCACTCTTGGGGGAGCAGGCATTGTTAATAATAGTGTGTCTACGCAGACTGTTAATAGTGCCATTGTGGTCAGCGCAACGACTTCCGTTTCCGGCACCCTCGGCAGCGGCACGGTGGTTCTTGGAGGGCCGGTCAGCGGGGCGGGTGCCCTGTCGGTTTCTTCCGGGGCGACTTTAGCTGGCAAACTGACTCTGTCTGGAAGTAACTCGTTTACTGGCGGCATCATTGTCGGGCAGAACAATGGGTTTGCTGCAGCATTAAACATCAATAACGCGGCGGCGTTGGGCTCGGGCACCCTGGCTTTGACGAATGGTGCGGTAATCAATAACACCAGCGGCAATGCGATCTCACTGAGCTCTAACAACGCGATTACGTTAGGCACAAATCTGACCTTCGGCGGCTCGCAAGATCTGACTTTTGGATCCGGAACCGTCACTTCATTGGGTTCGGTGATTAATATGGGAGGAACGGGAAGTTCCCTCACCTTCGGGGGCCAACTCAGCAACAGCGGACAAACCACCTATTCCGCCAACGGTCCTGGCAACACGGTTGCCTTCAACGGTGTCACTCTCAACAATACGGTCGATACGGTGGCCCGAGCGGTGACGTTCGCAGGCTCCGGGAACGTGAACTTAACCGGCGGTGTCGTGGATGGAAATGCGTTCGCGAATGTTTTGGCCTACAACGGATCGGGCATCATGACTTTGGCGGGGGCCAATTCGTTCACCGGGGCACTTCGGGTCAATTTCGGGACGGTCAAGATTGACGCGAACACCGCCACCTTCGCCTCCGCCAATGCGGTGAGCGTTGGCACCGGGGGTTCTAAACTGGAATACGATAATACCACCTCGACGGGCGCAAGGAGCCTGACGCTGGGGACGCTAACCCCTGGCAGTGGGATTCCGGGCGAATTCACGGTGCAGTCAACCCGGACGGCCGCGCAGACCATGACTCTCACGTTTGGCTCCGGCGGAACGTTCGGACCTGGGGCGGGTGCGGGCTTTAATTTTGTGACCGTCGGAGGAGTAAACGGGACGGACAACAGTATCAGGCTCTCGGGGATCACCTCGGCGGGGTTCCTGAGTGGGAGAACCTATTACAATGGAGCCGACTTTGCCGCCATGAGTGCTCCCGGAGGATCCGGGGGATTTGTCCGTGCCCTGGCCTACGGTACAGACGCTAACACCGTCGCGGTTAATACCATCACGGCCGGAAGACACGTGAAGCTCACCTCGACTCAGGCTGCGCAAAACACAATCAGCCTCCTGACGCTGAATCTTTCCGGCAACACGGATTTCTCCCTGAATAGTGCGCAGACCGTTACGCTGACCCAATTTGGTCTTCTCAAATCCGGAACCGGATCGAGTACCATCAGCGGTGGAGCCGGATTTAGCCAAGGGACCAATGAACTGTCAGTTCGCACGGATACGGCGAGTGATCTTCTCACCATCTCCAATGTGATCAATTCGACGGCCACCACCGCTTTGACCAAGTCCGGGGCGGGAACTCTGGTTTTGACGGGCACGAACAGCTTTGGGTCTGGTGCGGCCGTTAATATTACCAATGGTGCCTTGAGGGCGACTGATGGGGTCGGTTTGACAGCAACTTCGATTCTCCAGCTCCGCGGTGGCGTCTTTGAAAGCAACGGCACCTTCAATCGCACGGTAGGGACGGCAGCAGGCAACGTGAACTGGTCCACTGCCAGTGGAGGGTTTGCCGCCAACGGCGGGGCACTGAACGTCCAACTCAATGGCGGCACCGGGAGTGTCACCTGGAATGGATCAAGCATGGTCAGCGACGGTCGCGAGTTGATCTTCGGATCCGCGACCGCTGACAACGTGGTCGATTTCCAGAACGGCCTTAATCTCGGCAGCGGAGGGGTGCAACCCCGCGTCATCCGGGTCCTGGACAATACCAACTCGACCGCCGATAGGGCCCGGATCTCGGGGGCAATCACCAACACGACCGCCGGCATGAGTATCGTCAAGGAAGGCGCCGGCATCTTGGAGCTAACGTCGAACTCGAACACCTATTCTGGCGGCACGGTGGTCAATGCGGGCACTCTGCTGGTAAACAATACTCTGGGTTCGGCCACAGGCACGGGTGCAGTCACGGTGAACGCGGGGACAATCCTCGGGGGCACGGGGAGCATCAGCGGAGCCACCACGATCGCCGGTTCGCTTCGTCCGGGCAATAGTATCGGCACCCTGACAGTCGCCAATGACGTGACTTGGGATGCCGGGAATGCTTGGGTCTTCGAACTCGGTACTTCGGCAGCCACTTTGGGTGACGCCAACACAGGCTCGAGTACGCAGGACCTTCTCAACATTACCGGAGGTAGCAGCGACTTCCTGATGGGGAGTGGCAGCACCTGGACATTTGATTTCTCCGGTGGCGGAACCGCAGGTTGGTACAAGGTCGTTGATTGGTCGGGCACGACGGATTTTACGAGCGGCTTGAACACCCAGTTTGTTGCGACGAATCTTGGGGTTGGTCTCACCGGGCAATTCACGGTCGACACCGCGACTTCCGCACTCTACCTGAATGTGGTTCCTGAGCCAGGCACCTGCGTGCTGCTGCTCGGAGCTGTTGGGATGCTTATGCTTGCGCGACGTCGCCGGGTATAGCGTAAGCAGGATCTGGTGATCTTTCGCGGCCCCCCGGGAGGGGAGCCCCATGGGGGACCCAAAAAACGAACGCCGTGTGTTCCCTCGGACCACGGCTTATCGCTTTGTAGGGTTGGCCCGCCAGCAGAAATGCGGGGAGATCTATCTGGCGCCCACGGGCCCGGCCGCAATCGCCTCGCGTTGGAATTGGCCGGGCGTCTTGCCGGTGAGACGGCGGAAGGCTTTGCTGAAATGGACGCGGTCGGTGAAGCCTGACATTTCCGCGGCGGTGCCGACATCAATTTTAGGATTTCCCAGGAGGCGTTTGGCCCGATCAATGCGGATCTGCTGAACGTATTGACTGAGATCGACCCCGGTGTGCTTCTTGAATTTCCGGCTGAGGAAGTCGGGATGGCACTTAAGGTGTCCTGCGATGTCCTTGACGATGAACGATTCATCGATGTGTGAGGCGACATATTTCATGGAAGCCCTGACCACATAAGGAAGCATCTGGGGATCCATGTAGGGGTATTTGAGTTCGCGCGTGCGATAGCCCTCCGTTCTGAGGCCGGAAACTTTGCAAAAGTAATGCGCGATTCGGACGATCGAACGGAGCGCCTCGCGGTGTCGGGGGATCGATTCCTCGTCGATCGAGGGCACGGAGGCGAGTTCTTCAAGGTAAAAATCCGGGACTTGGGAGCGTCGCCGGCAATAAGAGCGGATTTTTTTCTTGGCCAGCGCATCGCGGCCTCGCACTCGGACAGAGCCGTAGTAGAAAACCCCCAACACACGCCCCTCGTAAATCAGAGGTTCCGCCATGTCAAAAAGGCCGAGGTGGCAGTGCCCTTCCAATCCCGCCTTGCGACGAATGACGAGACGGTTCACCACCAGTTTGTTTAAAACGCAGTCGAGGTCCCCGCGCGGATGCCGCTTGGCAAAGACGCAAAATTCGCAGACGTGTGCCTGGTGCGGCCAGTCGAGTCTCATCGGCTCTACGTCCACATGAAATCCGCTGTCAAAACCCGTGAGATCATCAAAGCTCATGTGCATTCCTGTCTCCCGCTCCAATGCGACCATGAGCGACTGAAGGAGCGAAAATTCCGGAGACATTCCGTGGGTCGGGTCGACAGCGATAGGGGAGGGGGATTTCATCGGGAAATCGGGAAACAACACAATTGCAGTCAGGGATTAACTCACTGCCTCTCAACCGTGAAGTTAGATTACTGGGAGTTAAGCCCCCCCGCAAACTCTTTATGAAAAATTCCCCCCCGACGGCGAACACCAGACTTGAGCGGCGCACTGGCGGACCGCGCAGCGAGATGGTGCTGTCGGCCCGCAATCTTCCTCTGGACGATTCCTGGGATGTCATTGTGATCGGTGGTGGTCCATCCGGATCCACGGCCGCGGCGGCTGCGGCCCGGGAAGGTGCCCGCACCCTTCTTATTGAGACAACCGCCAGTCTTGGTGGGTCTGGCACCATTGCTCTCGTTCCCGCTTGGTGCCCCTTCTCCGACAAGCAGAAGATCATTTACCGCGGCCTTGCCGAAAAAGTGTTCGACGCTGCGAAGGCAGGCATGGCTCATGTCGGAAAAGACGATCTCGATTGGGTGCCAATCGACGCCGAGCGCCTGAAGCGCGTTTATGACGATCTCGTCTCCGGCTTTGGGGTGACGGTCAAATTTCAGACTTTCCTCGCCGCAGTGGAAACGGACGATGAAGGTGGTGTCACCTCCATCATTGTGGCGAACAAGCAGAGCCTATCAGCGCTCCGGGCCAAGGTCTATGTGGACTGCACCGGTGATGCCGATCTTTGCGCCTGGGCGGGGGCGGATTTTCACAAGGGCGACAAAATGGGGCAACTCCAACCGGGAACGCATTGCTTCCTCCTGACCAACGTTGATGAGGACGCCTACCGGAATGGCCCCGACCTTGGATGGTGGGACCCCCAAAGCCCGATTCATCAAATCATCGCTTCCGGGCGATACCCCCAGATCCCCGACCGGCACATGAACTCGAATATCGTCGGACCGGGCACCGTTGGGTTTAACGCCGGTCACGTCTGGGATGTGGATAACACAGACCCCGATTCTGTCTCCCTTGCCCTTATGAAGGGCCGCAAGCTCGCGTTAGCCTACCGGGATGCCCTGGCGGAGTTTCACCCGGCGGCTTTCGGGAAGGCCTTCCTCGTCTCGACCGGATCGGTGCTTGGCATCCGGGAAACCCGGCGCATTGTGGGAGACTACGTGCTGTGTGCGGATGACTATACGAGGCGCAGGAGCTTCCCGGACGAGATCTGCCGGAACAGCTATTTTATTGATCTGCACCTCACGAAGGAGGAGGCCAAGTCGGATGGCGAGCTGGAAATGGCCCTGCGTTTCAGTCACTACGGGCCCGGAGAGTCGCACGGCATTCCCTATCGTTGCCTGACGCCGCGCGGCCTTCGCAATGTTCTTGTCGCCGGGCGCTCAATTTCCTGCGACCGCACGGTGCAAGGCAGTGTGCGTGTCATGCCGGTCTGCCTCGCCATGGGGGAAGCCGCGGGGATGGCTGCCGCCCACGCTGCCAGGGTACCCGGACATGACGTCCACGCGACGGACGTCGACTTCCTTCGGGAGCGTCTTCGCGCAGAAGGCGCGTTTTTGCCGCCCCTCGAAGAACAGACGGCGGAATCCACAAAACAGGGCGAACCGGTCGAAAGTTTTTAGCCTCTGCCGGATGAATTATTATGGTGCTTCCCCCTCCGCATCGCTCCCGTCCCATTGTTGCGTTCTCCTTGGTTGAGTTGTTGGTCGTCATTGCTCTGCTGGGCATCATGGCGGTTCTCATCGTCCCGGCGTTTAATAATCTCGGAAAATCCCAAATCCTCACAGCCGAGGGCAATAAGTTAGTGAATCTGATCAATCTCGCGGCGCAAAATTCTTCCGCAAAGAATGCCATGACCGCTCTTATTGCTGTCCCTGGGAGTTCCACGAATTCGGTCGGGTTCTCCCTTTTTGAGTATGTCCCCGAGGGCACGGGATGGAAGCAAGTTTCCAAATGGGAGACTCTTAAGGATGGCATTGTTGCCTACTATCCCAACGCGTCCTACAAGTTTACGGACTACCCGGCCACCCCACCGCCGATCCAGGATTTTCCCACGATCAGCTACCGCAACACTCCCGTTTCCGCTTTTCAATATTTGATCTTCCTGCCCAGCCGAAGTCTCCTGCAGAATACTTCGGCGCAGTTTCAATTGGCCGAGGGATTCACCCCGGGAGGTGCCATTAGTTTTACGCGACCCCTCCCGGCGGGGGGACCGGCGAATTTTTACACCGTCACCGTGCTGGGAACAACCGGTCGGGCGAAAATCGACCGGCAATGAAAACGGCTTCCCCATCACCAGGAAGATTGGGCGCGTTCTCGCTGGTGGAGATCGCTCTGGCCCTTGGCATCGTCTCGTTTGCTCTCGCGGGCATCGTCGGTCTGCTCTCGGCCACCCTGCAGACCAGCCGGTCTTCGATGGATGATCTTCTCGTCTCGGAAATGACCAGCAACTTTGTCAATTCGATCCGAAAGCAAGATTTCACCAACATATCTTCCAATCCCACCAATGTCTTTTTCGATATGTCCGGAAAGATGATTAATGGGATGGATACGAGCACCGGGCTCATCAGCAACGTCACTGCCCCGACGGCGGTCGCGCAGGGAGCTGTTTACGTTTGCACGGCTCAGGTCACTTCCGACGCAGCTTTGGAAGCCGATGGCGCCCCCAACCTGTGGAACATTCGCCTGATGTTCCAGTGGCCAGCCGGAACGCCTTCCACGAATAGTCAAAAAATCATTCATGCCTTCATTGCCAGATACTGACCTGTTATCCGGCCCCCCCGGCGTTGGATCCCCCCGGTCCCGGTGCCAGTCCGGGTTCACCCTGGTTGAGCTGCTGGTGAGTATGGCGATCCTTATCCTGCTCGTTGCCATTCTCGCGGGAGTCTTCAGTAGCGTCAGCAAAACATCGCAACTTGGATACGCCAATAACGAGCGGATGCAGAATATCCTGGCCATCACCGATTTTATCCGGGCTGACCTCAGTGCAGCCCTCCTTCCAGTCAACCGGACCGACACGAACAATCTTCAGTTTGTGGTGAATCCAGGCTCGCTGGGCACCGGGGTGAAGAACCCACACGCTGTCTTCTGGCAATCTCCCAACGCGGCGGACCAAACCCTCGGTGACGTGGCCGAGGTGGGGTATTTCGTCAGGTGGAACACGGACAACGCCGCCAACCCCAGACCTTATCTGTGCCGCTTCTCCGTGGCAAATGCCGTCACAGGAACCAATTTTCTGATCTATTCGGCTCCTGCCGCCTGGTTGACCGACGTTATTGTTGACGCGGTGGCTCCTGCCAACGCTACGGCTGCTTATGAAGGGCTGATTGCCGAGAACGTGGTGGCACTTTTCGTGCAATGCCTCGATAGGCGCGGCCAGCTAATTACGAAAAACGCGACAGGGGGGGGCTTCACCAACGCGCTGTTTGATTCCCGGCAGGGATTCGTGGATTCCGCGGTTCCGGCCACCACCAATTCCGCCTGTGCCCTTCCGCCCGTCGTCCGGCTGGGCTTTGTGCTCCTGGACGCGAGTTCCGCCAACCGGATCGGGAGCGCCGAGCGGGCCGCCCTGACCTCCATCGGTGCAACGGATGCTGCCGATTACGTTTCCCAAGCCCTGGCGAGGACCGACCTCAAAGGCATCGCCCAGGGCCTTCGGCCCTATCAGATCGAGGTCAATCTTTTCAACGCCCGATGAAAACAAAGCGGTCTTCCAAGGGCATGTCCCTGCTCATCGTCCTGGCGTTCATTGTCATCATCTCGGTCTTGGTCGTGGGTTTCGCCGAGAGCATGCGTTTGCTCCGGCCCACGGCCGTTTCCCACCTCGAACGGGCCAGGGCCGATCAGTTCGCGAGGTCTGGTCTCGAGCGGGTCATCGCGACGCTCAATCAGCAAACGGCCGACACCAATCGAAATTGGGCCTCGCAGCCAGGACAGCTTCTCGTGGGAAGTCCGGTGGATGATGGTTCCACCGCAGTGGACGAGAGGAAGGTTCTTTCGAATGTTGTCCCGCTCCATTCCGGCACCGCCGTCCCTTCGGGAGATCCCGTTCTCGCCCCTCCCAACTTGAATGTCGTCACGTACCGGGACCCGAATTCTCATCTGCTCACCGAAACGTTGGACGCCACCAACGTCGTCGCCATGCCGGTGGCGTGGATCTATGTGAGGCAGAGCGGAGCCATCGACACCAATTCCTCCCCCTCCCTTTCCGCTAGTGATCCCATCGTCGGCCGTTACGCCTACTGGGCCGACGACGAGAGCAGCAAGATCAACTACAATATCGCCTGGGGCCGCACGGGGAATACCAATGCCCCCGGCCACCCGACGAGGATTGAACTCACCGCCCTCACAAATATTACGCAGTCCTATGCCGACATCCTGCGCAATTTTGTCACGCGCACCAATGCGGCTAATGTTCCCTACAATTTTTTCAACACTCCATTGGACGCGCGCCGGATCGAGATGATTTCCGGGGGTGCCGGCGTGGCCGCCGCTTTACGGGATAACAAATTTGACGTCACCCATTTTAACAGCGATCCCAACACCACCTTCTTTAATGAACCGCGTATTGTCCTGACCACCCGCCCCAACCTCGCCGGGTGGACGAAGGCGACGAACGGTCCCTACAACGGCCAGTGGGTGGGCGTGAATGGAAAAAACTGGGCGGATGGAGGTCAGCCACGGTACCTCCGCATCCTGAAAGATCCTGAAGACACGCTTGATCCCGGGTTGCCCTACTCCATTGCGATGGACACAAACAGACTCTCGGAAGCGGTTGCGACTCTCGCTCTTCGACCGGGCACGGCGACCAACGTCGCCGGTTATTTGCAGCGATCTGACTGGCCGATGGTGAGCGGGACGGGCAGCCTGCAAAGCAAATATTTCAGCGGGTATCCGACAACGGTCTCCGCCTCCGGGATCACCGCTCAGACCTCCAGGCTGGGGCAGATCGCCGTCAATATTCTGGATTACGTCCGGGCCAAGGAATCCACCAATCAGTTCATTCAGCCTATCATTGGGTCGTTCAATTCCGCTCAACCGGATCCGGCAAAGGCTTTTGTGCTTAATCAAAATGGGAGTGCCACCAATGGTTTCCAGGGACTTTCCCGGGGCCCTCGCGTCACGGAGATCGGCGTCTGGTATGGGACAAATTCGGGAGCCGCTTTCACGCCTTCTTCCCCAGGGGGAGTAAATGTCAGTCAGCCCATTTCCGCCGGTGCGCCCTATTACCTCTTTAAGGTCGAAGTATTTTTGCCGCCCAATTACGGGCTGGCTTCTTACGATCTAGCGAATGTTTACCTTGGGATAACTGTGCCAGGGACGACCAGGTGGGTGCCTAACTACAGTGCCGTAACCCCTCCCAATTACGGCAGCGACTCGCATAAAATTTACGCAGGGGAGATGAGTGGCGGGACGACCCTCCTGACGGCGGGCAATTACGCTGTCATTTCCCGGGCTGTGGGACTCGGAACGAATGCGCCGCCTTCTCCCGTTCCGGCCACCACAGGAGCCGGAAGCAAAGTCTATCTTTCCGGAGGGAACTTTAACACGGTATTGCAACTGGCTCCCGCCAACAGCGGTCTTACGAACGGCATTCCGATCGAGACCGGCGCAGTGGCCACCATGAAATCGCTCGAGGTGGACGACCCTCGATTGAACCAGCATCCGGGCGACTGGGTGCCAGTCCCGGGAAACTCTTTTGGCAGCAGAAATTCTCGCTGGTCCGCGGGAAATCCTCCGCCCCTGATCGTGCCCGAGGTCGATACCGACGGAGGTGTGGTGAGCGATGCAAGCCTCTACATGCCTCCACCCAAAGGATCCACCTTCACGCGGACAGATGGAACCATTGATGACAATACCAGAGGCCAGATCATGTCTGTGGGAGAACTTGGGTACATTCATACCGGCGCGGAACCGTGCGCCGTGTTTGGCGCCACTCCCATCCCTCCGGGGGTTCCCTGGCGAACGCTCCGTCTTCAACCCTCTGCTTCCGGAACCAACGTCGTTCCCGATTGGGCCATCATGGATCTCTTTACCGCCCCCGTGGCCGCGCCGAACCCATACAACAAATACGTCTATGCGCCACACGACACGGGGTTCGGGGGCCGGGTGAATCTCAATTCCTCTCCGGAACCCTTCAGTCTCACTCGCACGTCTCCCCTGGCTGCTGTCTTGCAGAATAATACCTATGATTCCACAGACTTCACGCGAAAGCTGGGTGCCGGACCGGCGCGGGACATCGCGGATAATATTTTTAACCGGACGCTCGCCACAACCTCTCCCCTAGGCAAACAATACGGCTACGCAGGTGGTTACGATTCCCCCGGTGAGGTTGTCGAAGTGAAGGGGATTGCCGACGGCGGGGAAAAAAGCGAGGAACTCGTCCGGCAGATCATGAACCTCGTCACGACGAGGGGCAATGTCTTCAGCGTGTACACGATTGGACAGGCAATTAAACAGGCACCGGATGGCAGGCTCATTGTGACTGCCCAGCAGAGAGCACAGGCCATGATCGAACGTTATGTCGATCCCGCCAACAACTCGGTGCGCTTTTCCCCAGTTTACTTCCGCAATCTGTCCCCGTGAACGAAGGACGCTCGCGAACCATATTTCCGTAGTCTTCGTGTCCGCGGGCAAAATGACTATTTATGAAGCCTCAATTGTCGAAAATAATCGCCACCCTACTATTGGGCGTCGCCTGGGCGGTCATATCGGTGGGCGGCGTGTCCGCGCAGTCTGAGGGTGAGGCCGCGCCGCGGGTGCTCTTTGATCCTGTTGCAACGGGAGCCGCGGAACGGCTTAAACCGTCGAACGAAACGGTGAGTGCGACGGCCGTGGGCGACGGGCTGGACGTGGTGATCGAACCAGGTCCTACGGGGTTTCCGGGAATCAACATTTTGCCCCCGGAAGGAGGGAAGTGGGATCTCTCCGCCTACTCCCGAATCGAGACGACGTTGACCAACACAAGCAACCGGCGGATGCGGCTCATGGTGAGGGTCGACAGTGACGACCCGACGGAGACGACGCCCTACCAGACCGAGTATGTCGCATTGGATCCGGGCGAGAGTAAGCCGATCAAAGTCTACTTCGGCTACACCGCCGGACAGCCGGGTTACAAATCAAAACCCGAGGCCATCACCAAGCTGCTCTTTTTTGCGGGCAAATGTGAATCCCAGACCACCTTCCATATTGGCCCGATCGTGGCTGCCGGTTTCTCAGGCGAGGCTCCTCCCGCTGACCCTGATACCCTGCGGGTCACCCCCTTGAATGGCACGCTCCTTGGTCCCGGCATTCCGCTCGACGCCCAAAAGCAAATCCTCGCAAAGAACGGGGCGGAGGCAACGATCGATGGCTCTGCCGTCCAGGTGAATTTTTTGGGCGGTGCGGCGGAATCCGCCACCTTCAAGCCGCCGTCAGGTGGATGGTCTCTGGTGGATTACGTTCTCGTTCGGGTGAAAATCAAAAACGTGGGAGATGTGGGAGTGACTCCGAGGGTTCGACTGGACAGCAAAGGAGGACCGACCGATGTGGTCGCCCTGGAATCAGAGATTTCCCCCGACGCTGAGGGGGAGGTCGTGATCCCCTTTGCGGCGGCCCTCCCCGTGCAGATAGAGATGGCGCAGGAAAAGGCGAGAGTGGTCGCGGGCACGGGCACCTCGTTCACCAGCAACTTCGTTAGCGGAGTAACCCTTCTCCCCGGCTTGGACTCCCCCAGGTCCAACCTGGTTGTGACAGCGATTCGGGCGGAGTCACCCGTCGCAGAGCTACCGTCGTGGCTCGGACAAAAACCGCCAGTGGAGGGCGACTGGGTCCAGACGCTTAACGAGAACTTTGACGTTGGGACGATCGATCTGACCAAGTGGAGTGTTTATGCGGACAATTACTGGGACAAACGATGCCATTTCAGCAAAGACAATGTTCTCCTCGACAGCGGGAAGGTGTTGCTGCGTTTTGAAAAGAAGACTGGGTTTCATAACGACGATCCGAATGACACCAAGACGGTTGGAAAAACCAACTACGCGACAGGGTTTCTCGATGGCCGCGGCAAATGGACCCAGCGGTACGGATACTTTGAATCCCGGATGAAGTTGCCAAAAGCTCCCGGCCTCTGGCCGGCATTCTGGCTGATGCCAGACCGCGGCAAGGATTCCGGTCCAGGCCGGCACACGACCAAGTTTGGCGGCATGGAATTTGACATCGTGGAGTTCCTTTCGGGTTGGGGGCCGCATTGTTACAACATCGCGATGCATTGGGATGGGTATTATTCCGAGCACAGGACCGTTGGCGTTGGCACCAATTATGTGCAGACCGATGCGGAGGGATATATCACGGGCGGGCTGCTCTGGACGCCTGGGCTGGCGGTCTTTTACGCGAACGGCAAGGAATTCTTGCGCTGGGAGAACCCTCGCATCGCGGATGTGCAAAGCTACATTCTTTTCACGGCGGTCTCCGGTGGGTGGGACAATCTGCCGTTGGATGACATCACTCTGCCCTCAGACTTCATCATTGATTATGTGAGGGTCTGGCAACGCAAGGACCTCGCCAGCGATGAGGATGGTCCGAAACCTAATAACGCGACCCTCAAAAACTAGCCATGTTCTTGAATTCCTCAGCAGATTTCCAATCAGGGTTTCCGCCGGACAAACGAAAATTTGTCACGCTTCTAGCCGCGATGTTTTGCTTTTTGGCATCGCTGGTGACAGCTCTTGCGGCGACTCCATCCGTCATTGCGGCTACGTCCGCTGACGGTCAGATCAGGTTCTTCGGGAGGACTCTCCCGGTGGGTAAGGCGATCGCCTTTGACTGGAGTGGAGCCGGGTTCGAGTTTGAGGCTGAATGCGAAGGCAGGGTCACGGCCTCGATCACGGGGTCTGCAGGCTGGCAGAAAGTCGGCTTCGTCCAGGTAATGGTGGATGGCGTTGCTGGAGAGCGGCTGGCGGTCGAACCTGGCACACGGGATTACATCTTGGCGGACGCGCTCCCGAAGGGTCGCCACACCATCAAGGTTACCAAACTCAATGAGGCGCAATACTCGAAAATGGCTTTGGAGAGCCTTTCTGTAGCTGGTCATCTTCTCGCCGCGCCAGCTGCGCCCGTTCTCAAAATGGAGTTTATTGGCGACTCCATCTCCTGTGCCGAAGGGGCCCTCGGGAAGATGCCTGCGGTGCCGCAGGGCGAGAGCCAGGACGCGACACGCAGCTACGCGGGCCTGACAGTGCGGTCCCTTGGGGCCGATGCCAACATCGTGGCCGCCTCGAGCTGGGGACTCCACCGGGGACGAATTGCCCCCGAAGAAAAATCGGTTCTTCCGGCAATTTTCGAACAGGCCTCGAAATTCCGCGATCCTTCCGTGCCTTGGGATTTCACCCGCTACAAGCCCGATTGTGTGGTGGTGAACCTTGGAACTAATGATTTTTCGGTGCGCAAGAAGTCTCCGTTCACGGACGAGGACTACCAAGCGGCCGTCGAGCAGTTTCATGCGGTTCTCCGTGGGAAATATCCTGCAGCACAAATCGTCTGGGTGACCGGGATGATGATGCCGGATGCCGATGAGGCGACTTCGGCTGCAGTCGATAAGATCCGTAAGTCCGATCCAAAAGTCCATTTCCTCAGACTCCCCGAGAACAATAAGGGAGGCAACGGGCATCCTGATCTTGAAGGGCATCAGAAAGCGGCAGATGTCCTCACGGAAAAAATCCGTGAGGTTCTTCCCAATCTGGTGCCCCCGACCAAGACGACAGGCTTCTAAGTTACAGTCCGCTCTCGGAGATGGGTTCGTCTCTCCTCACCCCAAATCTGTCGGCTCGAGATAGAGATCTACGAGGCCCACGGCATGGGCTCCGGGGTTGGGTAGGAGGAAATAATGTCAACGGGTCTCTCCGTTCGGGCCGAGGTGTGAATGGCCTCGATCACTTCCACGACGTGCTGCGCCATGCGGGCGGCGCAGCGGTGCGGGCGATCCTCCAGAATCGCCTCCGCGAGTTCCTCGACACCCCTCGCAAACTCCACGCCTGCGAAACCCGTTCGAACCAACGGAACAGGATCGAAGGTGCCGCCAAATTCGGCGAACTCGACGGAGGCGTCGAACATATAACTGCTTCCGAGATAAGCCGATCCGACGTCGCCATGAAACTCCATGGTCGCGTCCTGTTTCGAGGGTTTCACATAAAAATTGGTGGTCAACCGGCCTAGAGCCCCGCTCTCAAAATCGATCAAGGCCGTGTAAAAATCAGGGGTGGCGAGGGTGAACGCTTCGCCGGCCTTCGTTCGCCGATCCGCCAGCAAACGGCGTCCCACGGCCGTGACTCTGCGCATCGGACCGCAGAGTGCCGCCCACACCCCGAGCGGATACACTGCCACGTCCCAGACCGGGCCAAGGTCATAGAAAGGCGAGGGATTGGGATGCCAGGATTCGATGCGGCCGTGGTTGATTTCAGCGTAGAGAGCGCGGAGCGTTCCGGTTTTTCCCGAGCGCAGGAGGCGGGCCAGGGTTTGCACAGGCTCGCCCAGGAAGGTTGAGGGGGCGCTGCTCAGTCGGAGGCCTTTGGCTTCGGCCAGTTCGACAAGGGCGCGTGCCTCGGCGGCCGACGTGGCGAGGGGCTTTTCCGAGTGGACGTGTTTGCCCGCTTCCAGGCTCCGCGTGATGACCTCTACATGGGCATGGTGAATGGTGAGATTGACGATCAGTTGGATGGTGTCGTCGGCGAGGACTTCATCGAGAGACCCGTATGCTTTGCCACCGTGTTTGTCGGCGAACTCCAGGGCGCGCTCGGGCCTGAGGTCGCTGAACCCGGCCAATTCGATGGTATGGTATTTGCTGATCTGTTCCGCGTAGGCGGCGGCAATGTTTCCGCACCCGACAATGACGGTTTTCAGTGTTTTCATGGATATGCTTATTGGCCGAGCCAGTTTCGGAGCCGGGAATATCCCAAACGGATGTCTTCCAGGGGATTGTGATCTTCCGGCTCGTGCTCGATAGAAATGCCGCCGGTGTAGCCGATTTCCTGCAATGCGGTGACACACGCCTCGATTCCCACAACGCCCTCGCCGAGCGCACAGGTTTCGTGGCCCATGTCCTTGAGCGTCGGATTTGTCGGGGTGGCCACCCTAATATCGTGGTGATCGCTGCTGCGGTGCGGGGCATAAATGTCTTTGAGATGCACGTGGATGAGCCGGTCACCGAGTTGTCGAATTGCGTCGGGAGCACTCGTGCCATAGGTGCCGAACCAGCCGGTGTCGATCGTGACGCCGATGCGTCCGCCGCAGGCCGGACCGATTTGGGAAAGCAACTCTGCGGCATCCTTCTCGGGGTGGTTCTCATAGCCAAAAACCAGGTCGTGTTTTTCCAGGGCGGCGAGAAGTTCCCCGCGCTGATTGTGCAAAATTTCTGGCGAACACCCCCCGCCGAGGATTTTTGTGCCCAGGGCCCGGGCGATTTTTGAGATCGGCTCAAGCTTGTTCAGATCATCCGGGATGCCAATGGCGAGGCTGGTGACCGAAAGGCCGCGCTTGTTAAGGATTGCGGCGGCCTCTGCGATCTGGCGTGGTGTGGCCCAGTCGGGGTTGAGATGCGCCACCCAGAGGTCAATCGCAGAAAATCCGATCGGGGTAATCTCACCGAGCATCGTGTCGAAGCGCCCGGCAAAGGATTCTTCAGGCTGGAATTAGCGGGTGACGGCCTGATCGCCCTCCCACCATCCTTTTGTCATGGAATAGCCGATTTCGCGCGCTACGAAATTCGCGGTCATGAAAGGGAGAGTATTCATCGCGTGGAATACTCTTACATACGGCCTTTAAAAATTCACGATTTCTGGCGGGGGGTCAGGGAATCACACAAGCACAGTCAGCAGACGACTACCCTTCGGCGGAGTGCAGCGCTAATGCTATCGGCTCATTCCCCGAATCTTTCTCCCTATCATGCCTGTAAGAACACCCAGCCTCCGCGTTGCTGCGTACTTAGCCTTCACTCTTGGCCTCCTCCCCGCGTCAGCCCAGCAGTCTCCTGTGCCTGTCAATGCCGTGGGAGGACCCAAGGTTCTCTTTGATCCCGGGGCCCCCGACGCCGCGAGCCAGGTGGGCATCAACGGTGGACCCGAGGGCGGAGCCTCCTTTGAGGTTAATCGCAACGGAATCGATGTGACCGTCCAGCCCAACGGAAAGTCTGGCTTCCCCGGTGTGATAATCACGCCGCCCAAGCCATGGGATGCCAGCGGATTCGGTCATGTCGAGGTAAGGATCTCCAATAATGGCACCAAGCTCTTCCGTGCCAACCTGCGCCTCGACAACGAGGGGCCTTGGCAGGAGAATCGCTGGAGCGCGAACATTCAAACCATCAAACCTGGGGAGAGTGCAGTCGTTTCGACAATTTTCGGATATCAATACGGGAAAGCTGGCTATGCGCTGAAGCCGGAGGCCATCAGCAGCGCGACCATCTTCATCGGAAAATCCGACGTCGAGCAGAAGATGCGCATTGAGTCCCTGATTGCGGCCGGCCCCGCGGGTGAAAAGCCCTATGTGGATCCTAACACGGTCGCAGTTAAGCCTCCCGGCGGTGTCATTTTTGATGCCTCCACCCCGGTCGATGCCGCGAAACAGTTGGTGGCGCGTGGTGCCAAGGCTGGGACAGGGCCGGACGGGAGGTCCCTCCAGATCGAAATTCCTGCCGGTGTGTCCAATGCCTCGGTCCTTTTCCGGCCCGCATCCGGCATGTGGAATTTGAATCAACATCTGCAAGTGCGCGTCCGGCTGAAAAACACCGGTCCGTCCGACATTACCCCCGCGGTGCGTTTGGAGAGCCGGGGCAACGGTGTTTCGGACACCATCGCCGCCCAGTCCCCGATCAAACCTGGAACCGAGGGGGAGATTGTGGTGCTGTTTGCTGCTGCCGTTCCCTGGAAGATCCCGGTGATAGAGCCGGACCAGAGTAACTATGATTTGAAGAAGGAATGGGCTGAGAATGTTCCCGGTACTGGCACGACTTACAAAAGCAATGTGACCTCGGGCATTGCGTTTCTTCCAGGCAGCGGCCCGCAGAATTTTATCGTCACTTCGATTGTCGCCGACATGCCGCCGCGGCCTGAGTTGCCCGCATGGCTGGGGAAGAAGCCGCCGGTGGATGGTGACTGGGTGCAGACTTTGGATGAAAATTTCGACGGGGACACTATCAATTCCAAACTCTGGAACATCTACACGGAGAAGGAATGGCACCTTGGCGCACAGACCCATTATTCGAAAGACAACGTGATCGTGAAGGACGGGAAACTTTCCCTTCGGGTGGAGAAAAAACGCGGTCACCACAACGATAATCCGGATTACGTCGCCAATGATTATGCCACCGGGTATGCCGACACCTTTGGGAAATGGACACAAAGATACGGGTATTTTGAGGCGAGACTGAAGATGCCCGCGGCACCGAGCATGTTTCCCGCCTTCTGGCTCATGCCGGACCGTGGAATAGACACCCCGGCCGGCCAATGGGGAAAAGCCGCCGAGCGCACCAGCACCAAGGATGGCGGGATGGAGTTTGATATCATGGAGACGCTTTCGATCTGGGGGCCAAACCGACACGACTTTGGCATGCATTGGGATGGCTATATGAAACACCACAAATCCACCGGCATGTTCACGGCTTACGTGCAGCCGGATCAGGACGGTTTCATCACGGTTGGCATGCTTTGGACCCCAAGTCTGGTGATCATGTATGACAACGGTAAAGAGGCGGCGCGCTGGGAAAGCCCGCGGATTGCCAATACTCAGGAATACATCATTCTGACCATGCTGACCGGTGGGTGGGAATCCGAACCGATGGATGACGCCCAACTTCCTTCGGACTTTGTCCTCGACTACATCCGCGTCTGGCAACGCAAAGATCTGGCCTCGCCGGAAGACGGTCCCAAACCCAATGAGGGCGGCCCTCTGGCACCCGGCATTACGCAGGAAGTTCCTGCTGCGAAGGCAAACCCCTGAACTCTTGTCCAAAATAGTGAAGAATCTTTTCGAGCGCCCCGTGATGTCGGTCGCGGCGTCAATCGTAGGCTTGGTGCTAACCGCTGGCGTCCGTGGCGAAACATCCTCCGGAAACCGCCCTGCTGAGTCAGCGGAAATGATCTCCTCCTATGATGTGGAGCACGTTAGCGCGGCCGCCAAGGGTTTGATAGCCACGATCAATACCGATCCGAAGCTGGCCGAATCAGGCGGCTCCCTCAAGTTGGAGCCATTGGCTGGTTTTGATCTCGCTGTTATGCAATACAACTGGAGAAGTCCCGCCGGAACGTTCAACGGGGAGGGAATCAAGTTTTGGGCCAAGGCCGCGTCGCAAAAGGTGACGCTTTCGGTGGTTATCAGTATCCTCCGCCCACCACCGGCGGGGGCCGCCACCTACGCCGCCAATGTCGTGGTGTCGAACCAGGGCTCAATCATCGTGGTGCCCTTCCGCGATTTTGTCCACGTGTCCGGTGCGACCGCAGACTTTCCGGCCGAGGTGAGTCAGTACCTGACGTATTGTTTTTTCAAATTTTACCAAACCCCGATCAGCGCGGTGTGGATTGATTCGCTGCAGAACATGGGTTCGGGCGATATGAAAACGGAAACCGTCTTGGGACCACCTGACACGGAGGTGGTGGATCCGGATTTGGCGTTTACTCCCGGGGAGGAAAGTTCGGATCTCGCTCCCATGCTTTATAATTTTCGCAGCCTTCCGGCCGGATTTGGCGTCAAGGGTTTTAAGGTCGATGGAGCGGGTTCGCCGCCCCTCATTGCCAATCCCGACAAGGTTGACGCGGGCACGGCGGTAAAACTGGAGCCTGCGCTTGGCACGAACCTTGCCAACACCCAGTTTAATTTCCGCATCCCTGCCGGCTCCATTACGGGGAGCGGGATTAAATTTTGGGCAAAGTCGGAAGTGGAGGGCACGGTGCTCGATTTTATCATGGATGCCGGCGGCACCTACGCCACGCAAATTGCGCTTAGCACGAAAGGCAAGTTTTACGAAGTGCCGTTCAAGGAACTCCAGCATCGCTCCGGGGGCTTCACGAACATCGGAAAGTCTGTCCGGGAGAATATGACTTATGTGTTCTTCAAGTATTTCAAGGCGCCCATTTCCACGATCTACGTCGACTCCATTCAGGACATCGAATTTGATCCTGCCAAGGAGGCTTCGGATCCGGTGGCCGCCGTTGTTCCGGCTATCGAGGCACAAGTGGCCCCGACGGGGGTGTCCTCGGACAGGGTGGAAGACCCGGCGGATCGGGCGCCGATCAACGATCCAAACTGGAAACTCGCGTGGAGGGAGGAATTTAACGGACCGGCGATTGACACCGCCGTATGGAACTGGGCGCCGCCGCAGAATCGCAATAGCGAGATCGGGTATTTCACGGACCGCCCGGAAAACTCCCGGATTGAAGACGGGCAGCTTGTCATCACCAGCCTTAAGGAAAACTACAAGAATCTCGCGGAATATACCTCGGCTGAGCTTACAACGAAAGCCAAGGTGGGATTTCAATACGGGAAGCTCGAGATCTCCGCAAAACTTCCACGGGGCCAAGGGGCGTGGCCTGCCTTCTGGCTGCTTGGGGAATCGGGCGCCTGGCCGGCCAACGGGGAGATCGATGTGATGGAGATGATTGGTGGCAAAAACGATGGCGCGACGAAGGGAGAAAATGTCATCAATGGGAGTCTCCATTGGTCAGACGCGGCCAATCGCCACCGTTCTTCCGGTGAACATTACACCTTGCCCGAGGGCAAGTTTACCGAGGGCTACCACAAGATCGGTATTCTTTGGTCGAGAAACAAAATTCGTTGGTACGTGGACGATCATATTTATCGCGAGGCCGACATCTCTCCAGCGGATATGTCGGAGTTCCACCAGCGAATGTATGTGCTTCTGAATACCTCCATCGGCGGCGGCTGGCCTGGCAATCCCGATGAAACGACGGTTTTTCCCATGAACTACAACATCGATTACCTCCGTTATTACACTTACTCCGATCCCGCCGCGGGAGACCAAAAAAATTCCAAACCCGAAGATTCGAAATGAAAACAAAAACCGTCTGTATGTTAGCCGTCGTGATGGCTGGACTGCTCCGAGCCGTAGCTGGGCCCGAGCTCTCAGGCGACGCCGTCAAATGGTGCGACTGGACTAATCCGAATGTGGGAGTCACCACGGGTTTCTATGCCAATGCCGGCACCTTTACCGCCGCTCAGGACGGGAATGGCATTTTCGGCGAAGGCGTCGGCGAAGTCGGTTTCGTCAGCAACAACGAGGCTCCGGTGCCGGTCCACCAATTCGGTAACGCCTTATGGAAAAGTGGAGCGACGCATGCCTTGATCAACACGGACGAGTTGGAGGGCAAAGCGGGTCTTGAGCTCCTCGTGAGCGTGGATGCCTCGTCCACTTCGGACAAGATCTGCATCATGTTGTCCGCGACGGATGGAGACTTTTACGGGCTGACCGTTCCTGTGGAAAAGGGATCCATCCAACGCGTGCAGTTTCCCTTGGCGGACTTCAAGAGCGAAAAGAGTCCCGGAGCGAAGTTGACGGACTTTTCGGTTTTGACCGGGACCCTCCAGATTTCCGATGGTTGGAATGGCTTTCCGAAACCCGCACAGGAAGTTTGGATTTGTAAATTTAGCAACATCTACGCCTACGAAGAAGCTGGGTCGTCGGGGAACACTTCCTCCAAAGGGGCGAAGTAGCAGCCGCACGTCGATGTCTTTTCCTAAAAACTTCTCGTGGGGGGTGGCTTCTGCGTCCTATCAGATCGAAGGTGCCCCGTCGGAGGACGGGAAGGGGCCGTCGGTCTGGGATATGTTCTGCCGGAAACCCGGGGCCGTCTGGCAGGGACAGAACGGGGATGTCGCCTGCGACCATTATCATCGGTGGCGGGAGGATGTCAGGCTGATGAAGGCGCTTGGGATCAAGGCCTATCGGTTTTCGATCTCGTGGCCAAGGGTGATGCCCGACGGAACCGGACGGGTGAATCCCAAGGGGATGGAATTTTACAGCAACCTGGTCGACGCACTTCTGGAGGCGGGGATCGAGCCGTGGATCACCCTCTTTCATTGGGATTATCCTCTGGCGCTTTATCACAAAGGCGGCTGGCTGAATCGTGAGAGCGCCGACTGGTTTGCGGAGTATGCCGCCGTGGTCACCGGGGAGCTTTCTGACCGCGTGACGCGTTGGATTACTCACAATGAACCGCAGTGTTTCATTGGGTTGGGACTGGAAAAGGGCGAGCATGCGCCGGGCGACCGACTGCGATTTGACGAAGTGCTGCTTGCCACGCACCATGCCCTGCTTGCCCACGGAAAGGCCGTTCGGGCGATTCGCGCGAATGCCAGGACTTCACCCTTCATCGGTATCGCCATGGTTGCGGCGCCGGGTTACCCCGTCACGGATTCTCCCGCGGATGTCGAGGCCGCCCGCAAGGCGATGTTCCGGACGACCGAGCGGACAGCCTTCCAGAACTCGTGGTGGTCGGATCCCATCTTCCGCGGCCATTATCCGCAGGATGGGATCGAATTGTTCGGGGAGATGGTTCCGGAAATTCACCCCGGCGACATGGAGATCATTTCGGAACCGATCGACTTTTTTGGGGCTAATATCTATTATGGTTTTCCGTTCAAGGCGGGCACAGATGGCGAACCAGAGGCGGTCCCGCTGCCTGCGGGCTATCCCAAGACCACCCAGGACTTTTGGCCCGTCACGCCGGCATCGCTCTACTGGGGACCGCGATTCCTCCATGAGCGGTATAAGGTGCCGATCGTCATTACCGAGAACGGCCACCAAAATGCCGACGTCATTTCATTGGATGGCAAAGTGCATGATCCCCAGCGGATTGACTATCTTCACCGCCATCTTCTCGAGTTGCGGAGGGCCATCGCGGATGGCGTGCCGGTGCTTGGGTATATGCAATGGTGCTTCACCGACAATTTCGAATGGGCCAAAGGGGACGCCATCCGGGTCGGATTGGTCTACACGGATTATCCCACCCAGCGACGCATCCCCAAGGATTCCGCCCACTGGTACCGAGAAGTGATCCGGACAAACGGGGCGACCCTTTAGGAGTCAAATTACCATGCCCGATCCTCAGAACAACACCAAGACCCTTGATGCGGAGCGTCACCATGAACTATCTCGGAATAGAAATCGGAGGCAGTAAACTGCAGATGGTTTCGGGCACCAAGGAGGGCGGCGTCTTGGACTGCCAGCAGTGGACGGTGGATCGCTCTCTGGGAGGCGCTGGTATTCGCCGGCAAATTGAGGGCGGGGTCCGAAGGCTTCAGCCGCAGTTTTTATGGAAGTCTATCGGCGTCGGTTATGGAGGCCCCGTCGATTCGTTCACGGGGCAGGTTTGCTGGTCACACCATGTGCCGGGTTGGGAGGATTTTCCTTTAGCGGGGTGGCTGCGGGAACTGACGGGACTTCCGGTCAGTGTTGATAACGATACGAACGTTGCCGCGTTCGGCGAGGCCTTACTGGGAGCGGGCGTCGGCCAGAACCCGGTTTTTTACACCAACTCCGGCAGTGGCGTCGGCGGGGGACTCGTTGTTGATGGGAGAATTTACCACGGCGCAAAACCGGGGGAGGCTGAGTTCGGACACTTGCGGCTGAATACAAATGGAACAACCGTCGAGGAACGATGCTCAGGCTGGGCGGTGGATAAGAGTGTCGCTGAAGAAATTGGACGCGAACCGGAAAGTATTCTTGCGCGACTCTCCGTGCTTTTAGGGTCGCAGGATGCCCGCTTGTTGGCACCGGCGCTCGCTGAGAATTGTCCGGGTGCACGGCGAATCATCGATCAGGCGGCCGGCGATCTGGCTTTTGCCCTTTCGCATGTGGTCCACCTCTTTCATCCCGAAGTCATCGTCCTCGGTGGCGGGCTGGCGCAAATGGGCGAACCCTGGCGCGACGCAGTGGCACGAGCCCTGCCGCCTTTCGTCATGAAGGCCTTCGCACCAGGACCAGCGGTTTGTCTTGCGGCCCTGGGTGAACACGCCGTGCCGGCGGGTGCGATCCTCCTGGCCCAAAAATTTACCCTCACCTCAAAACCAAATCACCGAACATGAAAAACTGGTTCTCAACCTACCTTGAAACCCAAAAAGCCGCGCTGGACTCGATCCCTTTTGAAAAGATTCACGAGCTGATCGCAATCCTCCGAGCCACCTTGGAGGCAGATCGCCAGATCCTGGTCTTTGGCAATGGGGGCAGTGCCGCAAACAGTTCACACTTTGCCACGGACCTTGGTAAGGGAGCCTCCGACAAACTTGGCAAGCGGTTCCGGGTGCTTTCGCTGAATGACAATGCAAGCTGGATGACGGCTATTGGCAACGACTATGCCTATGAGGATGTTTTCCTCCGCCAGCTGCAAAATTATGGACGCCGCGGTGATGTGGCGCTCACGATGAGCGTGAGCGGGAATTCGCCCAGCTGCGTCAAAGCGTTGGAGTGGGCAAAGTCGAACGGCCTGGTGACAGTTGCTCTCCTGAGCGCCAAGCGTGGCCATCTCGCGAAGATTGCCGAACATGCGATCATCGTGAACGACACTCATTTCGGCCGGGTCGAGGACGCCCATATGACCATTTGCCACCTCCTTTGTTACGCCTTTATGGAGAATCCAGAGCCATCAGAATTATGAACGATTCCCCCTCCTCTTTACAACCCGCATCGGGGGGCACAATGCCGTCGCACCCGTTTCTTCGCAGAGCGGAGGGAGTGTCGAACTCTTCTGATTCCCTTTTTCCAGACAACTTCGCTTGGGGCGCCGCAACCGCGTCCTACCAGATCGAGGGGGCGTGGGATGCCTCCGGCAAGGGGGAATCCGTCTGGGACATGCTTTGTCATCAATCCGGAAAAATCTGGGAGCGCCATACCGGCGATACGGCCTGCGATCATTATCATCGCTTTCCAGAGGATGTCGGTCTGATGGCCGAGGTGGGGCTTCAAGCCTATCGATTGAGCATCTCCTGGCCCCGCGTGCTTCCTGCCGGGACCGGTCCCGTAAACAAGACAGGTCTCGATTTCTACGACAGACTGGTTGATTCCCTCCTCGCGAAACGGATTACGCCGTGGGTCACTTTGTTTCATTGGGATTACCCTTATGACCTGTTTCTGCGTGGCGGCTGGCTAAACCCCGATAGTCCAAAATGGTTCGCCGATTATGTCAGAGTCGTCGTCGAACGACTTTCGGATCGCGTGAAACACTGGATCACGCTCAACGAGCCTCAGTGTTTTATCGGCGAAGGGCACCTGAACGGCTCTCACGCTCCGGGACTCAAGTTGGGGTTCAAGGAGGTGCTTTTGGCGGCCCATCATGTCTTGATGGCCCACGGGATGGCGGTGCAAGTGATCAGGGCAACTGCCAAACAACCCGCGCAAGTCGGCTGGGCCCCGGTAGGGTCGGGTTATTATCCGGCGACGGACTCCGCAGCAGACCGCACGGCTTCCTGGCGGGCCATGGAGTCGGTTTATCCCGGCAGCGTATGGAATACCGTCTGGTGGGCGGATCCGGTGATTCTGGGGTCCTATCCGGAAGAAGGACTCCGGGTCTATGGGGCCGACGCACCGAAATTCACATCGGCCGATCTGGCAACGATTTGCCAGCCGCTGGATTTTTATGGTTGTAATGTTTACAGCAACGGAAAGATCCAGGCAGGCTCGGACGGGAACCCACTCGCGGCGCCCCATCCTCCGGGTTATCCTCACACGCTGATCAACTGGCCGGTCACCCCGGAGGCACTCTACTGGTCGCCGAAATTTTTGTTTGATCGCTACAAACTTCCGATCGTGGTGACAGAGAATGGCCTCTCCGGCATGGACTGGGTCTCTAGGGATGGTCGCGTCCACGATGCCGCGCGCATCGATTTTCTGGGGAGATACCTGCTGTGCCTTCATCAGGCGATCCGGGAGGGTGTTGACGTGCGGGGTTATTTCCAGTGGTCATTTTTGGATAACTTTGAATGGGCGGAAGGGTACAAACACCGTTTCGGTTTGGTTCATGTCGACTTCGAAACCCAGAAGCGGACCTTGAAGGATTCGGCGCTCTGGTACCGGGAGGTGATTCAAACCAACGGGGCAGCCTTGTCCGGAACATCGGTTCTTTGATCAAGGCGTTGTTTTTTCACCAGGAGCGGGTTTTCCGGAGGTTTGAATTTTTCGCGGGACGTTCTCCCGGGTTCCGTATGAACTCGGCGCCTGCATGAAGAAAGTGGTCATCCATACCGATGGCGGATGTTTGGGCAACCCTGGACCTGGCGGTTGGGCGGCCGTGCTGGCTTACGGCGAGACGACCAAGGAGATTTCTGGGGGCGTGCCGGCCACGACCAACAACCGGATGGAATTGCAAGCTGCCATCGAGTCGCTCCGCTCGCTGAAGGAACCCTGCGAGGTGGAGTTTTTTACCGATTCGGAATATTTGCGGAAAGGCGTGACGGAATGGATCTGGGGGTGGAAACGGAATGGCTGGGTGACCAAAGCAAAACAACCCGTGAAGAATGCCGACCTGTGGCGGGTCCTCGAAACGCTCCTCGGTCCCCATAAAATCACCTGGCGCTGGTTGAAAGGACACGCTGGTCATGCCGGCAACGAACGCTGTGACGAACTGGCCCGCGAGGCCATCGAAATGCTGAAGCGCGCTTACACCCGCGAGCAGCTCAAAGCCCACCTCCGGGAGTTTACCGAGGCGCAGAAACCAGCCGCCCTTCCCGGATTTTGATGCGAGCGTTTGATGTGGTGGTGATCGGCGGCGGGGCGGCGGGAATGATGGCCGCTCTGACGGCTGGGCGAAGGGGGCGGCGCGTTGCCTTGCTGGAACACAACGAGCGAGTGGGCAAAAAAATTGCCATCTCGGGCGGGGGTCGCTGCAATTTCACCAATCTTCACGCGGGGCCGGGCAACTATCTTTCGGCCAATCCGGAATTCTGCCGGTCCGCGCTGGCCCGTTACACGCCGGAGGATTTTGTCGCCTTGGTGGAGAGCCATGGCATTGGCTATCACGAGAAAAAACTCGGCCAGCAGTTCTGCAATACGAGTTCCCGGGCGATCATTGAAATGCTGATGGCGGAGTGTCGGGAGGCGGGGGTGGAAACTTTCTGCGGGTGTGTGGTGCGGGACGTGAGAAAAGCGGATGGGTTTGTCCTTGAGACTTCGCAGGGAGATTTTCGCGGCGCCTCGCTCGTGGTGGCCACGGGAGGGTTGTCGTTTGCGAAACTGGGAGCAACGGAATTTGGCCATCGCATCGCGGCGCAGTTCGGTTTGCGGGTGACGTCCCTGCGGCCGGGATTGGTGCCGCTGACCTGGGATGGAGCGGATCGCGGGGCGTTTGAAACGCTGAGCGGATTATCGCTGCCGGTTACCGCGGCCTGCGGCGGGGCGCAATTTTCGGAGGCGATGCTTTTCACGCATCGCGGCTTGAGCGGGCCGGTCGTTCTGCAGATCTCGTCTTTCTGGAACGGTCGCGATCTCATCGCGTTTGATCTTTTGCCGTCCGGGGAGGAGGAACCCTCTGGCGGCGGGCTGTTGCTGGCGCAGGTGGCCAAATTCTGGCCGAGGCGTTTTGCGGAGGTCTGGTGTGAACGTCATGCGCCGAGCCGTCCACTTTCCCAGTGCAGCAAGCTGGAACGCGCGGCGGTGCAGGACGCATTGCGGCGCTGGCCGCTCCAATTTTCCGGCACGGAAGGCTACCCCAAGGCCGAAGTCACGCTCGGCGGGGTGGACACCAGGGATCTCTCTTCGAAAACGATGGAAGCGCGGGCGGTGCCGGGATTGTTTTTTATCGGCGAGGTCGTGGACGTGACAGGCTGGCTGGGGGGATATAACTTCCAGTGGGCCTGGGCCAGTGGGAATGCGGCCGGGCTCGCGGCCTGAAAACTCATGAAACACGCACCTCTTAATGAAGCCATTGAGGCTATCCGCGGGATCTACGCCGACCTCGCCGCGCGGCCCATCGAACGGTCCTGCACCCTGCGCACGGAATGTTGCCAGTTCAAACGAACGGGGTTGACGCCCCAACTGACCTCCGGTGAAGCCCTGCTGGCCGCGCGAGCGCTGCGTGCCGCCGGACGAAAACATCTGCCCGAAAGCAAGGATGGTTCTTGTCCGATGCTGCACCCCCAGACCGGCCGTTGCCTCATCTATAAAGATCGCCCTTTTGGGTGTCGCACCCATTTTTGCGACGCGGCAGGCGGCCCCTACACGCGGCGTGAAGTGCTGGATCTCATCCGAAGACTCGAAGAGGTGGACTATCAACTCGGCCGCGACGGTCCGCGAGCCCTGCCCGACGCGATGAACCGCGCCCTGCGCACATTGGACGGTGCGCGGGGGTAGTTTCGGAGATGGGAGATGGGAGAACGTGTGGCGCGCCGCACGGATTTCCCATACTTGAGCGTTCAGCGTTGAAAGTTCGGCGTTGAGCGTTGCTCCGCTTCGCTCCGGTTGCCTCCCGGCTACACGCACGACCTTCCCTATTATACGATAGCGCTGGCGCTCGGGTGTTGCGCGCCGCGCACCGGGCTTGCCAGGGACGGGGGGAGCGGCGACAATTTACCCCGCCATGCATATCCGGGAAATTTTCCAGAATCATCCCACTACGTTTTCCTTCGAGTTCTTTCCGGCCAAGACGCCGGAGGCTGCGGATGCGTTGTTTGAAGTCATCCGGGACCTCGAGCCTTATCAGCCGCATTTCGTCAGCGTCACCTATGGGGCGGGCGGTTCGACCCGGGAACTGACGCATGAGCTCGTCGAGCGCATTGGCAAGACCACTTCACTCGACCCTATTCCGCACCTCACCTGTGTGTGCCACAAGGAGGCGGAGATTGCAGCGATTCTCGAGCGATACGCCCGGGCCGGGGTGACCAATATCCTGGCCTTGGGAGGCGATGCGCCGCGCGGTGCGGCCTACAACAAGGCGGACGACGATTTTCAACACGCCGCCGATCTGGTTTCCTTCATTCAGAAATTCAACGCCTCTGGGGCTCATCCTGTGCCCGGCGGATTTGGGGTTGGCGTTGCGGGATTTCCCGAGGGGCATCCGGCCACGCCGAATCGTTTGGTGGAAATGGATTATCTCAAGAGCAAGGTCGATGCGGGTGCCGACTATATCGTCACGCAATTGTTCTTCGATAATCGCGATTTCCTCGACTTTCGCGACCGTTGTGATCTGGCGGGGATCCGGGTGCCGATCATCGCCGGCATCATGCCCGTAACATCGATGACCGGGATGAAACGCATGGCGGAACTGGCGGCGGGAGCCCGTTTTCCGGCCAAGCTCCTTCGCGCTTTGCAACGTTGTGGGGATGATGCCGCGGCGGTCAACCGCGTGGGTGTCCACTACGCGTCCGAGCAATGCCACGACCTGCTGGAAAACAAGGTGCGGGGAATTCATTTCTACACCCTGAATAAATCCGACGCCACCAAGCGGATCTTCGAGAGCCTGGGGCTGAAGGATTCCCGTCTGGCGGCGGCTTAAACCGCGAGCTTTTCATTTTCGGTCCGGCGGGGTAGGGATTGAAGAAACTTATGTTCCTGCCGATTCCCCATTTGATTGTTCAACCCGACGATGGTGTCGGTCCCGTGCGTGATTTTATCTCCACGGCGAAGAAAACGCTGCTGATCAAGCAGTTCACCTTTTCCGAAACGAGCCTGCTCCAGGCGGTGGTGGACCGCAAAAATGCGGGCGTCGAGGTGCGGATCATGCTCAACCCGAAACGCTCGGGCGGAGATCGGGCTAATGATGAGACGTACGATTTTTTCAAGAAAAACGGGGTCAATATCCAGTGGGCGAACCCCAAGTTTTACGTCACGCACGAAAAGTCGATTGTGGTGGATGGCGAGGCGGCGCTGATTGCGACCTTCAATCTCTGCACGAAGTATTTTACCCAGACCCGCGATTACGGGATTGTGACGCAGGATCCGGTGCGGGTCGCTCAAGTGGCGGAGGGTTTTGAGGCGGATTGGGAGCATCGGGACTGGATGCCGAGTCCGGACTCCGGGCTGCTCTGGAGTAATGCGAATTCCCGCGCGCACATGGCGGCTTTCATTGACGCCGCGAAAAAACGCCTCGACGTCCAGCATCCGAAGTTTGTTGATGCGGTGATCACGGACCGCCTGCTGGAAGCAGCGGAGCGCGGGGTTCATGTTAGAGTCCTCTGCGGTGGCAAACACGGCATCAGCGACTGGGATATCCTGGACACCTTTTCTTCCCTGCGGATTCTCAAACGTTTCGGCGTGAAAGTGCACAAGCAGAAAAACCTCCGCCTGCATGCCAAACTTCTGATCTCCGATGAAGAACATGCGCTGGTGGGTTCGATGAATATCGACCGCAGCGCCTTTGATCTGCGGCGCGAACTCGGTACGACCATTCGCGACGAGGCCGTGGTCAGGCGGCTGATCAACGTCTTCGAGGGCGACTGGGGTTCGTCGCACAGTTACGATCCGCCGGACCCGCTCAACCCCGACAAACACAAGGAAGACGCCGATTTCCCGCACGACAAAGATCTGCGGCATGAGTGATCCTGCGGAGGGCCGAGGGTCGAGTGAAAGTGAAAGGGGGAGGGTGTCTCTCTTCGAATTGGCGCGCACATTCAATCACATTGCTCTGGCTTCGTTTGGTGGAGGGTTGTCTGCCTGGTCGCGGGAGGTGGTGGTGGTGGAGAAAAAGTGGATGACGGATGAGGAGTTCCTCAGCGCCATCACGATGTGCCGGATATTGCCCGGGGCCAATCAAGTGAACCTGGCGGTTTTTGTGGGGAACAAAATGGGCGGCGTGCCCGGCGCGGCGGCGGCCATTTTCGGTCTCACTCTGGTGCCAGTCCTGATCGTGTTGGCGATGGGCTATGGGTATTTCACCTTCCACCACGTTCCGGCTCTGCAGAATATTCTGCGCGGCGCGGCGGCTGCCGCGGTGGCCCTCACGCTGGCCATGGCGATCAAGACAGGGAAAAAATGCCTCGGCGGACTGGTTCCCGTGGTGCTTTTCGCGGCGATGTTTTTGATGAACGGCGTCTGGCGCATGCACCTTCTGCCCTGCCTGGCGATTTTGGCCCCATTGAGCCTGCTGTGGGGTTGGCCGAAGAGCGAGAAGAAGTCATGAACCTCCGGACGTTTCTCCAACTCCTGACGCTTTTTACGTCCCTGTCCCTGATGTCCATCGGTGGGGGAAATACCGTGTTGCCGGAAATGCACTTAAAGGCCGTCCGTGATTACCACTGGATGACCGACAACCAGTTTGCCGACATTTTTGCCATTTCCCAGGCGGCTCCTGGACCGAGCATCTTGATTGTTACGCTGGTCGGCTACAAAGCCGGGCTCGGTGCCATGCCGGCGGGATGGGAGCAAGTCGGCGGGGTGGCCGGCGCTGCGCTCGCCACCATCGCGATGATGGTGCCGGCGGGGATTCTGGTATTTCTGGTGGCGAGAGTTTGGGAGAGCGCGAAAGATTCGGCGATCCGCAAGGCCATTGAGAAGGGATTTGCGCCCCTCACGGTCGGACTGGTGCTGGCCAGCGGTTATGTGATGAGCCAGACGGCGGATCACGACTGGCGCGCCTACGTGCTCACGGCCGTCTGCACCGCCATTTTTGTCGGCACCAAAATCAATCCACTGATTGTGGTGGGGGCGGCGGGAGTTCTCGGTTACCTGGGTTTGGTTTGAGATAGCTGCGGAGGTCGTAGAGTGTGCCTGCTCCGCGGGGGACAAGGTCGGGCCGGTCGGTTTGGCGGACGGCCCCCCACTGCACGTTGAGCTTCTGCGCGGCTTCCTCCCATCCCACGATGCCGCGAAGAACATCCTTGGTCAGGGCCATCTTGTCCTGGTAGGCGAGACCGTGGCTCCACAGGTGGCCATCGTACCCGCAGGCGACCTTGCGTCCGAGCAGAATGAGCGGGTGGTTATAATCGGGCATGGCCACAAAACGGTCGGTGGCGGGGATGGGTTTTACGATGGCCTGCCATTTGGCAAGTTCGGACCGGCTGGCCAGGAAATATCCGTGCCGCGCGTCGAGGCCGCCAATGAGGGAGACGGCACCGGAAAAAAACAGGACAAAACAAAGCGCCGCCTGAGCGGGCAATTGGAGGGGCCGAAGGACGAGCGACCACAGATAGGGCGCCAGTACCAGCCAGCACCACATCATGAGTTTCATGTTGTCCCATTCCCAGCGACTGAATGCGACGACACAACAGATGAGAAAAAGGACGGTAGCCCCTCCCACAAAACACCGGGCTTCCTCATCCTTTCCGCGCACGGCCAGAAACGTCGTGATCACGCCAAGGGGCAGGGTTAGTCCGAAATCCTTGAAAAAATCCGGCCAGCCTTTGCCGTTGAGGATCCACCCCCACGCCAAATGCAGACCCCCCGAGGAGAAAAACATCCCCGTGATCAAAAGGACGCAGAGGGTGGCCGGGACGAAGGCCGCACCCACCAGGATCCCCAAGGTTTTCCGGCTGCTGCCCCTGAGGAGAAATATCGCCGCCAGCATAAGGCTGAGGAAAATGAACGAATGCAAACTGAACAGCGGCATGGCGGCGTAGAGCAAAAGCTGCAGCCAACGCGGAACGATGGAAGGTTTGCCGCGGAAAAATTCGTCCCGCCATGAGGTGAGCAAAAGCAGACCGGCCGGGAGCGCGAAAAGCAGCCCGCGCTGCGTGACAAACATCGAGAGGAAGAGGTTTTTCCAGACGAGTTCCTTTTGAAAGTCCTCGAATTGCCCGGTCTGAAAAATGACAAATCCGACGAGCCCGCCGTTGAAAAGAAAGGCGGCCACCCCGAAAGCTCCGCCCCACCGCCAGAGTGCAAACCCGGTGAGGGCCGCGCCGCCAAGTCCAACCCAGATGAGTCCGCGATAGGTCCCCACGCCGCACAATTCGAGCAGACTGTTGAACAAATCCGCGCCGAGCGGATAGGTGAGCGGCGCGCCCGTGAGGATGGGGCTTTCCGGCCAGAACGGGATGCCGCTGGCGAGATAGCGGATGAAATTCAGATGCAGCGACATGTCGCCGAGGTTGTTGGGCGAAAGCACGAAAACCTCGTTGCCCCGTTCCCCGACCAGCCAGAGGAACGCCCGCAGGGAAACCAGCGTGAATATTCCCAGCAAGGCCCAATCCCAGGGACCGGCAGCCGACTGGGTGTCAGGGCGGCTCCCCCGCCACGCCAGGAAGGCGGTCCCGGTCCCGGCGGCGAGCGCGAGGAGGGCGGCGAGGGTATTTAATCCTCCCATGGCAAAGCCCAGGAAAATCGCCGCCACGACCGTCGCAAAGACAAAGGCAATTCCCGCGGCTAACTCCCTCATGGCGGGTCCGCTCCTTCAGCCTCAGTGGGGAGATCGGCGGCTTCATAAATGACGGGTGTCTCCCCGGGAAACCACGTTCCATAGGGTTCGGCGCGGAAATAGACCACACAATCACCCTGCGCGTCGCGCAGACGGAAATCATGTTTGAAGTAGGGTCCGGAAAGTTGCCGTTCGACCTTGGTCTCGTCCTTTTTTTCCGCGACGACAAAGTCATTCGTAATCGGGCCGGCCGGAATTTCGGTCGGTTTGTAATACCCCAGTTGCGTGAAATCTCCCAGCACCCAGGGCAGGGGATAATAGCTGTCGAGCAGAAGAATCCCGCGAACGTGGTAGTTCCGAGAATCGCGTTGGGCCATGCCCAGAAGGGGGTCGGTCAGAACTTTCGAATCGCGGAACGTCTGTACATACACGTAGGGCTCCTTCGGGTTGTCAAAGTCGATGAGGTTGAGGCGCAGGCAGGGAAAGAGGCTGAGCAAAATGGCCGCAGCGGCGAAGCCTGGCACGGGATGGAAGTTTTTGCTCCTGGGGAGGAGCTTCGCGGTTTCGTCCACCACCGCGCCCATCAGAAGGAAAAATGGCCAGATAATTGACAGGATGCACCAGGGCGTTTTGTAGGGAATGATCGAATAGGCGAGCAGCGCCCCGCCGGCGTAGATCGCGACGTACCGCAGCCGTGCGTCGGAGGGTGCGATAAACCGGAAGCAGGCCACGAGACCCACCAGAGCGGGCCATTCATAAAGCCAGAAGAGGTGGATCCAATAATAATTGAGAGGCGAACCTTCCCAGAGAGCGTAGATGGTTTTTTCGTGGCCGGCAGCCTCGACGCCGGTGTGAAACCATGCTCCGAACGTCTGATAGAGCCCCTTCAAAATGCTGAAATCGAGAAAGTTTCCCGAGTAAAAAAATACGATGGCCAGCACACCGAGACCCGAGGCCCAGGCCACGTCCCGGGGCGTCCAGTTCGCCCGGGCGACGGGCAGGACCGGACGCGAGGGCAGCACCATCTGCCACAGCCACAGCACCAACCCGGCCAGCGCGAAGCTGCCGATGTGGAGCACGTAGGTTTCTTTCGTGAGAATCATCCCCACCGCCGCAAAAACCGTCGCGAAAAAGAACCGCCGCTCGCCTTTCTGCCACATCCCAAGCACGCCCCAGAGAAACGTGATCTGGAAATACATCAGCCACGATTCATGGATCGAATACCGACCATAAAACACACACGCCGGCGAAACCGCCATGGCCAGCGCCGCGAGACGCGCCGTGGTCGGACCGAAAAATTCCCGGTAGCGCAGCAACGCCCACACCGCCAGAAGTCCGGCAATGATGGCCGGCAGTCGCAGCGCCCAAAGGTTTCGCCCGAACAGAGTCTGAGAGACGAAGACCGCGTAAAAATGCAGGGGTCCGTGGTAGTTCGTGGGATCGTAGCGGAAAAATCCCTGCCGCGTCATCTGGTCGGCAAACCAACCGTTGACCCCCTCGTCGAAATGCGCCGGCTTGATGTCGAGCAGCAAAACACGGAGAACCACGGCCAGCAGCAGGATGCCGATCTCAATCCAGGGAAGTTTCCGCGCGTTCACCGGAATGGGATAGAGGGCCGGTCGGTCGAGTGCAAGCCGGGGAAAGCGGGGAGAGGTTCACCGTTTTTTCGAAAAACGGACGTTTTTCGTTGCAGGTATGCAAGCCTGACCTCGAAGCAGAGTCCCGGGACGAGACGCAGGGGGGGCAAGAAATGTATGGCGAGGGCATACAATCGTATGCTACAGACAAACAATGTCTGTCAGTGCCATCGAAGTCCTTTTTCCAAAAGTTCGGGCGGAGTTGCTGCGCGTGCTTTTTGACGAAAAGTCCGGAGAGTTTCATCTGCGCGAGCTGGCGCGTCTGTGCCACCTTGCCGTCGGCACAGTGCAGAAGGAAGTGGGCAAGCTTTGCGGGGTGGAATTGCTGGTTGCCCGGCGGGATGGCAATCGCCTTTATTACCGGGCCAATGTGGAACATCCCCTCTTTCCCGAGTTGCGTGGGATCGTTCGAAAAACCACCGGCTTGCGCAGCCAGTTGGAAGCGGCCCTGGCCGACTTCTCCGGCATCGAAATGGCCTTTGTCTTCGGCTCCCAGGCTGCGGGAACCGCCGGGGCTCGGAGTGATGTGGACGTGTTGGTTGTTGGCAACATCGGGCTCCGCGCCCTGGCCCCGAGGTTGCGTCCGGTCGGCGTGGCTCTCGACCGCGAGATCAATCCGCATGTCCTGGCGGCGGAAACCTTTGCGGCCAAGGCCCGCCGGGGCGATGCCTTCGTAAAAAACGTCTTGGCCGCGCCGAAGCTATGGATCATAGGGAGCGACGATGAGCTTGAAAAACTGGTCTGAAAACGGGTGGCTCCGGCCCCATCAGACCAGCCGCTCCCAGATTGCCGACCTTTTTGCCATCGTCGACCGCGATCTGGAGGACGTTCGTTCCGAGCGTCTCTCCACGGACTGGCAGTTCGGGATCGCTTACAACGCCGCTCTGAAACTTTGCACCATTCTTCTCTATGCCGAGGGATTCCGGCCGGAAAAGAATCTTGCTCATTTCCGCACCCTTCAAGCCTTGCCGCTGATCCTGGGGCCCGGCTACGAAGATGAAGCCGACTATCTCGATGCCTGCCGCAGCAAACGCAACACGGCGGAGTACGACGTTGCCGGTCAGATCGGTCCCGAGGAGGCCCGGGAGCTCTTTGAGTTTTGTCTCGAATTGCGTTCCGCCGTGACGGTCTGGGTGAAGGAAAATCATCCGCAGCTGATCTGAACATGGCTCTGGGCCCGGTAGGGAATTTTCGTAACGGGGGGTATTTTTTCGAAAATCCGACGTTTTCCGCTACAGGCAGACGCGATTTTCGGCTTAACCTCGCGCGGTTTCGAACCCATGCCGTCCCTGTCCCTTGTCATTCCCTGCCGCAATGAATCGGCCCGTCTTCCCGCGACGCTGCGGGCGGTGACCGGCTGGCTGGCCGACCGCGAGTTGGAGGTCATCATCGTGGTGGAGAAAAGCACAGACGAGACCGCGGAGCTGGCCCGGCGCCAGGAGGCGGAGGATCCCCGCTTCCGTGCGATCTGCAATTCCGTGTCGCGGGGCAAGGGCTTTGCGGTGAAAACCGGCATGCTGGCGGCCACGGGTGACATCGTCTTTTTTATGGACGCGGATCTCAGCGTGCCGCTGCGGTTTATTGACGCCTTCCTGCCGTATTTTGAGAACGCTGACGTGGTCTTCGGGAGTCGTCAGCATCCCGAGACGGTCATTCCCATCAGTCAGCCGTTTTTCCGGGTTTTTTACGGGAGAATTTTTAATCTGGCTTTGCGGATCTGCGGGGCGACATCCTTCAAGGACACGCAATGTGGGTTCAAAGCCTTCCGCCGGGAGGCGGCGCAGGCCGTGTTTTCTCGGCTGACGCTTGATGGCTTCGGGTTTGATGTCGAAGCCATGGCCCTGGCCGAATCGATGCGGTTGCGCATCGTCGAGCGACCGGTGGAATGGAGTGATGCACCCGGCACCAAGGTGCGCGCGCTACGCGATGGCACCCGTGCGTTTTTTGAGGCGGTGGCTGCCGCGAAGCGTGCGCAGAAAAAACTGAAACTCTGAAACGCGGAAACCCCGTCCGCCGATCTCCCAACTTCGAACTCCCAACTCCCATGATTGATCTCGGCGTAAATATCGACCACGTGGCGACACTTCGGCAGGCCCGCTACCGGGAGACTCCGGGTGCCTTTAATGCCGAACCGGATCCCGTCGAGGCGGCCCTGGTGGCTGAGCGGGCCGGAGCGCTGGGCATCACCGCACATTTGCGCCAGGACCGGCGTCATATTTTGGATCGGGATATTTTTGCCCTGCGGGAGAAGGTCACGACCAAGCTGAATCTGGAAATGGGAAATTCCCCCGAGATCGTCGAGATTGCCCTCCGGGTGCTCCCGCACGATGTCTGTCTGGTCCCGGAAAACCGCCGGGAGGTCACGACCGAGGGCGGGTTGGATTGTGCCTCCCAGCGGGCGAAAACCCTTCTCCGGCCCACGCTGGAGCGGTTGCGGGAGAAGGCCATCGTGATCAGCCTCTTCATCGATCCGGAGGAACCGCAAATCGCGGCGGCGGCGGACTTGGGGGCGGATTTTGTGGAGCTGCACACCGGGGCCTATGCCAACAGTCTGGGCGCAGATCGGGAGACGGAGCTGCAGCGCCTGGTCGCGGGTGCCGAACTGGCCCATGCCGCGGGGCTCAAGGTGAACGCGGGCCATGGAATCAATTACGAAAACATCACCGACGTGCTGCGCATTCCCCATCTGGTGGAACTCAATATCGGGCATTCGATCATTTCCCGGGCGGTTTCCACCGGACTCGACAGCGCTGTGCGGGAGATGTTGCGGCTGATGCGGCTTTGAACCACGGATGATCCCTCAAGGGCACTGATAGGTTGGGATGGAAAAATCACAGGACAACCGCAGATCGCGCGGAGGCCGGAATCGATGTGCGTGGTTTCTACCCGGCATCTCCATCCGTGCAATCCGCGGTCTTCTCTTCCGTTCGTTTAGTGTCCTTTAGTGCAGATTAGTGGTTTACCCGCATGGACTTTGACCAATTTCTCACCCGCGAACTCCAACGCATCGAGGAGGCGGGTTTGCTGCGGTCCTTGCGCATATTGGAGTCACCGCAGGGTGCGCGCGTGCTTTGCAATGGGCAGCCCCTGGTCAATTTTTCATCGAATGACTATCTCGGCCTGGCGGCTCATCCACGACTTCGTGAGGCGGCCCGGAATGCGCTGGAAGAAGCCGGAACCGGGGCGGGCGCGTCGAGGCTGGTTTGTGGCAATCATCGGGAACACGAACTTTTGGAAGACGCGCTGGCGCGATTCAAGGGCACCGAGTCCGCGCTGACATTCTCCACCGGCTACGCGGCGGCGCTGGGCGTGATTCCTGCGGTGGTCGGCTCGGGAGACGTCGTCATCCTGGACAAACTTTGCCATGCCTGCCTGGTGGACGGGGCGAGGCTAAGTGGTGCGGCGCTAAGGGTGTTCCCTCACAACAACCTGGAAAAACTCGAAAGCCATCTCCGATGGGCAAGGGAGAAACACCCTTCCTCTCGCGTGCTGGTGGGGGTGGAGTCGGTGTACAGTATGGACGGCGACCGGGCGCCTTTGCGGGAGATGGTCGCCCTCAAGGAACGTCATGGGGCGTGGTTGATGGTGGACGAAGCGCATGGCGTGGGCGTGATCGGGCCGGCCGGCCGTGGACTGGCAGACGAACTCGGGGTGGGCGAACAAATCGAGATCCAAATGGGCACGCTGGGCAAGGCGCTGGGCTCATCCGGGGCCTACCTCTGCGGCAGTTCGGCGTTGCGCGAATATCTGATCAATCGCGCCCGGAGCTTCATTTTTTCCACGGCACCGGGCCCAGCCACCGCGGCGGCCTCCCGGGCGTCGGTGGAGGTTTTATCCTCTGCCGAGGGGACGGGGCTGCTCGAACGCTTGTGGACAAACATCCGCGCGATGGGCGAGGGGCTGGCGGGGGCGAGGACGGAAAGTGCCATTTTTCCGGTGGTGATTGGCGGAGAACTCGAGGCCGTCGAACGCTCGCGGGTGTTGCAGGAAGCGGGCTTTCTGGTCCCGGCCATTCGGTATCCCACCGTGTCGCGAGGATCGGCCCGGCTGCGGATCGCGCTCAGCGCGGCGCATGAGCTTTCGGAAATTCATCGCCTCGTCGAGGCGCTCCGCTATTGAGACAATTTGCCAGGGAAGGAGGGCGCTGCCTGTCTTAGGGCGCGCTGGGAACCCCGGTCGGAACCCCTCCAGGAATCCCCGGAAGACTCGGTGCCAGACCCGCAGCGGACTGGACGGCCGATCCGCCGGCAGACATCACCGGCTGGACGAACGAACTGCCGGGACCGGAGAAAGGAACAAAATTGCCCATCCCACCCGGACCCGAAAAAAGTTTGCGTCCGGGTTCCTCGGTCCCCTTCGCTTGGTCATTCCCGGCTGCCTCCGAAGTTTCCGCCGTGTCGCCACCCTTTTTTTTCTGGTCGGTCTGGGTCATCTCAAATGCAGTGATGATCGGCTGAAAGACCGCAATTTCGCCCAGTTGAATCTCGATGGCCGAGTTGTCGGAGGCGGACTTTTTCGAATCGCCCTGTTCGTCGTTTCCTTTCTGTTCTTCGAGAGCATCCTTGCGCTCGGACCAGAGACGTCCGTCGTTGGACCGATCCTTCTGCAGGCCGAATTTTTTGAAATCGCTCTCCCCCAGCAGCGCGATGGGGATTTTCAGGATGCCCGAATCATTGGAAATCTTCAGGGTGTAGTCGTCCGTGAGGGTGACGATGCCAAAGAAACTCTGGCCGTCCATTTTGGTGACCTTTTCCTTTTTTGGGACAGACGGGGTCTCGGCAGGGGTTTGCGCCAACGTAATGCTGGTGGCGAGCGTGCCGCAGACGAGAAGGGACCAGAGAGTGCGTTTCATGCCGAACCTGATGGGACAATTTCCTGCGAAAAGCGGTCTTCCGCAACACTTTAGTTGTCCGCAAAGGCGGCAACTTGGTCGATGATGACGTCGGCCATGGCGGGCTCGGTCCCGATGGCGCTGGCGTAGAAAAGTCGACGCCCGCGCAGATTGTAGGGATTGCGGCGAAAAACCTCCGCCTGACTGGCGGCGACGCCGGTGGTCTGTTCGATGCCCAGCAGCACCGGGATATCTTCGTAGCTGTGCAGTCCGTCCGCGATGAAAAACGGGACGACCACCACGTTCGGTTGGGTGGAGAGCGTGTCCCAATCGGAAATCAGGGGGGCTTCCTCCATGTACGTGGAAATGACCTCAGCGTATTCGCCCATCGCGGCAATTTTCGCGACCTGTTCCTTGGCCGCGGCGGCGGAATTGTCGTTCAGATTGGTCCCGTGGCCCACAATAAAAAGGCTCGTCTCGGACGGGGGAATGCCAGGCGCCGTTTCCCGGGCGCGGTGCAGCAAGGCCTCGGTCATGCGCGGATGGCTGCCCACCGGGGCGCAATAGTGGAGTGTATGCCGTCCAAGGCGGGTGACTGGCCCGGTGATCTCCATCTCCCGGGGGATGACGGTGCGGGTGAAATAGCCTTCGCTGATAAAGTTGGGCACCACGAACACGTCGTCGCTTTCCACCATGCGCAGCACTTCGCGCAGGGAGGGGTCTTCTTTCCAAAAACACGAAAACACTTCGCGGAAAAGCCCTCGCTCGCGAATCGTGCGGGCATGATCATGGGTCGGGGCGCTGGAATCGGGATTCACGGTCGAACCGTGGCCGACGATCACGAGGGCACTTTCCGCAAAGCGGGTGGACGGGGATGGCGATGTCATGGGTAAATTATGGGAAGGTACGCGGCCAACCGGACTCTGGCTGCAAAATCCGCAGGGCGAAGAGCGGGCGACCTTAGGGCTCAAGCAGGTCTTGGCAGACCCGCGCGGCGTCGAAATGGTTCTCCGCGTAGGCCCTCGCCGCCTCGGAATGGTGCGCGTAATTTTGGGAAACTTTTTCGATGCCCGAAACCGCCTCCTCCAGCGTGGAAAATGCCAGGGCCCCGTCTCCACTCGGCAGGTGGTCACTCCACCCCGTGTCCTGCACCACGACCGGCTTTCCGGCGGCCAGGTAACACGCGCTGCGGCAACTGAACCAGCCGCTCCGGGACTTCACATAGCCGTTTTTCGCGATGCTCCACTCGGCTTTGCTGGCCGAGAGGAAATCGTGGTAGGTTGCATAATCCGGAAGGTGGTCATCCGGTTCGATGATGGTCCACCCGAGAGATTCCAATTTCTCCGTCGGCCGGTTTTTTCCGGGACCCTGACCCATCGCCAGGACAAATTTTTCCGACGTTCGGGAAGGCAGGTCCAAAAAGCGGAGAAACTCGATGTCTTTCTGGCCGTAGGTTTCCCCCTCAAATTCCTCGGGTTTGTAACTGGCCCAGTTCATCACCGTCGTCCAGGCGTTCGCGGCCACGGACGGATTGGTGGGAGGGCTAGAGGGTTTCCAAAGGTCGAGAGCAATGGGCTGGACGGTGGGCCGCCAGGTGAGGCCGGCCGTGGGGACCTTGCATCCGGGCTTACCAAGATTCAGGCCAAAGCTGTAGTGCCGTTCGTGCGCCAGCACCCGTTGCAAATATTCGGGCTTCGACTCGTTGAGTTTGGTCTGGGTGAACATCGGATCGCCATCCAGGAAAAGTTTGGTGGGCACGGCGGCTGTGAGGGGACGCAGCCAGCAGGCCCCGGAGACGTTGGCGAGGACATCGGCGCTGGCGAGAATTTTTTCCGCCTCCGCCTCGTTGGCGACGCCGTGGTATTGGCCGTCCGGCTCGTTGCGGTAGATCCATCGGTCGCCCATGTCGAATTTCCGCATGATGCGGTCGAGGTAGGCAACATTGTGCGAACAATCCGCGCTCGGCTCTTGCTTGACGGGATCGTAGGCCCAGTTCGCCGAATCCTCCAAATACCACACATCGTGGCCGAGGGCTTTGAAGCCGAGAACATACTGGATGTAATCCCACGTCACGCCCCCAAAGGCGTATTGGCCGATCAGTCCGGTGACAACGATGCGCATGGTCGCGACGCTAGAGGGCGCGGTGCCTGTCGGCAAGTCGATGCAGATCGGATGGTGCTACGGGAGTTCTTCGTCGAAACAAACCGCGACCTTGCCACATTTTCCCGAGGCCATCAGAGCGTAGGCTTCATCGACGTTCTCCAAGGCGAAACGATGGGTGATGAGATCGGCCGGATGCAGGTTCCAACGGACGAGTCGTTCCACCAGTTCCATCATTTTCCAGGTGGAGGTGACCCAGGAACCCAAGAGCGATTTCTGATCATGGATCATGTCGGGAGAGGGATTCATCTCCATCCGCCCTCCCTCGCCGATCATGACCATTTTGCCCCATTTTCGGGTGGCGCGAATGGCCAGGGATCGCGCGGTATGGTGGGCGGAACACTCGACGGCCCGCTCCACACCGTGACCTCCGGTGAGGAGCCGGACTTCGTTCTCCGTGTCCGGCCCGGCCAGAAGCACTTCGTCACAAAGGTTCAGGTCCCGGGCAATAGCGTTGCGTTCGGGCAGGGCATCCACGCCGATGATTTTTTGAGCGCCGAGCTTGCGGCAGAGCGCCGCGGCAGCCAGACCGACGGGGCCGAGTCCCGTGATCAAAACCCGGTCGTTGCCGCTGATGCCAATCTTCTCAAGGCCCTCATAGACTGTGCCAAAGCCGCAGGCGATCTGCGCGCCGTCGGCGTAGCTTAGTTCGTCTGGCAAATGGATCAGATCCTTTTCCTCGGCGAGAAGATAGCCGGCCATCCCTCCGTCCCGCTGCCAGCCGTAGGCGCGACGCAGGGTGGGGTGGGTGCAGGAGATCATATATCCGCGGCGGCAGTCGTAACAGAGTCCGCAGCCCGAGATATGGTAAACGATCACGCGGTCGCCTTTTTGGAACTGACGGCATCCGGGGCCCGTGGCGAGCACCTGCCCCGCGGGTTCGTGTCCGGCAATCCTTCCCGCCTGGTAACCCTCCGGTCCTTTTCCCAAGTGCTCGTGATAGATACAGCGGATATCCGAGCCACAGATCGTGGAGGCTTTGACGCGAAGGAGGACTTCTCCGGGGCCTGGAGTGGGGACGTGGAATTCCTTGAGTTCGGTCGTGCTGTTTCCGGGCAGCACAGCGCCTTGCATTTGGTCGGGGATTGTCGGGGTCATGGGGTGATTATTGGCAGATGGTTCCGTCAAGATCCCAAAGGTCCTCCCAGCCTGAGGCGCCCTCCCAGAGGAAGACCTGCCCCTTGATGAGACGGCAGTTCCGGTCGATCCGGGAGAGGGCTTCCATCTCGCTGGGCGTCAACGGATCCTCGGTCACCGCCCGCAGATTTGCGGTGTAATTGCGCGGATTTGTCGACATGGGGATGGGGATCTGGCCGCGCTGCACGGCCCATTTGATGCACACCGTGGCGGGATGAGTGCCGTGGGCTTTGGCGATGGAAACCACCACAGGATCCTCGAGGTCCACGGTGTCTACGGCGGTCCGATCGCGCTCGGGCCGTCCAGGGGACCCGAGCGGACAGTAGCCGATGGGCACCATGTGGTTGCTCCGAACAAAGTCAAAAAGGTCCTGCTGTTGGAAGTGGGGGTGCAGTTCCATCTCGTTGGCGGCCGGCGGGACCGACGCGTCGCGCAGGAGGAGTTCCAGCTTCGGCCGTGTCATGTTGGAAGTGCCGATGTTGCGGACGAGACCCAGGGCGAGAAGTTTTTCCATGGCTTCCCAGGTTTTCATAAAGTCTGCATGGACGTAGGGCCGGGCTTCCGCGCTGCGGGAATCCACCAGGCATCCCGGAGGGTGAAAATTCGGGAAAGGCCAGTGCACGAAGTAAAGATCGATATAGTCCAACCGCAGCATTTCCAAGGATCGCTGGCAGGCCGCGATGACGTCATCGGGCCGGTGGTGGTCGTTCCAGACCTTGGAATTGATCCAGAGGTCTGCACGGGGCACCCCTGACCGCATGACCTGCTCCAGAGACCGGCCGATGAAGTCTTCGTTACCGTAAACTTCCGCGCAGTCGATGTGGCGGTAGCCAACCTCCGCCGCGCCAATGACGGCCTCCGCCACCTGCTCGTGGGTGACATGATCAGAGCCAAAGGTCCCGATCCCGACGACAGGAATCGCGCCCTGCGGCATGGCGTGGCGGGGCACGGAGAGACCGCCGGAGGGGGGCGAGAAGTTTTTATCCACGAGCCAAAGCATAATGGGGGCGGGCGGGTCCGGGGAATGGAGCGTGTTGACATTATGATGGATATTTTTAACCTCCCGAAGTGTCTGCCATGGAGCCACTCCCTCCCTTTGTCGCCCGTCGTGTGATCCGTGGACGATACGTCTTTTCTCCATCCGGAGGGCGGGTGGCGCCCCGCTCGATCAGGGTGGTCTGTGCCGGGTATGAGGAGTGTTCAGCCGATTACGAGTTGGAACGGGAGAATTTTCCCTACGCAGCGGTGGAGTATATTTCCGGCGGAATGTGGGAACTGGCTTCCGGCGGCAGGGTTTGGAAATTGGAACCCGGGATGATCTTTACCTACGGACCGGGGGTTTCTTACACGATCCGGGCGCGTTCGCGGGTCGGATTGCGCAAGTATTTCGTGGATTTTGAGGGACCCGACGTGGCGGGAGTCATGAGGCGGGCGGGCCTGAATCCGGGCGTGCCCGAGAGGCTGGCGCATCCTCGCTGGCTGCAGGATCTGATGGAGCAGCTGATCGATACGGCCCGTCTGAAATCTCCGAAACGGCAAAAGTTGGGATCGATTCTCGCCGGCCTGATCCTGACGCGACTGCCCATGGACCGGGAAGTGGGGGGATCGCAGCAAATGGCCTCACGTTTGAGTTACGATCGCTGCCGGGAATATCTTTCCCGTCATTATCTGGAGATTAAGGATTTTGCCCTCGCTGCAAAAATGTGCGGTGTCTCGCCGGTGCACATGTGCCGCCTGTTTCGCCGTTACGCCGGGGAGACTCCGCATGTCTTCGTGACGCGGCTCAAGATCAATCACGCTGCCGAACTCATTGTCCGTGGGGATGTGGCGGTCAAGGCCGCCGCCCTGGAAGTGGGCTACGCCGACCCGTATCATTTTTCGCGAGTTTTCAAGGCGATGCATGGCCAGGCGCCCTCGAAATTTCGCGGCGGACGTCCCTGAGAATGGCCGGAAGCGTGCGCCCGCGTCCCCGTCATTTCACGATGATGCCCTTTGGGTCCGGGGTAATCGGCTCGGCGGGACTCGAACCCGCACGGTATTTCTACCAGCAGATTTTAAGTCTGCTGTGTCTGCCATTTCACCACGAGCCGGAATAAAGGAGCGTGCCAGAAAGTTCGGGCAAAGGCCAGCCTCAAGGGAGTCCGAACCTTCCCGTCAGGCGGCGCTGAGTTTTTGTAAAGCCCGGAGAGGTTCGGTGCCGCGCCCGGAGTCGAGGGTCGCGGTGGCCAGGTCCAGACCCGCTCGAGGCGAAGCGGCGACTCCGGCCACTGTCAGGGCGCAGGCCGTGTTGAGGGCGACGATGTCGCGTTTGGGGCCAGGGAGTTTCCCGCTGAGAAGGTTTTCGATGGTGTGGGCATTTTCGGCGGCGTCCCCGCCCCGGAGATCCTCCAGGGTGGCGGGGCAGAGCCCGAAGTCTGACGGGTCGAGGACGGTCTGGCTGAACGAGCCATCCTGCACGGCGTGGATGAGGGAGGGGCCCAGGGTAGAGATTTCATCGAGGCCGCCTGCGCCATGGACGGCCCACGCCCTGCGGCGGCCGAGCAAAGCGAAGGTTTCCGCGTAGGCTGAGAGCAGGGATTTGTGAAAAACCCCCGACAGTTGAAAATCCGGGCGAGCCGGGTTGAGCAGCGGCCCGAGCATGTTGAAGATGCTGGCGCTTCCTTCCTCGGCCAGGGCCTTGCGCACGGGTGCGACGGCTTTGAAGGAGGGATGGTAGAGGGGGGCGAAGAGAAAACAACACCCGGCCGCTTCGAGCGCGCCGGCAGGAGGCAGGTCAAGGCGGATGCCCAGCGCTTCGAGCACGTCGGCTCCGCCGCATTTCGAGGTGATGCCCCGGTTTCCGTGTTTCACCACCCGGGCCCCGCACGCTGCGGAAAGAAACATCACCGCGGTGGAAACGTTGAACAATCCGGCCTTGTCGCCGCCCGTGCCACAGACGTCGAGCATCCCGGGGCCGAGCGAGGGTTGCACCGCGCGCGCCAGCAAGGCGTGCACGAATTCGGCAATTTCGGCGGGAGTCTCGCCTTTGCGGTGAAGGGCCCGGAGGAAATCCGCGCGTTCGGCGAGCGGGACCGATTCCTCCAAGAGGGCCTCGCAGGCCACGGCGATGTCCGGGGCGGAGAGATCCGTGGAAGCGCGGAGTTTTTCAGTGAGAGCGGTGAGCACGATCAGAGAAGAATGAGAAGGATCGCGCCAAAGAGCAAGATCGCGCCAAGGAGGCGTCGGGTCATCACTCCACGGCCCGCCTCCAGATCGCGCAACCCCAGCAGGTGGCCCCCTGTCCAGGCCGCCACGACGCTCCAGATGCTTCGTGAACTGTAAATCACGTTTGCCATGGTGGCGTCCCTGGTCCAGATGAGGGAAAAAAAGAAGCAGAGAATCTGCGCTCCAAACAAAACGGCTCCCCACCATAAGGACCGGCGGGCGACGGGAGGCGCGAGGAAGGCGGCCGGGTCCTTCCAGCCATAAAACATCACGGATAACAGCCCTGCCGTCGCGAACATCACCGGAGGAAAAGCGGGGCGATCAAAAGTTTGTCCCCAATTTTGAATGAGCACATCAGCCAGAGAATAAAGGGCCGCGCCGACGAGCGAGACGGTCACCGTGAGCCCGACCGCGCGGCCGGGGCGTTGTTTTCCACTGGCAATGAGGGCGATGGCGGCAGAGGCCGCGAGGGCGGCGAGCCAGAGCCGGGCACTCACCGGTGCCTGGAAAACCAGCACATTAATCACCGTGACGAATAGAATTTTGGTGCCAAGCAACGGAGTGGCCAGGGAAACGTCGCCACGGCTGAGCGCGGTGAAGGTGCAGAACTGGCCGAGGAAAAAGATGCCGCCGCAAAGCAGGGGCTGCCAGAGGGGAGCGTTGGGAATTTCCGGCCGGTCGAGGATCCAGAGCGGCTGGACGATGAGGCCCATTCCGACATTGACCGCGACATTGACTTGCGCGGCGGAGGCCCCGCGCTCCAGCGCACTTTTCAGGAAAAGAGAAGCCGCCGTGTAGAGGAGGGCGGCGAGGAAAGCGAAGGCTGCGCCGTGCGCGATAGTCACATCAGGCGCGGGCAAGGAGGTCGCGGAGATCCGGCGCACTCCATTGGCCTGGCACCTGGGGTTCTGCCAGCCAGCCGTAGTTGAGGACAGAACCGGCCCGGGCGAAAAGCAGGCGCGAGGCTCGGCCGAGGGTTCCCATACCCATGACGGCGAGAGGACCCTGCGCTTCGGCCTGCAGGATGAGCAGGCGGGCGACATCGGCGGGCTTTTCAGTTTTCGCGGCAATTTTCACCACGTCGGCCCCGCCTTCGCGCGCCCGATTGGACCAGACGCGCAGGCGGGAAAGGGGAGGGGTGACCTCAAAATCGTGGAAGGAGACGATGACGGTCTTTTTGGCCCGGTGGGCTGCTTTGATGAGTTCGTCGAAGGCCCGCAGTGAGCGGCCTTCGATATCCACCGCGGCGGCGGCGGGAAGGAGTTCGAGATACAGACCAAGGCGTTCCGCATCGGAGATTTGGAGACTGCCTCCCTCGTCGAAACGGCGGACCGTGAGGATGACCGGCAGGGGGAGGGCGGACATTTGGTCGCAGGAAGGGGGTTGGGGAAGCATATCGGCGCGCACTTCGACGGCGTCGAGGGGGGATTTGCCAGCCGCGGCGAAACCGGCGGTGGTGTGGATGACCCCGACAATGTTCGGTTTGTTGAGCGGAATTCGCCTTTGCTTTTGACGCATAACGGGAGAGTAAATAGAAGGTGTCCGGCCGGAAGGCCAGTCGGTATATATGATTGCGCGCCAACAAGAAATACGTCTTCAACTCAACCAATTGATTGATGCGCTTCTTTTGGGCGTGGTCTTCTGGCTTTGCTATACGGTGAGGCATTCCAACCTGTTGGTGATGGACTCGCTGACGGAGATTCCGGGCTTCGAGTATTTTCTCTGGATGCTGGCGGTCATTATGCCGTTTGGGCCGTTTTTGCTCGAATTGCAGGGTTACTATTCCCATCCGCTGGAGAAGACGGTCGTAAAATCGCTCCACCAAATCGCGCGGGCGGGAATCTGGCTGGGGCTGATCATTGGGGGAGCGGTGATTTTCCTGCGCCTTTCGGTACCAAGCCGTTCGGTGCTGATCCTGTTTTGCCTCGCGGCGCCTGCGGCGTTGATTTTCAAAGAGCGGGTTTATGCGTGGCACCGGATGTTGCGGTTAAAACAGGGCGAATCGGGCGAACGCATCATCCTCGCCGGAGAGCAGGAGCGGATGCGCGAAATTGTCCGCACCCTGACGGTGACCCAGCGTCTGGAGATCAATGTTGCCGAGCGGGTGGACCTGGAGGTCTGTGATGTCGGGGAGTTGGTGAAAGCCATTCACCGCCAGAGCGTGGGGCGGGTCATTCTCGCGTTTAGCCGGCTCGAGATGGAAAAAGTCCAGCGCGCCATCGAAGCGTGCGAGGTCGAGGGCGTGGAGGCCTGGTTGAGCGCGGATTTTATCCGGACCTCCGTGGCGCGCCCGACCTATGAAAGTCTGGGAGGCCGTCCGATGCTGGTTTTCCGGGCGACGCCTGACCTCTCCTGGGCTTTGCTCGTCAAAAATCTCATCGACCGGACCGGGGCACTGCTTGGACTGGTGGTGCTGTCGCCTCTTTTTGTGGTGCTGGCCATTGCGGTGCGGGTGGGCTCTCCGGGGCCAGTCATCTTTTGCCAGCGTCGCGCGGGCGTTCACGGCCGGCCATTCACCATGTTGAAGTTCCGCACGATGTCGGTGGATGCGGAGGAGCGACATGCGGAACTGCGGGCGCAGAACGAAATGAGTGGACCGGTTTTTAAAGTCCAGAACGACCCCCGCATCACCAAGGCCGGCCGCTGGCTGCGCAAGACCAGTCTGGATGAATTGCCCCAACTCGTGAATGTGCTTCTCGGCCACATGAGTCTGGTGGGCCCACGCCCGCTGCCGCTCTACGAGGTGGAGAATTTTCAAGCCGCCGCGCACCGGCGGCGGCTCAGCATGAAACCCGGCCTCACCTGTCTCTGGCAGATCCGCGGACGCAATAATGTCACAAACTTCGACGACTGGGTACGGATGGATCTGGAATACATCGACAATTGGTCGCTGACGCTGGATTTAAAGATCCTGGTCCAGACCATTCCGGTCGTGCTACTGGGTGCCGGAGCGAAATAACGATGCGCGGGGCGGGCAGATGCCGCTTTTTCGTGCTGGTCAAAAGCGCCTTACGCCGATAATCAGACCGCCCGATGTCTCACTCTTCCGGACCCATCACAAGCGTCGTCACTGGCGGCGCAGGATTTCTAGGCTCTCACCTGACGGACCGTCTCCTCCTGGAGGGGCATCGTGTGATCGCGATTGATGATTTGATCACGGGTAACGTGGCGAACATCGAGCACCTTGCCGGCAACAAGAACTACAAGTTCATCAATCACGACGTCACGAACTACATCTTCATTCCTGGGGATGTGCATTACGTGTGGCATTTCGCCAGCCCGGCCAGCCCGATTGATTACCTCAACTATCCCATCCCCACCCTCAAGGTTGGTTCGCTCGGCACCCACAACAGCCTCGGGCTGGCCAAGGCGAAAGGGGCAGCTTTCCTGCTCGCTTCGACCTCGGAATGTTACGGAGACCCACTGATTCATCCGCAAACCGAGGATTACTGGGGCAACGTGAATCCCATCGGGCCGCGCGGTGTGTATGACGAAGCCAAACGTTTCGCCGAGGCCATCACCATGGCCTACCATCGCTTTCACAATGTCAATACGAAGATCGTGCGGATCTTCAATACCTACGGTCCGCGCATGCGGCTCAACGACGGCCGGGTGGTGCCCGCCTTCATCGGGCAGGCTCTGTCCGGACAGGCCCTCACCATTTTCGGCGACGGCTCGCAAACGCGCAGCTTCTGCTACGTTTCCGATCTGATTGACGGCATCTTCCGCTTAATGATGAGCGACTACCATAATCCGGTGAACATCGGAAACCCGCGGGAGATGACCATCCGGCAGTTCGCCGAGGAAATCATCCGCATTCTTGGCACCTCCTCCAAGATCGAGCATCGTCCTCTTCCGGTGGATGACCCAAAGGTGCGCCAGCCCGACATCACGAGGGCCCGGGAGATCCTGGGATGGGAGCCGAAAGTGGACTTCGATCAGGGCATCCGCACCACCATCGATTTCTTCAAGCCCCACGTGCGGTAAAACGGCTTTTCTTTGTTTACTCCCTTAACTAATTCGCGTATTCTGTTCCCTTCATGTCTCCCTTGAAACTCCTCCCCGCGGCCGTTTTCACTGTCCTCCTGGCGACGAGCCTTCCGAGTCCTGCACAACAGCCGAATACGGAATTCAAGATTACGAAAATCGAGCCAAACTTGCTCGAATCGCCTACCTACAGCGGTGTCCGGTATGACAAGCGGGGGGCGAAAGCGGGTTCCTGGTTGGAGGTGGAGGTCACTTTTGACTGGCAGCCCCGGTTGAAGGAACCGAAATACACGGAGGAATTGACGGCCAACTTTTACATTCTCCTCACCAATGTGAGCCAACAATTCCCGAAGGGCGCTCTCCTCGTCGGCTCGGTGAATCTCATGAGCATTCCTCAGGGCAAAGACCTGCATACGGTTGTTTACGTGAGTCCGCGGACCTTGGAGCGATTTTTTGACGGGAAAGCGCCCGGCACGGCGGCCGCCGCGGTCAATGATATCGGGGTGACTTTGAGCAAACAGGGCCAGGTGGTGGCCACAACGAGTATGAAGAGCAAAACGGGCGAATGGTGGCCTTCCTTCCAACAGACGCCTGGATACGTTCTCAACAAAAACGAGACCCCGTTCGCCCCCCTCGCTTGGGATTATTACGAGGCGATCAAACCGAAAGGTCCGGGCCTCTAACCTCCAGGAGATCGGAAAAAAGTCCTTACCAGCTAGCTCATGGCCGCGCCTACTCGCATCGTTTCGCTCAATCTTGGCATGCAAACCGTCACGTTGGCGGAATTTCATGTCAGGCCGGACGGGGGGATCACTCTCAATGCCTGCAAACAGGAGGAACTGATCGTCGACCCGGCTGCCGACGTGACCCGCCCGGCGCAAGTCGAGTCCGCGGTGGAAAATCTTCGGAAAGATCTCAAGCTGCCGGCCAAGTTGATGGTCAATTTTTGCCTGCCCTCTCAGGCCGTTTTTGCTCGTTTCGTTAAGCTCCCCGGTTCCTCCCCGGAGGACGTCTCTCAGATCATTGCCTTCGAGGCCCAGCAGAACGTGCCTTTCCCCATTGATGAGGTCGTTTGGGATTACCAGATCATGGGTGATTCCAAGGACAACATGTGGGATGTAGCCTTGGTCGCCATCAAAGCGGACCAACTCGGCGAGACAAACGCCTCGGTCAATAAGGGCGGGTTCAAAAGCTCCACCATCGATGTGGCACCCATGGCTCTCTACAACGCCTTCCGCTACAATTACAGTGAACTGACCGGTTCGTCATTGCTGATTGATATTGGGTCACGCACGACCAATTTGGTTTTTGTGGAAGGTCAGCGCGTCTTCAGCCGAAGCATTCCCGTTGGGGGCGGCACGATCAGCGCGGCGATCGGTAAGGAGTTTAAGCAGGACGTCACCGTTGGCGAAAAGCTCAAGCTGGAAAAAGGATTTGTCGGACTCGGGGGAGCCTACGCCGAACCGGATGACCCAACGGAAACGCGGATCTCCAAGATTGTCCGTAATACGATGACTCGCCTCCATGCGGAGATTGCGCGTTCGATCAGTTTTTACCGGCAAAACCAGGGGGGCAGTGCGCCCGTCCGGGCCTTCCTCTGCGGCGGCACCGCCGGTCTGCCCTACATGCTCGAATTTTTCAGCGAAAAGCTGCAGATCCCCATTGAACATCTCAATCCTCTGCGCAACGTGACAGTGGCCAACGAGGAGACCGCCTCGTTTGTTGCCGGCAAGGCACATGCGCTCGGAGAGGTGGTTGGCGCCGCCCTTCGTGCCCTCAAGCATTGCCCGATGGAGATCAATCTCCGTCCACCCGTCGTGGTGCGCGAACAGGACATCGCCCGACGCAAACCGTTTTTGATCCTGGCCGCCGCCTGCGTGGTCCTGGCCCCGGCCGCCTGGTGGTTTTATTTCAATCGGGCCACCGCGCTCACCCAGGAGAACCTGGACGCCGTGAATCGGGATGTCAGTCAGCTTGAGGCGGTTGCCAACCAGTTCAACACCCTTGAGGGCGAAACCAAAAAGCTGGTGGAGTCCGCCAGTCCCCTTCTTCTGGCGGCGGCCGAGCGTGGAGCTTGGTCGGAAATCATCGATGATTTGGGCTCCCGGCTCCCTAATCGCTACATTTGGATCACGGAGCTTGTCCCTCTCGTGGACGGGAAAACACCGTATCTCGTCGGAGGTGATTCCCCGAATACGTCGTCGCCTCCGCCGCCATCCGCGGCACCCGCTGCCGGGGGACCGCCCAAGCCAGGAGCCGCCCCGGCAGGCCCTCCGAAAGTTGACGCACTGCGCATCAGCGGTCTCTACCTCACCAATCCCCCCAATGAGAAAGCGCAACTGATGGTGGACGAGTTCGTGAATAACCTCCAAAAATCCTCGGTTTTTAAGATCGAAGAAAAAGACAAGGCCAAGGTGATCGTTGAGCGTCAGACGCCCGACGGCCAGAAGTGGGCCTACAATTTCACTCTCGTGCTTCCGCTCCGTAACCCCATCGCCCTGCCATGAATTGGTTCCGTGAAAATCCCTTCGTCGCCGGAATAACGGCTTTCACCGTGGTCGCGGCGGGTGCCCTCATCTTTCTCGTCACGCAAGCGATGGCGCAGTACAGCGATGTGTCCGCAGCTTACACCCAAGCGGTGCAAAAGCTTCAAACCTTGCAAAATCGCTCCCCCTTCCCCAACGCAGAAAATTTGGAGAAGACCAAGGCGCTTGAGACACAGTATAAAAAGGATCTCACCGCCCTGCAGGAGCAACTCACCAAGCTTGAAGCGCCGCTGAATCCCGACATCCGGCCCCAGCAGTTCCAGGATGATCTGCGCGCCGCCGTTAATCAGACGGTCGAAAAAGCGACCGCCGCTGGTGTGGGTCTTCCGAAGGACTTCTACCTTGGTTTCAGCCAATATATTAACAGCCCTCCGGAAGACCGAGCGGCTCCAGTTCTTGCCCGCCAGCTTACCGTCATTAGCGAGTTTGTCGGCCACCTCATCGACGTCAAAGTGCAGTCCATCGACAGTCTTTCTCGCCGACCATTGCCGGAAGAACAACCCGCGGCGCAGAGAAAACCCGGCATTGTCGATCGCTATCTTTTTGATGTCAGCTTCACGGCGGATCAAAGCAAGTTCCGCGTGATCATGAACACGATTTTGAAGTCGGAGCGCTTTCTCATCATTCGCGCTCTCAACGTTTCCAATACCAGCCAGGAGGGACCTCCGGTCGTGCAGGAAACGGCAGGTTCGCCCAGCGGAGCAGAGGTGCCGGGAGTTGCCAGCACGCAAGGAACCGAAGGGACGGGGTCCAACGAACTTAATGTCATTCTAGGCCGCGAACTGGTGAAAGTCTCCCTGCGCCTTGAGATGATCGACTTCACCCCCGTTCCGGAGGTGAAAAAATAATCTGTCATGGATTGGGTGAAACAAAATTACGAGCGTGCCATCCTTGGCGCATCCGCAGTGGTCCTGCTGGTCTGTAGCGTCCTGGTCATACTGAATGTCCAGAGCTTCCCTGCGATGTTTGAGGGACGGAACAGCTCAAAACCGAAGGACAACACGATCAAGCCCTATCCGGTGGAGGCACTCACGGCGGCTTCCAGCAGAGTGGCCTCTACGCCAATCTGGAAGGGCCATGATGCCTCCCTGTTTGTCTCCCTTCCTTACGTGCTTAAGGACGGGCTTCCCATCAATCCGATGGAAAGCCCAGAGCCCCTTCATGAGCCCATCAAGAATTCTTGGCTGATCAAATATAACCTGCCTTGGTGGGATCGCGACGTGAAGGAGCAGGATCCCGACGAGGATCGCTTCAATAACATTGATGAGTATACGGCGGGCACTGATCCCAAGGATAAGGCCTCCGTGCCACCTTACTGGACGAAGCTCCGTCTGAAAAAATTCATTTCGGTGCCGTTCCGTCTCAAATTCACGGGCACCCCCGATGATGGTCAGACCTTCGCCATCAATCCTCTCGATGGCAATCGCCGCACGCAGATGCTGCCCATCGGCGAGGTTATTGCGGGAACTCCTTATAAAATCATCAGCTACACCGCAAAATCGGAGACGGTGAACGAGATCGATCGGGACGTCTCCGAGCTCACGGTGGAAAACACCGAAACCGGAAAGCGTGTTGTCCTCATCCGCGGCCGGGAGGCGAACGACCCCACCTCTTTTGCAGAGTTTGAGTATCTTTATGACAACTCGGTCTTCAAAGTGAAAAAAGACGACGACTTTACCCTCACACCGGAAACGGATCGCCCGTATAAACTCATTGACATCAACGCTAGCGAAGCCCTAATACAAGATCAGAAGTCGAAGGAACAATACAAAATTCCTCCGGTTCAATGAAAGCCGCTGCCAAGCCTGACCATGCGCGCCTTAACCAACGCGTTTTGCAAGTGGATCGGAGGGATTGCCCTCCGAGCCGGGCGTTTCCCTTTGAAAAATGTTCCCTAGATAAAGTTGCCTGACCATGAAGTTGCAAGTCCTTACCGTATCCGTCCTGCTCGCACTCAGCGCCCTTCCCAGCCACGCGCAACAAGCGGGTGCCCAAAGTGCCGCTGAACGCGAGATCCGACGCCAGGAGCAGATGTCCCGTCATGCTCAGGAAGCCGTGAACAAAGGCAACGAGGCGATGCGCAACCAGGACTTCGAGACGGCTTTTGCGTATTTCAAGAGCGCGGTAGATGTCCTGCCCAGCAGTGGAGCCGCCACCGCCGCCGTGCGGGAGGAAGCTGTCGAGGGGTTCAGCCGGGCCTCGGTCAAGCTGGCGCAACAGCGGATTTCGGAGGGCCGATTCCAGGACGCTTCGATGACCATCAGCGTTGTGCTGGAGGACCGTTATAATCCGAGCTACGAGCCCGCTCTTGCCATTCAAGCCAAGCTCAAACAGCCCGACACCTTCAACAAAACCCTCACGCCCGGCTTCATTGCCAACGTAGAGGAGGTCAAGCAGTTGTTGATGGAGGCCGACGGATTTTACAGCACCGGCCGTTACGACCTCGCGTTCAAGCGCTATGAACAGGTCCTCAATGTCGACGCTTACAACATTGCCGCCCGGCGCGGCATGGAGAAAGTCAACCAAGCCCGCGCGAAATATGCGAGTGCCGCCTACAATGAGGCCCGTGGTGACATGTTGCGCTCGGTGGACAAAGGCTGGGAGCTGCCCGTCCGGAAGTTTGACATCGGATCCACCACCATCATCGCTCAGCCAGAGATTGATCAGCGTGGCACTTCCTTGATCAATCGCAAGCTCGACGAAATCACCATTCCCCGGATCGACTTCCAGGACGTGACAATTCGTGAAGCGCTGGATTTCATCAAACAACGCGCCGCCGCCCTGGACACGACAGAACAGGATCCGGCCAAAAAGGGAGTTAATATTGTCTTGAACATTCCCGAAGGTGCGCCCGAAGGCAGCGCCCGCATCACGCTGGGTCTGACCGATATTCCGCTTCGTGCGGCCATCAGCTACGTGGCAAATGCCGCCAACCTCAAACTGAAGGTTGAACCTTACGCGGTGTCGGTTGTTCAGCAGAACACTCCGACGGATGTCCTCATTACCAAGGAATACAAGGTTCCCCCAGGTTTCATCACGGCCCTGCCTGCCACTGGCGGCGCTGCCCCGTTGCCCGGAGCAGGTGGCACGACAGCTGCAGGATCCCTTTCGGCCGTGGCTGCACGCTCAGGAGCCCGCGAATTTCTCGAGACTTCCGGCGTCACCTTCCCTCCCGGGGCGACTGCGTATTTCATCGCAAGCTCGAGCAAACTGATCGTCAAAAATACCCAGTCGAACCTCGATCTGGTTGACACGCTGGTGGAAAACTCTCTCACGACTCCTCCCAGCCAAGTCGAAATCGAATCCAAATTTTTGGAAGTCACCCAAAACAACCTCAAGGAACTGGGTGTGGATTGGCTGATCGGCCAGTTTGCCCTCGCTGGCGGATCAGGAGTGTATGGTGGCGGCGGAACTCCCGGGCTGAATCAGTCTCTCAATAACAATGCTTATCCCATCATTGGTCCAAATGGCTTGCCGGTTGGAGCCTCCGGTGCCACGTCGGGTCCGATCACGGGCGGTAATCGGTCAGGCTCGACCGCCATCAGCGTCAATGCGGTTGACGCCTTGCTCTTCGGTTCTCCTCTCGGGCCAGCCCCGGCCATCATGTCCGTCGCGGGCGTCTTTACGAATCCTCAGTTCCAGGTTGTTCTCCGCGCTCTTAATCAGCAAAAGGGCGTGGACCTGGTCAGCGCTCCCCGGGTGACCACAAAAAGCGGTGTCCGGGCAACCATTCAAATTGTTCGCGAGTTTCGTTATCCCACGGAATTCGATTTGCCCCAGGTGACACAGACTCCAGGATCAATCTATACGCCCGCCACACCCACGACTCCCACCTCGTTCGAGACCAAGCCAGTCGGTATTACTCTCGAAGTGGAACCCACGGTCGGTCCGGACGGATACACGATCGATCTGATACTTTCGCCCCGCGTTGTCGAGTTTGATGGATTCATCAATTACGGCAGCCCGATTAATACCGTCGCTACCACGGTTGGCGGTGGCCTGATCGACGCGGATGGAAATATTCTCCAATTCGTTCCGTCCATCAGCCGGACGATCACGATGACCGACAACATCATCAATCAGCCGGTCTTCTCGACGCGGGAAGTGACCACCGAAGTCACGGTCTACGACGGTCAGACCGTTGTCCTTGGTGGGCTGATGCGTGAGGACATTCAGAAGACAGAAGATAAAGTCCCGATCCTTGGCGATATTCCGATCGCCGGGCGGCTCTTCAGGACCACCGCCGATCAGCACATCAAACGGAACCTCATTATGTTTGTGACCGCCAATCTGTTGGACCCCGCTGGCCAGCCTTTGATCAAAGTGGACGAGGAGAATGAAATTATCGCCGTGCCGGACGCCGCCGCCATTGGCGACGAGATCATCCCCGGTGACGCCTCTTCCATCCCTCTACCCCAATGACTTGCCGCCCCGGAAAATGAGATTTTTGCCCCTACCTGATATTATGAGACTACCGGCTTTCCTTTTTCCTGCGATGGCGTTAGCGACTTCCTTGGGCTCCCTGAGCGCCCAGAATCTGGAGTCCGTCGCTGACCGTGAGATCGTTCGGCGTCAGGAAGACTTGGTCGTCGCCGACCAATTGGTGACCAAAGGCGACAAGGCCATTGCCGACAAAGACTACGAGACCGCCTACGTCAGCTACCTCGATGCCCTGGATCTGGTTCCTGCTGGGTCGGCCAGCGGTTCGATGCGTGCGTCCACCTTGGACAAATTCAGCCGGGCCTCGATTTCCTACGCGGAACATCTCATTGCGACGGGAAGGTATAGCGACGCGGAGAAAGTGGCAAAAACTGTTCTGCAACCCCGGTACAATCCCTCCTACAAGCCAGCCGTTCAGCTCCTGGCGAACCTCGAGCAACCCGATTATTACAACAAGACAGTAACTCCGGGGTCTGCGGCTGACACGGAGGAAGTCACCCGGCTCCTTTATGAAGCCGAGGGATATTATCAGACCGGTCGCTTTGATCTGGCGATGAAACGCTACGAACAGGTTCTCAATATTGATCGCTACAATATTGCGGCCCGCAAGGGCATGGAGCAGGTGAACCTCGATAAATCGAAGTATTACGGCAACGCCTACAACGAAACCCGCAGCCGCATGCTGTGGGAGGTCGACCAGACTTGGGAGCGACCTGTTCGCCGTTTTCAGGGCGGACGTACTACCTCTGTCGGGGCCGTCAACCGTACGGGGATCCGCGGCACGGAAGCAATTGTTAACAAGCTGAATCGCATCATCATCCCGCGCATTGATCTGCAGGATGCGACTGTCCGGGAAGCGGTGGATTTTCTCAAACAGCGCAGCAAAGATTTGGACACTACGACGGATAACCCACAGGATCGCCGGGGAGTTAACATCGTTCTTAAACTCGAAAGCGCGGGTCCCGCTCCTGTCGTTGATCCTGCCGCGCCCCCAGCCGACCCTGCAGCACCGGCACCTACCATGGGAGGCAACGAGAACACCAAAATTACTCTCGCCCTCACCAACGTTCCTCTCATTGAGGCCTTGCGTTATTTGACGGAACTTTCCGGGTTGAAGTACAAAATCGACCCCTATGCCGTCTCCATTGTGCCTCTCTCGGAAAACACCACGGATTTGGTGACGAAGGAATACCGCGTGCCTCCCGGATTTATCCCCACGGATGCTGCCGGTGAAGGATCTGACCCAGCTCCCGGTGTGGTAACTGCCGATACGTCCGTCCGGCGGATCGGTGCCCGCACTGACGCCAAGACCTATCTTGCCCAGAGCGGTGTGCCATTTCCCACCGGTGCCTTTGCTCAATATGTTCCGGCTGGTAGTAAGTTGATCGTGCGTAACACCCCGGATGCGATTGATCTAGTCGATTTCATCGTGGACGCGGCCGTCGGTGTTCAGCCTACCCAGGTCGAGATCGAGTCGAAGTTTCTGGAGATTACCCAGAACAATCTGAAAGAGCTCGGATTTGATTGGCTGGTCGGTCCCTTCTCGATAGGGGGTGGCGTGTATGGCGCCGGGGGAACCCAGGGTTCTGGAACCAATGCGGATCCCACCTCGCCAAACCCTGCGAATTTCCCCTTCACCTCCGGTGGCGCGCCTATCGGCGCTTCGGGAGCTCCCAATGGTGGTTATCCCCTCACGGGTGGCCTGCGCACCGGGGTTGGCACGAGCACGGCCTCAGCGGTTTCCGCGAACAGTATTGATGCGCTTTTGGCAGGGGTCTTGCCCGGCGCAAATTTTGCCGCACCAGCCATCTTCGGCGTTTCCGGAATCTTTACGAATCCCCAGTTCCAGGTCGTGATCCGTGCTCTGGACCAAAAGAAAGGTGTCGATCTGATGTCCGCTCCGAAAGTCACCACCAAGAGCGGCCACAAAGCCATCGTTCGGGTTGTTCGGGAGTTCCCTTACCCCACGGAGTTTAATCCGCCGGAGCCTCCTCCTCCCTCCACTGGTGGCGGCAGCGGTGGCGTCATCGTTTTGTCTCCCGGGAGTATCATCACGACGGGTGTGGTTACGCCTACGACCCCCACGGCATTCGAAACACGCAACTTGGGTGTGACCTTGGAAGTTGAACCGGTGGTCGGACCCGATGGCTACACGATCGATCTCAATCTCTCGCCAGAGGTGGTCGAGTTCGACGGGTTCGTCAACTATGGCTCACCGATCTTTGGTGCCCAATACAACCCGCTGACTTTTTCAATCGATACACCGGTCCTCACGGAAAACGTGATCAATCAGCCGATCTTCTCGACCCGCAAAGTGACGACCAGCGTGAGCATCTGGGATGGCCAGACGATCGCCCTCGGCGGACTGATCCGCGAAGACGTTCAAAAAGTGCAGGACAAGGTCCCGCTCCTAGGGGATATCCCCTTGGCCGGCCGATTGTTCCGTTCCAATGTTGATCAGAAAATCAAACGCAACTTGATCATCTTCGTAACTGCCCGACTCATGGACGCGGAAGGTCGTCCGGTTCGTCAGGAGGACGAGACGGAAGAAATTGTGGAACCGCTTGGCCTCCCTCAGGAAGTGCCGGCCCCTGTCTTCGATCTCGGAAAAGGCAGCCCCGGCAAATAAATCCTTGCTCCTTCCCCTGCTTTCTTTGGAAAGCGGGGGATGGCGGGTTCCGGGCAACAGGAAACGACGCTGTCATGCCCCTCATTGGAATCACTGGTGGAATTGCGTCAGGGAAGTCCACCTTTCGAAAGCTTCTGCTCGAACGTATCGAAGCAGACGCCTTTGACACTGATGCGTGTGCGCGCGAGCTTCTTGATGAGGATGATTCCATTCGCGAGCAAGTTTTGGAACGCGTCCATCCCCAAGCCTACGGGGAGGAGGGAAAACCTAACCGCGCCCTACTGCGCGAACTGATCTACAAGGATGCTGCGAAAAAGCGGACGCTCGAGGGCATTCTCCATCCCATGATCCGTGATCGATGGTCGCGTCAGGCCCGGGAGGCAGCGGCAGTGAATCGCCTTTTTGTCGTGGATATCCCACTGCTTTTTGAGACGAAGGCTGAATCGCTCTTCGATAAGATTGTCACCGTGGCGTGTTCGCTCGAGATTCAGCTCTCCCGCCTGGAACAGAACCGAAAACTACCCCGGGAAATTTCCGAGAAAATCATTGCTTCCCAGATGCCGATGGGGGTGAAAATCTCCCGGTCTCACCACGTCGTCTGGAACGAAGGCGCTCTGGAAAGCCTGACGACCCAAACCGATTTCCTAGCCCGCCATTTGCATGACCGATACGGTTGAAAATTCTTCTCCTCCGCCCGCGTTGGAGCCCTTGTGTTTAAACACGCTCCAAACCCTGAGTCTGGAGAAGCTCCTTGCCCGCGCGGCGGAGCTTGGTATCCGGCTGCGTCCGGATAGCTCGCGCCACCATCTGGTCCTCGACCAGGCGAAGCTGCAGCTCGGGCAGGGTGGGGTCGTTCTGGCCACGGGTCTTCTGGAGGTGACCGGAGATAGCGGCGTGCTGCGCTGGCCGGCGTTTAATCTGCGGCCGGGTCCGGAAGACGTCCTGGTTCCAGCGTCGCTCCTGCGGCCTTTGGATCTGCGGTCGGGTCTTTTCCTTCATTGTTCGCTTCGGTTGCCCAAGGACCGTGAGCGGGGGCTTGTGGTCGAAGCGATTCTGGACATCGAGGGAATTCCCGTTGGGGAATGGCAGGCCCCGGCAGATTTTGAAAAGCTGACACCGCTCTTCCCTAATCGCCGGGTTTTTCTGGATGCGGCGCAGAGTTCCTCCCTGAGCGCGCGTGCGGTGGATCTGATTGCTCCGCTGGGCATGGGCCAGCGGGGTTTGATTGTGGCTCCGCCCCGGGCCGGAAAAACGCTTATGCTGAAGGCCATTGCCAAGGCAATCCGGGCGAATCACCCGAAGGTGGCGCTTATTCTGCTCCTGGTGGACGAACGTCCCGAGGAGGTGACGGATCTGCGCCGCGATCTCGACTGTGAAATTTATAGTTCGACTTTTGATGAGGCGGTCGCCCGCCACGTCCAGGTCTGTGAAGCTGTTTCCGAACGCGCCAAACGCCTGGTCGAACTGCGCAAGGATGTGATTATTCTGGTGGACTCGATCACCCGGATGGCGCGCGGTTACAATAATCTCCAGCCGGGCAAAGGCCGGACGATGAGCGGGGGCGTTGACACCAAGGCCCTCTCCCGACCGCGGAAGTTTTTCGGCTCCGCCCGCAATGTGGAGGAGGGCGGCAGCCTCACCATTCTGGCCACCGCGCTGGTGGAAACCCAGAGCCGGATGGATGACCTGATCTTTGAGGAGTTTAAAGGCACCGGAAATATGGAGGTCCACCTGGACCGGTCGATTGCCGAGCAGCGAATTTTTCCCGCCATTCACATCGTCAAATCCGGCACGCGGCGTGAGGAACTGCTGTACCATCCCGACGAGTATGAACGTGTGGTGCAAATCCGGCGTCAGCTTTCCGAACTTCCCGCGGCCGAGGCCATGGAAGTGCTCATGACCAATCTTCAGCATACCCGGTCCAATGCCGAGTTGCTGCTCGCAGGACTCAAGGGGGTCTGAAGAAGCGGTTGAAACCACGGATGGGCCAAGCACGGAAATTCGGGCACCTGCGACGTACTCCTGGCCCCACGAAGCGGGAGCATCTGAACAAGCATATCGTCTCGTGCAGCATCCGTGTTAATCCGTGAGATCCGTAGATTTTTTTCCTGCTGGCCTTAAGCGAACCGCCCCTCTGTTGCTTGCCCTGCTTTTGGTTTTCGGCTCCCTACTGTTTTTGAGTCGTGCGATGGACCATGGCGTTCGGGTCAATCGGGATATCGATCGCACAGATCAAGGAGCCTATATCGAGCAGGGCATCGCCATGCGGGACAGCGACTACGCCTACCTGAATCCTCGCAATCGCATGCCGCTTTATCCCGGCCTTCTGTCGCTGTTTATGGAGAAGGGGGCGAAGCCCGATGCGTTTTTTCCGACGGCGAAACACATCAATACGGCTCTCGCTTTTGCCGGCCTGATTTTTGTCGGTGCGGTATTTCTCAGGAAATTTCCGCGGCATCATGCCCTGAACATTCTTTTCCTTGCCGCGTTTACCGTTTTCCTCTTCAAGGCGGCTTATGTGCAGGCGGAGGTCCTTTATTATTTCCTCACCTTTGCCGTCTTTCTGCTCTGCTGGCGACTGTTCGGCCGGCCGGGATTCTGGACGGCGGTGTTGGCGGGCGGGTTATTGGGTCTGGCGCATCTGACAAAAGCGTCCGTTCTGCCCGGGCTATTAGTTGTCCTGGTCTTTCTGCCACTGGACGGGCTCTGGCAACGCTGGAAATCGAATTTTCCCCCGCTGGGAAAAGTCGGGGCGGCGATTCTGGTGACGGTGGTATTTCTGGCGTCGGTTTACCCCTATATCGCTAATAGCAAAAAGGTCTTCGGGCGTTATTTTTACAATGTAAACTCCACTTTTTACATGTGGACGGATTCCTGGAAGGAGGCCAAAGCGCGCACGCGAGCGGCCGGGGACCGCAAAGGGTGGCCCGATCTTCCCGCTGACCAGATTCCCAGTTTTTCCAATTACCTGAAGACGCATTCCGCGGGGGAAATCGCCTGGCGAATCGTCAAAGGCATCTCGGTGGTTTTTAACTCCATGAGAGGCAGCTACGGGTATTTGGGTATTTGTCTGGCCTACCTGGCCTTTGCCGCGTTTTTAGTCGCCTGGAAATGGCGGTTGGCCCTTCGGCTCTTTCTGCGACGTCCTTTCCCTCCGCTTGCCCTGTTGGCGTATTTTGGCGGCTATTATCTGCTGGTGGCGTGGTATAGTTCGATCATCAGTGGGAACCGGTTTATTCTCGGCCTCTTCCTGCCCTTTCTATTTACCGTCTCCGCGATCATTGTCGTGCTCGCCCCGCGCCTTCGCTGGTCGTGGCAGGGGAGGGAGCTTAACGCGTTCTCGGTTTTTAATGGGCTGATGTCAGTTTGGATTGCAGTGGAAATTGCGGTGATCTGCGTCTGGCGCATATCGTCCGACTACGGGGGGAGTTAGTCCCGGAAGCGGGGCGGGAGATCCGGGAACACGGTGCGCGGTGAAACGCACAAAAAGATACCCGGCCACGCACCCTCCCAGATGAGCGGCATGCCCGATTACTGGCATCAGACCGGTGACTAGGAAAAACAGCGACGAACCGGCGAGGCCCCAGCCGAGGTATTTCGCCCGAAGTGGGACCGGGATAAAAAACAGCAGCGCGACGATCTTCGACTCCGGAAAGATGGTGGTAAAAGCGATGATCACCCCGAACACCGCGCCCGAGGCACCGATCAAGGCGGCCCCGTGGCCAAGCGCGAGTTGAAAGACTCCGCCCGCCACTGCGGCGATCGCGTACAGCGCCAGAAACCGCCAGGTTCCCATCACCCGCTCCACCACGCGTCCGGCGAACCACAGGCCCATCATGTTGAAGAGCAGGTGGAGGGTGTTTCCATGGAGGAAGGCATGGGTGATAAACTGCCACCAGCCGCCAGCTTCCAGCCCCGGCACGCTCAGCGCGTAGGTGCCGAGGAATCGCGGGGGCGCCAGCGTGATCTGGTAAAGAAACACGAGCACGTTCACGCCGATCAGGACTGGCACGGCCTTGAGCGGCCTTCCCATAGGGTTCATGCGGGAAATTAGACGCGATTGGCCTCCTCGTCCACTGCGGGCGCGGGAACAAGCACGTTGAGTTTGCGCGACGAGAAGCCCAACTCGCAGGGAAGGGCTCCGGAGAGTTCCCCGTCGAGCTCCATCGGCACGTATTCGCGACTCATCAATCGCAGGCCCCGGGTTTGAAAATATTCCACGTCGGGGAGGCCGGGATGATTGCCGAAGGCAATGGCCTGAAAATACCGGATGAGGTCCCAATGACTTTGATTTTTGAAAACCAGGACATCGAGCAGCCCGTCGTCCAATTTGGCATCTTTGAAAAGCACGAAGGGTCCCCCGTATAACCGTCCGTTCCCCACCAGGACAAAGCTGCCCTCCCGCGGGGGACCGTCCACAGGGTCCAGGTGGACAATGGGCGGTTTGCGTGCCGCCACCTGCGCCAACGTGATCAAATAGCTCATCGGGCCCAGTGCCTTTTTGGAGTCTGGAGTGGTGCGTTGTACCACCTCGGCATCGAGGCCGGCACCGGCCAGTTGCACAAAATACTCTCCTCCCGCCCGGGGCAGGTCGACGGGCCGGACAAATCCGCCGTCGATAATCCGCCAGGCAGCGGGCAGGTCGTTTTGCGGGATTCCCAGTTCGGTGGCGAAGACGTTCATGGTTCCCACCGGGAGGATGCCGAATTTTACTTCGGCCCCGGCAATGCCGTTCACCACTTCGTTGACGGTACCGTCCCCGCCGGCCGCCACGATGGTGGTGTACCCGTCTTCCACGGCCCGGGCGGCCATGGTTCTCGCGTCCCCCGGGGATGAGGTGGTCTGCACCACCGCCCTCAGGGAAAACGCCTTGATTTTGTCGCGTTGGGCATTGGCCCGCTCCCCGCGTGCCGCGGGATTTAAGATGACGAGGATTTTTTGATTTTTCTTCACACTTCACTTTCTGCCGAACTCGCGTACCTTCCCGGGGTGCCCAAATTAGCCAAGCGATTTTTCGTAGCAGCGGCCGCCTTCGCCGGGGTCATCGCTCTTGTTCTGCTCTGCATCAACCTTTATTTACAATCCGGAGGCGTTCAGCAGCGTCTCCGGACCGCCGTCGAGCGGTCGCTGGGCACGGAAATCAAGATTCGAAACACCTCCTACACGCCGTGGGGCGGCCTCAGTCTGCGCGGTCTCAGCATCCCGGATCCCACCGCGCCCGAGCGCAATATCGTCGAGGCGAGCGGCGTGCGTGTCCGCTTTCTTCTCTGGCCCCTCCTGCAGCAGCGTTTTATCGTGCGGGAAGCCCTGCTCATCGAACCCACCCTGATCGTCCGGCAGGCGGCCGACGGCAACTGGATTCTGCCCTTGCCCTCACGGCGTCCGAAAGATGTGGAGGTGCCAGGCGCGCCGGCAGGCCCGTCGATTAAGGGGCCTTCTTTCCGTGGGGAAGTGGATGGAATCCGGCTGACGGAAGGCACGGTCGTCTTCATTGACGCCAAAAGCCGCCCGGTCCTCTCCCTCGAAAAAGTCGATATCGACGCGAAGGTTCTGGATGGTCGCAAGGCCGAAGGCACCTTCTATGTCGCGAGGATGGAGGTGTCCGGCTCGCTCAAACCCAACAAAATCGGCGGTCCATTCACCTGGGACGGCACAGTGCTCGATTTTCCGGACATTAAAGGGATGCTGGCCGGAGGAAATCTCACCGCGTCCTATCGGCTGGATACCGGGAGCGAACCGTCTTACGCCCTTTCTGCCAATCTGGCTGGCGTGATGTTAAAAAAACTCTTCGAGGATGCCCACGTGGAACCGGGTAAGACGGACGGACAATTGCAAGGCACGCTCAACCTCACCGGCGATCCCCGTCACAGCGATTCCGTGGCGGGCAAGGGGCACTTCGAACTCATTTCCGCCCGGCTCCGGCCCATGGAGTTTCTGGTCAAACTCGGAGAGCTTTTCCAGATCGACGAACTCCAACTCCTCAAACTCCACGATGCCAAGGTGGATCTGACCATTGGCAATGAGCGGGTGACGATCGATGACCTCATTCTCAAATCGGAAAATCTCATCATCACGGGCACCGGGCCGATCAAGTTTAATGGGAAGCTTGATCTGGACGCCCGCCTTCTCGTCAACGCCAAGCTCCAGAAACAATTGAAAGGCCTGCTGGGCGAAAATTTTGTCGAGTCCGAAATTCCCGAGTATCGTCAGGTGACGTTCGAGGTCACGGGAAAGGTGGACAATCCGCAGACGAACCTGCTGGAAAAAATCACCGGCGTGAAAATGGGCGGTGGGGTCCCGGGCATTCTGAAAAATCTTTTCCAATCGATCCCGACCCAAAAGAAAAAAACGGGTGACAAAAAGGATGCCGAGAAATAGCGGTCGTCCCTCCGTTCTCGCCCAAATGCGCGCCACGACTGGCGGAGCGCTTCCTCTTGGCCATTTCCCCTGTCACCTGGCCCTCCCACCATGCGCATCATAGCCGGCGAAGCCCGCGGCCTGCCGCTGACGCCTCCCCCCGACGGGGTTCGTCCCACCATGGACCGCGTGCGCGCGGCCATTTTTTCCAGCCTGGGCGATGCCGTGCCTGGCGCGAGGGTGTTGGATCTTTTTTCCGGGTCCGGTGGCATGGGCATCGAGGCACTCAGTCGCGGCGCGGCCTCCGCCGTCTTTGTGGATCTCCATCCGCGCTCCGTTTCCTGCACGAGGGATAATTTGCGCCGTTCCAAGCTCGAAGGTTCGGTGCAGACCATGGATGCCTTGAAATTTCTTGAGCTCTATGGCGCGGAAAATTTCGACCTGATCTTCGCCGATCCTCCCTACACGAAAGGTGCCCAGGATCGCGACTTCGCCTCGGAGCTTCTTGCCTCTCCGCATCTGGTCACGGCCCTGGCGCCTCATGGGACTTTTGTTCTGGAGCGCTTTCCGGTCAGAACGGAGCCCGTTTCCTGTCTGCTTTCCTTGCTCCGCAGTCGCCGCTATGGCGCGAGCGAGGTGGCGTATTACACGCACCCCGCATGACTGCGATTCGCCTGCTCTACAATATCGTCTTTCCGTTCGTGCTCCTCGGACTGCTGCCGGGGTTTGTTTTTCGGATGTTGCGCCGGGGCAAATACCGCCACAAATTCGGCCAGCGGTTCGCCATCTACTCGCCCCGGGTCCGGGAGAAACTTTCCCGCGGGGGCTGGACCTGGATCCATGCCGTGAGCGTGGGCGAGGTGCTGATTGCCCAGAAATTTATTCGCGAACTCAAGCGCCGCGAACCTGACCTCCATGTCGTCCTTTCCACCACCACGTCGACGGGGTTTGCCCTTGCCAGCACCGAAAAATCCGACTGGCTCGAACCCATCTACAATCCCGTCGATTTTTTCTGGAGTGTGCGGAGCGCCGTGCGGCTGATTCGTCCGCGCCGTCTCATTCTGGTCGAGGCCGAGATCTGGCCGAATCTCACCGCCGAGGCGCAAAAGCAGGGTGCGACGCTGGCTTTGGTCAATGCTCGCCTCTCCACCCGCTCTGAAGCGCGCTACCGGAAAGTGCGCACTATCGTGGCCCCGGTGTTTAATCAGCTCGACCTCCTCTGTGTGCAGGAACCCGCCGATGCGGGGCGATGGGCCGCCCTGGGCGTGGATCCTGGGAAAATTGTGGTGACGGGGAGCATTAAGTTCGACGATTCCGAGGAAAGCGCCCCTCCGCGCCGCGACTTTCGCCCGGCCCTGCGCGAGCTGGGGGTCGGCGATGGGGTCCCGATTTTCCTGGCGGGCAGCACCCATGCCGGCGAGGAAAAGCTGCTCGGCGAAATGGTTCAGCGGCTTCGCCTCGCGGTTCCCGATCTTTTTTTTATTGTGGTGCCCCGCCATGCCGAACGCTGGCGCACGGTGCGGGACGAACTCACCCAGCTCGGCTTTCGTGTGGCGCTGCGAGCCGCGGGTGAACCCTCCGCGCCCGATCCTGATGTCCTGCTTGTGAACACCACGGGCGAACTCCGCGAATGGTATGACTGCGCGACGGTCGTTTTTGTCGGCAAGAGCCTCACGGCCAATGGAGGACAGAATCCCGCCGAGGCGGTGGCGGCGGGCAAGGCCGTTGTGGTCGGTCCCAACATGCAAAACTTTCTCACGCTCGTCGCCGAGCTCGTGCGCGGACAGGGAATCGTCCAGGTGCCGGATGTTGCGTCCCTAGAGGCCGTCGTAGGCGATTTGCTCCAGGATCCCGCCCGATGTGCGACTCTCGCAAGCAATGGGGCGAAATGCCTCGCCGGCCACCATGGGGCCACCGCCAGGACTTGCGAAGCTCTCGAGAACGTCTCCGCACCTGGCCTTTCCTAAATTCTCGACCGTTCCCGATCGGTCGGGTGACACCATTTCAAGCGGTTGCGGTGTCGGTCGGCGAACGCGGGCCGCGTCTGCCATTTGACCTCCGGGCCACAGGCTGATAAGTATTTCCCCCTTTTCCAATGAGCAGTTACAAGGACACCCTGAATCTTCCGAAGACCGATTTTCCCATGAAGGCCGGTCTCACCACCCGCGAGCCGGAGATGCTCGCCCGCTGGGAGGCCGCTGGGTTGTATGGGAAAATTCAGGAAGCGCGGGCCGATGCGCCTTTGTTTGTGCTGCACGACGGCCCTCCTTTTGCGAATGGCGATGTTCACATGGGCACGGCGCTCAACAAGGTGCTGAAGGATTTTATCGTGAAGTCGCGGTCGATGCTGGGTTTCCGCGCGCCTTTCGTCCCCGGATGGGACTGCCACGGGCTGCCCATCGAATTTAAGGTGGTGAAGGAAAGCGCGGGCTTGTCGCCGGTCGAGGTGCGCAAACGCTCCGAGGAATACGCGCGGAAATTTATCGACATCCAGCGGCGGCAATTCCGGCGGTTGGGCGTGTTTGGGGACTGGGAAAATCCCTATCTCACCCTCGACCCCGGCTACGAGGCCGAGATCATCCGCGCATTTGGCAAGTTTGTGCAAAAAGGCCTCGTCTATCGCAGCAAGAAACCGGTCCTCTGGAGCACCGGCGCCCAAACCGCGCTGGCCGAGGCTGAGGTCGAATATGCGAAACGCACGGATCCGGCGATCTATGTGAAGTTTGTCCTGGCGAATGGCGAGGGACCGCTGGAGGGCGCTTCGTTTGTCATCTGGACAACCACGCCCTGGACCCTGCCGGCCAACGTGGCCATCGCGGTCGACCCGCGCGCAGATTACGTGGTGGGGGAATTTGAAGGTACGCGGTTTGTCGTGGCAAAGGCGCTGGCCGAAAGCTTCTCGGCGGCGACGGGATTGAAAATGACCGCCGAACTGGCCGTCCTGAAGGGCGCGGAACTCGCCGGTCTTGAAGCCCAACACCCCTTTCTGCCTCGCATGTCGCGGGTGATCACGGCGGATTTTGTCACGATGGAAACCGGCACCGGCCAGGTTCACATCGCGCCCGGCCACGGCAAGGACGACTACATCGCGGGACAGCAAAACGGCCTGCCGACGCTCTCGCCGGTGGATGATCACGGCAAACTCACCGACGACTGCGGCATGCCGCAATGGGTCGGGAAATACGTCTTCGCCGCGAACAAGGAGATCGTGGAATTTCTCCGCGGGCAGGGGTCGTTGCTGGCGTCGGAGGATTACACCCACGATTACCCGCATTGCTGGCGCTCGAAAACGCCGGTCGTTTTCCGCGCCGTCGAACAGTTTTTCATCCGGGTGGACGACATTCGTCCCGGTGCCCTGCGTGCGGTGGACGAAACCAAATGGCTGCCGCTCTGGGGCCGCAACCGCATCGCGGGCACGGTCGAGTCGCGCCCGGATTGGTGCATCTCCCGCCAGCGCACGTGGGGTGTTCCGCTGCCCGTTTTCTATGACGCGGCCGGCGCACCCATCCTCGACCAGGCGGTCATTGAAAAGGTTGCCGACCTGGTAAAAGGGCAGGGGACCAATCTCTGGTTCGAAAAAGACGACGCCTGGTGGGCGGATGCCGTGGGCCTGCCCGCGGATACGACCCGCCGTAATGATACGCTCGACGTCTGGATCGACTCCGGAGTGTCGCACGAGGCCGTTTTGCGTCACCGTCCGGAATTGCAGTTTCCCGCGGATGTTTATCTGGAAGCGACCGACCAGCACCGCGGCTGGTTCCAGAGTTCGCTCATGACCAGCGTGGCCATGAACGACTGCGCGCCGTACCGCACGGTCATCACCCACGGGTTTGTGGTGGACAAGGACGGCAAAAAAATCTCGAAGTCGGCCGAATACAAAAAGCCCACCCACGCGGAACATTTTGTCGATCAATACGGCGCGGACATCCTGCGTCTCTGGGTTTCCTCCGTGCAATACACCGACGAGGTGCCTTTCGGCGAAGATGTCTTCAAGCAGGTTGCCGAGCGCTATCGCGGCTTCCGCAATGTGCTGCGCATTCTTTTGGCCAATCTGAGCGGATTTTCCGGGGATGATCTGTCCGGCGCGACTGAGATCGACCGCTGGGTGTTGAGCCGGTTGCAGGAAGTGATTGCCAAATGCCGCACGGCTTACGAGGCGTATGATTTCCGCGCGGTCTTCGAAACGCTCAATCAATTTTGCGCCGTGGATCTCAGCGCGATCTACGTGGATATCACGAAGGACCGCATGTATTGCGACGCTTCGAATAGTCCGCGCCGCCGCGCTACGCAAACCGTCATGCAAGCCTGCTTCGATGCCGTCACGCGCCTGCTTGCGCCCATCCTGGTCTTCACCGCGGAGGAAGCCTGGGGATTTGCTGGCCGCCCCGAAAGTGTGCATCTGGAAACCTTCCCCGAGCCCAACGCCGCCCTGCGCGACGAGGCACTGGAAGCCCGCATGGAAGAATGGCTCAAGCTGCGCGGGATCGTCTATCAACAGGCCATCGAACCCGCCCGTCAGGCGAAGACCATCACTAAGCCGCTCGAGGCCAGCATCACACTGGAAGTGCCGGCAGACCAAGTGGCCGGGCTGGAGGCGGCAAAAGCCGAACTCGAAGAGTTTTTCATCATCAGCGAACTGACCGTCGTCCCTGCCGCGCAGACCGCAGCGCGCCTGGAAAAATCCTTGCACACCGGCTGCGCCCGCTGCTGGCGGCTTGTCCCCAGTGTGGGCAAACAGGCTGCCCACGAAGATCTCTGTGATCGTTGCGCCGAGGCCGTGGCGACAGCTTTGCCAGCGTGATAAACGGGCCAAAAATCGGACGGGTGGGCCACGCACTCCGACCTGCATTACGGTGAAGCTCTGGCTCGTTCTCACCCTCCCGCTCTTCGTGCTCGATCAGATCACGAAGTTCGCGGTGCTGCGTTGGATCTCGACGGACGACCTCATCCCGGTGATCCCGGGCTTTTTTAATCTCGTGCAAGTCCACAACCGCGGTGCGGCGTTTGGCATGATGCGCGACCACAGTTGGTTTTTTGTCGTGCTGGCCTCGGTCGCGATGATCGTGCTGGTGGTAATTACGCTCACCGGGCGGGTGAAAGACCGCCTGTCCCGTCTGGCCGTGGCTGTTCTCGCCGCCGGGGTCGCTGGCAATCTGACCGACCGGATTTTGCACGGATACGTGATCGATTTTCTGGATTTCATCCTCCCCTGGTACGGCCGCTGGCCCGCCTTCAACGTCGCCGATATGTGCATCTGCGTGGCGGCCGGTTTGTTGATCCTGGCGTCATTCCTGGATGGAAAAACAGCGAAGCCAGCGGACCTCTCCCCAAGGTAGGAAGGCCGTTTCCGTCTCTTCCCATCACGATTCAGCTGGCTCTCGCTCTCTGCAACCAATACCGCGCGTTTTCGCAGCGTTACAATAAATGTCCCACCTGGGACATTTATTGTAACACTGTGCGCTCTTGCGCATTCGAGCGATGGGGGGTGTTTTTTTGGGTGGGAGACTGCGAGGGATTGCAAAAACGCTCTTGGAGTCGGCCCTCTTTCCTCGCAAGATTGCGGAATGACCTATCCCCGCAGTCCTCATGAAAAAGTTGGCGGCATTGTTTATTTCGGCCGCATGGTGGAGAAAATCCGGTTGATGGCCGAAGGCCGTTTGCATCCCGAGCTGCATAAAAATCTCGGTATCGGGTTCGACGAACGCTGTGTGGATTTTCTCGGGGTTTCGTATGAAGAACTGGCCGCCGTGGTGCGCGAGGGACTTTCCGACGAAGAGTCGCTGGACTGGTGTTTTGCGCACGGACGCAAACCGACGGAGAACGATATCGAGATCTGGAACGAATTCATGCGCAAGCGCGGCTGGAACGACAGCGGTTCGGAAATCCTTGCCACGCGCAAGATGGAGAGCGGATTCGAAAACCGCGACGACATTCAGACGATGTTTGATTACATCGACGCCGACGAAGGCCGCACTTCGACTTGATTTGTTCCCTGGGTTTTGAGGGGGCGGAGAAGACGGCCGGCGAGTTGAAGGGAGAGAAACGCCAGGACCGCAGAGCAGAAAATCACGGCGCCGGTGCGGAGGTGGCCGGCGGCACCCACGGTGATCCCGATGCCACTGGTGGCGGCAAGGCACGTGGCGATGCACAGCGGACACTTGGGCATGAGGACCAGCGTCGCGGTGGAGAGCAGGGCGCTCAACGCCCCGGCACACCGGGGCTTGGACAAGTTGGAACGCGCTGGTTCTTTGGCCCAACGGCGGCAGGGGATTTTCATTGGGCGGCCCCGGTTGTTGTTTCTCCCGCACAGCAAGGTGCGGGTGTGGAGTCGCAGTTGTAGTCGTCGTGGTGACGCCACCAATGCCCGCTTTCGTTCCGGCCCAGAGGCGTACGGTCGATCCATTGGTATGCGCTCCAGAGGGCGTCGAGTCCGCGCGCATAGGTGGAGTAGGTGTGATAGATGGTTTCATCCTCGCGGATAAACGTGCTCAGGCCGGGGCGTTCGCGAGCGTAGGTCTCGATGTCGGTTCCGGTCATGAATGCGCCATTTGACGGGCCGTCGGGTGTGGTGCGGGAGGGAATCTCTGAGTGTTCCGGCGGGCGGGCCCCCAGGGAGGGTTCGCGGCGGTAATTGTAGGTGATGCCGGTGCGCTGCTGGTCCTCGGTGTAGGAAGTGTCGAAGTCGAAGTTGAAATCCGAGCCGAATGACGAGGCCCACGGGAACGACCAGCCCATACGGCGTTGAAAGGCCTGCAGTTTTTCCAGGGGAGCGCGGGAGACGGCGGTGAGCGCGACGTCATGGTTTTCCAGATGCACGGCGAAACCGTTGAACCCGTCGGCGATGGCGGAGCAGGACGGGCAGCCGGCCGTGTAGTCGGGGCCGAACATAAAATGATAAACGAGCAACTGGGAGCGTCCCCGGAAGAGGTCTGCGAGCGTGGCACTGCCGGTGCCGGTGGCGAAGCGGTACTCCTTTTCGAGGCGCACCCAAGGCAATGCCTGGCGCTGACGGGCCAGTTCGTCACCGCGGCGGGTGTGTTCTTTTTCCGCTTCGAGCAGTGTGAGCCTCGCGGCCAGCCATTGCTCGCGGGTTCCGGTCGGATGGATGGGCATGGGGATTTTCAATGGTGTGGTGAAGTTTGGTGCTGGGAAAAACTTATCGCTGGGCAAGAGAGGCAGTGAGTGACAATTGTGTCGCGATTTCCGATGGACCCGCATCTCTCCGCCGCCGCCCACGCGCTCCAGTCGGGAAATCCACTCCTGGCTCTCAAGGTCGTGGGTCTGCGCGGAGAGCCTCCTGCGCTGGCTCTCCGGGGTATCGCCATGGCGCAACTTGAGGAATTCGGCCCGGCGAAAATGCTTCTAAAAAAAGCGGCGCGCGCGTTTGGAACGAAGGACGCTGTTGCCCGGGCACGCTGCTTGGTGGCCATGGCGGAGATTGCCTTTGTCCTACGCGATCTCGGGTGGCCGGTCGCGGAGCTGGATGCCGCCAGGAGGGTGCTGGAAAAACACGGGGATGGGCTCAATGCCGCCCATGTCCGGCACTTGCAGGCGAGGCGGTTGTTGCTGCTCGGAAAACTCGGGGAAGCCGGGCGTACTCTTCGGGAGGTCGATCCCGCGGTGCTTCCTCCTGCCCGGCAGGTCGCGCATGCCCTTATCGAATCCGGCCTGGCCTTGAGAGGGTTGCGCATTGCTGCAGCCCGGCAGGCCTTCGCGGAGGCGCGTGCCGCGGCGGTGCGCAGCGGAATTCCCGCCCTGCGGGTCGAAGTGGAGAAAGCGGCGCTGGTGCTCGACGAGCCTGCCGCCCGCCTGATCACGCGGGGAAGGGAACGCCTGCTCCGGCTCGACGAGGTGGCAACACTCCTGCGATCACGCGTGCTGGTTGTT
>JBGSVZ010000017.1:0-3938 GCA_041752695.1 Terrimicrobiaceae bacterium
AGGGTTAATCCTCTCGTGAGCACCATCTTTGCTGGGCAAAGAGGTAAAGAGTGAAAGGGCCGAGTGCCCAGGGGATTAACCGAGAGGATGAGAACCTCGGTTCGACTGCCCGGCGCGATGGCGCCACTCGAAAAAGCGAAGCCAAGATGCAGAACCCCGCAGTGGGGTTAATCCTCTCGTGAGTACTTCTTTGCTGGGCAAAGAGGTAAAGAGTGAAAGGGCCGAGAGCCCAGGGACTTACCCGAGAGGATGAGACCCAATCATTGCGGGAGCTTGTGCGGGAAAGCAGTTGAAGACTGAGCCCGCAGGGCCGAAACGCCGGGCACGGCGCGAATCAATCTCGGTTGGGTTGCCCATCCCGCAGCATGGGACAAGCGAAAGAGGCGGAGCCCCGCTTTGTCCACCGCACGACTGAGCTTCCATTGGTCTGTCGCGCCCCGTTGATCCTATTTTCGATCAATGGTCCAGGTGGGATCGTCGGTGTGGATCCCGCGCAGGGCGCGGGGACTTTTGCCATACTCGCGGCGCATCAGCTTGTTGAACTGCTGGAGGTCGCCCAGGCCGCATTCGGCGGCGACGAGCTTGACTGGCATCGTGCTGTGCAGAAGAAGGTGGTGGGCCCTTTGTAGACGTCGTTTTCGGATCAGTTGGACGGTGGTGATTCCGTGCCGGGATTTGATGGTGCGATTCACATGCGCCATGCTCAGCTGCATTTCTTTGGCGAGACTGCGGGCGGTGGTCTTTCCGGGCGAACCAACGTCGAGGAAATTGTCCACTTTCTGAAAGAAGGTGTCTTCCCTCCGCGCGCTTTGCGCCCGGCGGGCGGCCGACTCCGCCACATCCCAAAGCAGGGACCAGAAGGCGATTTCCGCGTGGAGCGGATTGTGCGGGTGGATCCGCTGGATGTTCTGCAGACGATCCAGCAACTCATCCCTCGCATCCGGCAAATGCTGGCAAACGGGCAGGCTCACGGCAGTGGATCGGCCGCTGCGCACGGCAAAGTGAACGAAGAAGTGGCGATGACGCTTCGCGGTATAGTGGTAAATAATCCGTGTGCCGGGAGGGATTAAAGTGAGCGAGCCGGGCATGATGGAATGCTTGCGTCCATCCACGGCGATTCGCACTTCATAGAAATAAAGATGCAGGCACCAAAGGGCGGGAAGTTCGTATTCCTCGCGGCCTTGCAGGCCATGTTCGGACAGGCCAAAGTTGACCAGTTTTGGACGAAGGGACAGGGGGAGATGAACAACCGTGTCTGGCATAGAATGTTCGTTTTTTACCACAAATTCGCATTTCTGCCAATTGTCACGCGACAGCACGGCGCCTACATTTTTGCATGATGAAACCAACGCAGTGCGAATCGCTCGCCACCCCCGAAACCGACGAACACGCTTTTCCTGATGCGGCCATCAGCGCACCCTTCGACCCCGGCAAGGCGCGGGCCGATGGCTTGGGCAGCCTCACGCCGGAGCAAATCGGCTTTTACGACTCGGAGGGGTATCTGGTCCTGAGACAGCTATTGGATGACAGGGACATGCAGCCCTTCCGCGATTCGGTGAATCTCCGCGTGGATGAGATTGCGGAGGTGCTGTTCAGAGAGGGATTGATTTTGGACAAAAGGGAATCTCATCCGTTTGAAACCAGACTGGGCGATCTTTTTGCCGGTCTTTCCGACGCGGAGTTTCTCAAGTTCGGGCGAAGCTGGCGGGACCGTTTGCCGGGATATTTCGACTTGATGTCCAATCCAAAGATTCTGGATGCCGTGGAGTCGCTCATCGGTTCGGAGATCTTTTCCAACCCCGTCTATAACACGCGACCCAAGGTGCCCAAAGTCGCGGCCGGGGCGGTCCCCTGGCATCAGGATAAATCGTACTGGCCCGGCGCGAATGCGAATCCTGTCATCACGGTCTGGGTGGCCATGGTGGACACCAACCTGGAAAACGGCTGCCTGCACATCTGGCCTCGGACGCACCGGACGGAAGTCCTGTCGTGGCACAAGGAAGACCACACGGGAACAGGCTTTACCGAGATCGACGAGGAGTATCTGCGTGAGGCCCGCGCCGTTCCACTGCCGGTTCCGGCGGGGAGCGCGATCCTTTTCAATGACCGGTGCATCCACATGTCCACGCCCAACGTTTCCGAGGGCGTTCGATGGAGTTGTGATTTGCGGTATCAACCTACGGATCAGGATCCGATGACGATGCACGGCAGCGGATTTTTGGCCCGCTCCCGGATTCGCCCCCATGCGGTGGCCGCCCTGGAAGACTGGCTGGCCGGCCGGACCGAACGGGCCTGACCAGGCGGGCGCATGAGCTGCTCACAGGTCAATCCCAAAAGCCCGCCAGGGAGTTAGGAAGAAAATCTTTGCCGCGCTGCGTTCAACGGGACGGCACACTGTCGGCCACGCGTTTTCTGGGGGAGGCACATCGTGCACCGGATCGAAGAGTATGGCTGACCCCGTCGAACAATCCGGGAGTAAAAAAAATTTGGTCTAGCCACAGTGGCCCAAGGGGGTTCCGAGTCTAAAATTCTGTAACACAGGAGCAGTTGGTTCCCAAACTCTTACGAAAGAAGGAGAGTGGTTGCGGGGGTAGGATTTGAACCTACGACCTTCAGGTTATGAGCCTTGTTTGTCCCTCGAGGGCAAAACTCAAAACCGCCGTAACTCATTCAGTATCAGGATCTGACATACGCGCCGTTCCAGCTATATGTGCAGGTTCTGGGCACACATTTGCCCAGATTTTGGGCACACGCAAGGCGAATGATATTCCAGGAGAGATCTGGCTATCAATTCATGTGCAGCCGCATCCTTCTCGTTCTTGAAGGATGCGAAGTTAGTCCGAGCTTCTCCTACCGTTTGCGGCGAAAGAGGAAATGGAGTCGTGCTGAGATCGCTCTCGACGCCTTTACAGAAGCGTGCAAGGAGCCAATCCTCACAAGGCCATTCTCCCGACGGTTCCGCTTGGTGGCTGCGACACTACACGACCAAAAGACAATACGGAGCTTATGGCTCCCTGCTTTCGGATTGGACAGAGTCGCCAATCTCGACATCACTTAACGGCCTATGAACAACGAGGACAATTTGCCTGGGATCGACGTGCTCAACACCGGATACGGTGATTTAGAATTGCGTTTTGACCCGGATAAACCTGACGAGGTCCAGAAGGCTAAAGAGACGATCACGGACATGCTCAAGCGAGGCTACGCCATTTTCGTTCAGCAAGGGCAGGAAACGTTTCGCGTGCGCAAGTTCGATGTCAATAGGAACGTCTACATCATTGGCACCACCCCAGCTGAGGAGGTGCCCATGGAGAAGACCAGGGCAACGGCGGTAGGACGGTCTGCGGGAGGGTAGACATGGCTGACGAAGAAAAACCGCAGGTCGGGAAGGATCTTGTGACTCTGGACGAGGCCTCCCGATACTTGGCCCAGTCAGGCGTGGGAGACAACGACTGGTCTGGACTCCCGGTTCCGGTTCCAGGACTGTCGCTGGTGCTGGAGCCCAGGTATAAGCACAAGGCCTTGGCTGAATTTCGGTGGAAGGAGTGCTACGACGAACAGGGCAATCGTAGCGAAATCCCTGAAGAAGCCCTGCCGCAACCTTCGGAGTTCAAAAGGGTCAATTCCTGGTGGAACACAAAATACCAAGCGACAATCAACATCTTTCATGACAATCAAGGACGAGCTCGCGCTGCGGTGCAAATGGAGGACAGGCTTTCGTTCACGCTTCGGACCTTGGAGGCGGCGGCTGTCTGGCCAATCGAAGCCGAAGAAAAGGCACAGAAGAAATGAGGTGGACCCCATTTTCCGACCAAAAGAGCGGTAAAATAGGTTATGCGAGGTTCGCTTGGAAAGGTGTTGTTATTGGTTGTGGTTATCTGTGGATTCTCATTGCGTCCAAAGCGAAAACTCCGGGGGTTAGGGGGCGGAGCCCCCTT
>JBGSVZ010000018.1:0-5191 GCA_041752695.1 Terrimicrobiaceae bacterium
TGCGTCGGGATCGGCGGCGAGGCGAGCCGTCCGGCCCGCGGGCGTCGGACCTCCCGCGGCCTGCGAGGAGACCAGCACCGTGCGACAATCGTCCGGCAGGGCGCGCAGGACCTGACGCGTCCATTCCACATTGGTCTCCCAATATTCCTGGCGCGAGCGCGCAAACAACACCCCCGCTCCCAGGATCGCTTCCGTGGGACGCACGTCCGGCCAGCGGGCAGGATCCGCGGAGAGCACGGTGAGGCCCGGAGGCATTTCCAAAAACCCTTCGAATCGCAACTGGGCGGCGAGCTTTTCCGGGGACCGCACCGGCACGGCAACGTCGCGTCCCTCCTGAAGAAAACGCAGCAGCAGATTGCGGCCGAGAAAGCCGGTGGCGCCGGTGAGGAGAATCATGCCTGGAACTGGCTAGACGAGCGCCTTTTCGTAAATCCGCCATTCCTGCTGCTGCTCGCCGCCCACCAAGCGGGAGTTGTCGAGAATTTCGGTGTTGGTTTCTTCGATCCATCCGAGCGAGGCATTGGCATATCGGGCCTTGGCGCAGACAAATTGTTCGTAGAGCAGCCAGGCATGAAGACCACCCACCGCACGATGTTTCGGCGCGATGCCATAGACCACCTGACGCGCCCAGTTGATGCGGTGGGTTTTCATCAACCAGAGAATGTGCAGCAATCGCAGCCAGTGCGGAGTTTTTTTTGTAAGGGCGAGGATCTCGTTGATATTCGGCAGCGACAGCGCCACGCCGGCATTTTCGCCCTTCATCTCGGCGATCAGGATCATGGCCGGATCGGCAAAGGCCCGGAGGTCGTCCGCGGCGGCGAGCAGATCGTCCATCGAAATCGGGATAAAACCCCAGTTGCGCTCGAGGGTCGCATTGTAAACTTCGTGCACAATCTTCAGCTCCTCTTCGAGCTGGTCCATCTTGATCGGACGAAGTTTGAGACGGGACCGTTTGGCCGCTCGCTCCACAATACGAGCGAGGCGGGGCGGAGGTTCCAACCGGTGCAACGGAAGAAGAAATCCGAACGATTTGCAAACCGTGCGAAATCCCAGTTTTTCCACCAGATGCTGGTGATAATCCGGGTTCCAAAGCAGGCCGATGCAGGGCCGATGCTCGAACCCCTCCACCAGCAGGCCGCATTCTTCATTGATGCTGGGGTTGTAAGGTCCTCGCAGGGCCTCCCTCCCCTCCGCGCGCAGCACCTCACCAGCCTTGGCAAACAGGGCCTCCGCGGTGGTTTCGTCATTTTCACAATCGAAGTACCCGAAGAACCCCGTCTGGTCCTGATACCGTTCGTTGTGCGCACGATTGACAATCGCCGCAATACGGCCGACCGGGCGTTTGCCCCGCCACGCCAGAAACGGGTGGATCGTCCCGTAGAGGCGGTTGAAAGGTGACCTGGGCGAAAGCTGCTTCACCACACTGCCCGGAAAAGGCGGAAGGAACGCCGGATGCGCGTGGTGCAAAAGTTCCGGAAGCCGCTCAAACAAGGTCATATCCCGGGAACTCCGGCAGGCCGAAATCGACAGCATGGTGGTGGAATCAACCGGATGCTAGGCAGAACCCCGCGACGATTCCAAGCCCGGGTGTGCGCTTTTCAGGCCCCGGCGGCAACCAGCGATTTTTCGTAAATCCGCCACGTCCGGTCCCGAATCCCGCCGGAGATCTCACAGACCTCCAGCACTTCGGTGTTCGCCTCGTCCACCCACCCCAACGTGGCATTGGCGTACCGCTGACGTGCGATGTCGAATTGCGAGTGAATCAACCAGGCATGCAGTCCCCGGTCGCGGAAGCGCGGGGACACGCCCAGAACCGTTTGCCGGCAGGCGGTGATTTTTCCGGTCTTCATCAGCCACAGGATATGGGGCAGACGCAACCAGTGCGGGGTGTTTTTGGTCTTGGCGAGGACCTGATTAAAATCCGGCAACGTGAGAGCCACGCCGGCATTCTCTCCGTTGATCTCCGCGATGAGCAGCAACTCGGGATCGGCGATGGCCTTGATATCATCTGCCGCACCCAGCAGGTCCTCCATGGAAATGGGGACAAATCCCCAATTGCGCTCCAGGGTGGCGTTGTAAACCTCCTGAATAATTCCCAGATCCTTCTCCAGCTCGTTCATCCGGACGGGCCGCAATTTCATCTTCCCGCGTTTGGCGAGATGTTTGACGATGCGGGCCAGCCGTTCCGGCGGCTGCAGGCGGTGCATCGGGAGCAGGTAACAATGGATGGACTTCGCCACGCTCAACCCAGCCGACAGCACGAGCCGTTCGTAGAACTCCGGGTTCCACGTCAGCCCAGTGACAGGCGGAATGTCATACCCCTCGACCAGCAGACCACACTCGTCATTGATGCTCGGATTATACGGCCCCCCGCATCGAGGTGCAGCCGCGGGACTTGAGAAAATCCTCCGCCCGCGCCAACAAGGCGGCGGCAGTTTGTTCGTCGTCCTCGCATTCAAAAAAACCGAAGAACCCCACGGTGTCTCCGTAGCGCTGGTTGTGCGAACGATTGATGATGGCCGCAACCCGCCCGACTGGGCGTCCGTCCCGCCACGCCATGAACGGATGAATTTCTCCGTGGGCCCGGCAAAAGGCGGACGTCGGGGAAAGGTATTTGGCGACGCTACCGGGAAACGGTGGAATGAAGGGCGGAGCCGTTCCGTTCAGCTCCTCCGCCATCCGCTCGAACTGCTTCCTCTGCGTCGGTGTCTGGCAATCTGAAATCGAAAACATTCTTTCTCCGGCCTGGTTCCGCGTAGGCAGGGTCATCGAACGTGCCGAGCTCGCGCGCAAGTTTCTCAAAAATTTCCAACACCCGGTCGAGGTCGTCCTCGGTGTGCGTCGCCATGTAACTGGTGCGCACGATGGCCTCGCCGTAGCGCACGGCCGGATAAATGGCCGGGGTGGCGAAGATGCCCTCCTCGAACAGCCTCTGAGTGAAAACAAAGGCCTTTGCCTCGCTGCCAATCAAAATCGGCACGATCGGAGTCTGGCTGGTGCCGATCTTAAAGCCCATGCGCTTGAAGCCCTCGTGCATTTTGTGCGTGTTCCGCCAGAGCAACTCCATGCGCTCAGGTTCCAACTGCATGATCTCGAGCGCCTTGAGCACCCCACCCGCAACGGCGGGCGCCAGCGAAGCCGTGAAAATGAAACACCGCGCGCGATGTTTCAGGTATTCGATCATTTGCGCGTCGCCCGCGACGAAACCGCCCATCGAACCGAGGGATTTGGAAAACGTGCCCATGACGATATCGACGTCGTCGTTCAGCCCGAAATGATGCACCGCGCCCCGCCCTTTCGGCCCGAGGACACCCAGCGAATGCGCCTCATCCACGTAAATGCGAGCGCCAAATTCCTTCGCCGCTTCCAGCTGCGGCGGCAGGTCCGCAATGTCGCCCGACATGCTGAACACTCCATCCATCACCACCAGCTTCCCGGACTCGGGGGACTGGCGCTTCAGCCGATTGCGTAGGGAAACCACCGAGTTGTGCCGATAGGGCACGAGCTTGGCGGGGGCAAACTGGCACCCATCAATGATGCTGGCGTGATTTTCCCGATCACAGAGAATCACATCACCATCTTCCGTCAGCGCCGCCAGGGCTCCCTGGTTGGCAAAAAAACCGGTGGAGAACAGCAAGACCGCCTCACGCTGAAGAAAGTCTGCCAGCGCCTCCTCGAGCTGATTGTGCAGCCCGATCGTCCCGTTCAGCAGCCGCGAACCTGTGCAGCCGGCACCGTATTTGCGGGTCGCATCACACGCCGCCTCGATCACCCGCTCGTCTTGCGCCAGGCCGAGGTAGTTGTTCGAGCCGATCATGATCTTGCGCTGACCTTCGCACATCACATAACTGCCATGGGTTTCTTCGATGCAACGGAAATACGGATAGAATCCCTGGGCCCGTGCATCCGCACTGTCCCTGTATTCCCTGCACTTTTGGTATAAATCTCTGGCCACGTGAGGCATGTACTAAATGTTTTTAAGAGTTACACGAACGCGGCGGTTGTAAATCCTTTTTCATGACGGGCAACCGCACGAACTTCTCGGGATACAACGTTTTTCTTCCCCGGAACCCGCACGGGACGGACCGGGGAAGGTGATGTCGCGGTCGAGAGGGATAAGAAGAAATCAAGCAGTGACGAGTGGCGCATTTCGTACCTTACGTCTGCATCCGCTTTGAGGAGGCCATCCATTTTCATTTCCTTCCGAGACCCATCAAAATGGTCGAACGGCGATGGTTTGACGGAAGAACCCGCAGGTTTCCCGCGGAATATGTTGCCAATCCCGCCATTCGGTCCCATGTTCGTGCCTTTGCGGGGCGTAGCTTAGCTTGGTAGAGCGCCTGGTTTGGGACCAGGAGGCCGCAGGTTCAAATCCTGTCACCCCGACCATTATCTTTTTTGTTTCCAAAACTTGCCCTTCTCTCCATGGCCTGTTGAAATTTATCCATGCGCATTACGAGCATGCAGATCTCAGCCACTGCGCGAATTCTTTATTGTCTTCTTGCCTCTGCGACTTTCGCAACGGCGGTAGAGGATAAACCTGTCTGGGCTGCCGATGCCGTGTGGGTTCAGATTTTTCCGGAACGCTTTCGCAACGGAGATTCCTCCAATGATCCCACTCGCGATACATTGGAAAATCCGAAGGACGTTCCTGATTCCTGGCGCATTTCCAAATGGACGGACGACTGGTATGCACGGGACATATGGGAGATTGAATGCGGACCGGATTTTTATCTCGATGGGGTGTTTCAACGAAGATACGGCGGAGATTTGCAGGGCGTCATCGACAAACTGGATTACCTCGCCGATCTGGGCGTAAACGCCCTTTATTTTAATCCGCTATTTTATGCCCGTTCGATGCATAAATACGACGGCAACACGTTTCATCACATCGATCCGTGGTTTGGTCCCGATCCGAAGGGGGATCTGGCGCTCATGACGAAAGAAACCTCCGATCCTGTAACCTGGAAATGGACGGCGGCTGACAAGCTTTTTCTGACCCTCCTGCAGGAAACGAAAAAGCGCGGCATGCACGTCATTCTGGACGGTGTATTCAATCACAGCGGTCAGGACTTTTTTGCATTCGCTGATCTCCGGAAAAATCAGGAATCATCAACGTATCACGATTGGTATGTGGTCACATCATGGGACGATCCGAAAACGGACACCAACGAATTCAACTGGAAAGGCT
>JBGSVZ010000019.1:0-107400 GCA_041752695.1 Terrimicrobiaceae bacterium
CCCCAAGGGCTTCGCCAGCGGCCCTCAGCTTCTTGATGATTTCTTCAGGTGTATGTCGCTTTCTTTTCATGAGATTTTGGCGGCGCTTCCGCGCCGCCGACTCTCATAACTCCTGGATCAACTTTTGGGGAGCACTCCAGCTTCGCCCAGAGGCCGATCCTTGCCATCGCCAAGGAGTTCGAAGAGGGGCACACGAAATTGCGAGACGGGTGGAATGGGCATGGTCTTAGGAGGAATAACTGTCCCCGTCGCGTTGGGCGCGGCCGAGGGTGGCGAGGGTTTCGAGGATCTCGGCGATATCGGCGGGTTTCGCGCTGGCGAAACGGCTGGCCAGCGTGGCCGCGGTGATGGGGGCGGCGGCTTGCAGGGCGGTCTCCACAGCGCGCACGCGCTCGGCGAGGGTGCGCGGCCAGGGGGTCTTCGTTTTGGAAGACGGACGGCTCGGAGAGCCATCCCTACCTTCTTTGGTAGCGACTTCTCTCCGAGAGGTCCGTGATTTCCCGGCGGGGAGATCGAGGGCGGGTTGGGCGGGCGGGTTTTGGTATTCGGGGCGCAGCCAGCGGATGTGACCGTTCGCTTCTTCTTCGGCGCGCTGGGCGTTGAGAGCGACGAGGCGGGTGAGGATCTCGGCGTCGAGGGCGCGTTCGAAGGCGGCGATGGCGGTGTCGAAGCCTTCGGGCGTGGCGGCCAGTTGGGCGGTCGCCCCGGTTTGGAAATCGTGGATGCTGCCTTTCTGGGCTTCTTCGTGCCATTCCCAGAGGTCGTTCCACCCGTAGGCGGCGAAGACGGCCGCATCGAGTTCGTGGTGGAGCTGGCGCAGCACGGAGACCACCTTAGTTCAAAACCGGATCACCAGGACTGGATCGGTTTCACACGCGAGCACGATCTCATTATACCGGGTCAAAATCGTCGTCAGCGTTGTCTTGCACTCCCCAGCTTGGAAGAGACTGCGCTCATAAACATTTGCCGTGAGGAACTGCGTAGCGTCGATCACGTCTATTCGATCTTTCCACTCCGTAGATTTAAGCAAATACGCAGCGCCTTCCACTCCATCCGAGAGCGTCACGATCAAGGGTTTCAATCCAGTTTGAAGATTCTTGGCGGTTTTCCGAATCAACGCCTCCGTAGGATGAGTCGTGACATGAATTGCCACGCCATTGACTTCAAAGTCGGCTTGCCGCTCCGTAGAGTGATCCGCAACCGAAAATCCGTGATGTTTCGCGATATTGGTTCCAAGAACAATGTCGAGTTTTGCCCCGACCAAGTGCTGAAGCATTGCTCCCACAAAGTTCGCACCGCCTGAGTTTTTCTGAATATCCGCCGCCTGATCGAAAAGATTGGCGAGATTGGCGGCGACCGACTTTCCAGTATCAAAACTGAATTTCGGACCCTTGCTGGCAAAGTGCAATCGGACTTTCTCAATCCACCAGTCCAAAACTGATTTTAAATCGAGAGGGCCGCATTTCGCGTGGAGAGAGTTGAGCACATTCACGTATGCCTTCATTAATCCAAGGCTTCCTCGACTGGTTCGACCGCCCTCCTCTGCCAACACTTTAGTAATTCCGTAACTCGCAAGAATTGCCTGCACAGCAGCCTTTCCGAGCCCAGCCACTTGTCCCCCTTCATCCGTTCGGAGCGATTCTGGCTTAATTGGCAAACCTCTCTCTTGGGCTGCTTTCGTCACAACGAGACCGACACACAGACCTCCTTTGTTGAGAAACTTGCGATGCTCCAATGCAAGCGACTCAAGCTGCCTATTATATGCGCTCACGGTTTATTACTGGCTCGACGAGGTCGGACATAGCGGCCTGATTTTTGCGCAGAAGGCAACGCCATCGGAATGTCCTGCATTTCTTCGAGAAGGGGATTCAAATAATTCTGCGCGATCCATTTGATTGCTGGGACACAAACGGCGTCTCCAAAACCAAACAGTGCCTGATTCAATGGGACATTAATTTTGTAGTCAGCCGCGCCCATCAGGCGAGCGCATTCTCTCGGAGTGAGCAAACGCACACGATACGTTCCTTTGCCTGCGCAAAAAAGGATCTGCCGCCCACTTCCGCCTCTCGGAGTGCGCAGACAGCCCGCAATCCCATCCGTGCGAAGTTCTCCCATGGAACGCCCGTTTCTCACTCGCCGAAAAACGGTGCCATGAGAAAGCTTCGATCCGCGAATCATCCGGTCCGCAGCCGCTCGATGCTTTTCACTCATCTGATTCAAGAGGTATTCGCAGCGCTCTTTTGACCACCATATCTCAGAATTGAGAGGCACATCTTCAATGACATCTTCAAGTCGAAGCGTGGAAGGAGGTAAGGGAGGCAGGGTTCGAATCGACCATCCTATGGTCGGATTAAGGAAAATGAATTCTGCGAGTGCCACCGGGCGAACATCACTCTGCAGTAGCAGGGGGGACGTTTCCCTCACCCGTTCAGACTTCGCCTTGCTTCCTACAACAAATAGCCGCTGACGACTCTGTGGAACAAATCGGACGGCATCGAGAATGAATGCATCTACCGCATAACCCAGCTCATTGAGTGCAGCCAATGCGTCATGAAAATCGTTTCCATCATTTGAGGTCAAAAAGCCAGCAACGTTCTCCAGTAAGACAAGAGGCGGGCGACGTCTTCCCATACCTTTGAGAGCATCAATAAATCCCCAAAATGCAGATGACTGAGTTCCCGCAAGCCCGTGTCGGGAGCCAGCGAGAGAGAGGTCGTTGCAAGGGAAGGACGCTGTTGCCAAATCAATATCAGGGATGTCCTTGCCATCTACTTTATGAACATCATCCAATACGAACTCGCAGGCACCGTCGGTAAAATTGTCCCGATACATCTCCCACTTTTTCTCATCGAGATCGTTCGCCCATACAGTGGTCCAGCCTTCCTCATCCAGCCCCATCCGCATGAGGCCAATACCGGCGAAGAATTCTGCTGCGCGTTTTTCCATGATTGTAGTGATCAATTAATGCACCCTTTCAAGGATGACAACCTCGTTCACATTCCATTCGAGGTCGATGCGGCCCTCGGAGGAAGTGCCGTCGCCGCACGGGATGCGGACGGGAAACTCGAAGGTGTAGCCGGTGGTGTGGGAATTCGCCGGACGCGGAACGTCGAGAAGGTCGGCGAGTTCGACGAGGAATTGTTGGGCGTTGGCGCGTTCGGAGGCTTCGGCGGCGGTCCAGTGGGCGAGGAAGGTGTCGAGAGCGTCGGACATGAAAGGCATCGCAGCGAAAAACCCGGGTTTTACCGGGAAACGCGGGATTGGGGAACGGGAATCTTCGATCTGCCAGCCCGGGACCCCGCCCGTCGAGTGAGCAATTCCCCTCCCCGTCCTGCTTCGTGCCAGGCAAATCAAAAACCGGGCGGCATCACCACGGGGATGGTTTCGCGGCGGTTGCGGCGATACACTCGAAAATCTCCATCCACGGTGATGACGGGCATTTTTGGGTTCAGTTCGCTCAGACGGATCAGGCACAAGTCCGCCAGGTCGGGCTCACGGTCGGCATAACGCCTCGCCATCTCCGCAATTTTCAGGCGCTCGCTTTTGAGGTCGAAAGCCAGCCGCACCAGCCCGGTTTCGACCAGTCCAAGGGTCAAGGCGGTGTTCCTGAGATGATACGCCGTCTCGGCCAGCACGGCCTCACAGGTGAGGAGAGGTTCATGCACGTTCTCAGCAAGGGCATGAGCCCAAGAGAAAAATTCATCCCGCCGGTTGGCGAAGGCCACCAAAAAACCGGTGTCGGCGATGCCAGTCACTTCGCAAAACCCCGTTTACGGCTTAGACCGGGTTCGCCTTCGATGCTTCCCGCCAAATCGAGAAATGGCTGGCGGGCTTTTCTCGTGCGCGAAAGCTCCAATTGCTCGCGAACAACCCGGCTCTTGGGCAAACCCGTCCGCTTCGCTTCCTCCTCCAGCCATTGGCCCAATTCTTCCGGCAAGCGGATCGTGAGTGTGTTACTCATTGTGGAACTGTAAGACATTTTTATGAAACTGCAAGATAAGCGGGCCCCTCTACTGTTCACCACCGCTTCCCTTGGCTTGACCTTTCGGCGCCGCGCAAGGAACCTCCCACCATGCTCATTTCCCAAGCGCTCAACGAAAAGATCAACGAACAGGTCGGCTACGAGTTCGCCGCCAGTATTCAGTACACGGCCATCGCGGCGCATTTCGACGCCGAATCGCTCCCTTTTCTTGCGCAGCATTTTTACAAACAGGCCGCGGAGGAACACATGCATGCAATGAAGTTTATCAAGTTCCTCATCGACGCCGGGGCCCGCGTGGAAATTCCGACCATCACCAAACCGGTGGCCAAGTTCACCTTCGCCGAGGACGCGGTGAAACTTTCGCTCGAACAGGAGATCAAAGTCACCAACCTGATCAACGGCCTGATGGACGTCGCCCTTAAGGAGAACAACCACATTGCCGCAACCTTCCTGCAATGGTTTGTCACCGAACAGCTCGAAGAGGTCAGCTCAATGGACCAGCTCCTCAAGATCATGCAACGCGCCGGGGAGGCCAATCTGCTCCTGATCGAACAATACCTCGCGGGCAACAAACGCGCCGGTGGAGCCAAGGAAGAAGCCGGGGAATGAACAACGCGATCACCACCCTCCGCGACGTCGAAGTCTCGCGCATTCCGAGCGGCGAAAAAATCACCATCCCGGCCGAGACTCAGGTCGTCATCACCCAGGCCCTCGGCGGTTCGTTCACTGTCCTCGTGCCGAGTCAGGCTGGACTCTTTCGCATCGAAGGAAACGACGCCGACGCCATCGGCCAGGAATCGCCCGCCGAACTCGCCCAGCCCGCCGACGGGAACCTGGAAAATGCCGCGTGGGCCCAACTCAAAACCTGCTTCGACCCCGAGATTCCCGTCAACATTGTCGATCTCGGCCTGGTCTATTCCCTCGACATCAAAACCAGTGAAGGCCAAGCGAGTGTCACGGTGCAGATGACTCTCACCGCGCCCGGCTGCGGCATGGGACCGATCATCGCGAGCGAAGCGCGCCAGAAAATTCTCACGATCGACGGCATCAGCGACGCCGCCGTGGAACTCGTCTGGGATCCGCCATGGTCGCCGGACCGCATCAGCGAAGAAGGCAAACAAAAACTCGGAATGGTTTAACCCAGTTTCCCCCCATGATTTTTCTCGGCATCGACTGCGGAACGCAAAGCACCAAAACCATCGCGCTGGATTGGGAATCCGGACAGATCCTCGCCTCCGCCCAGGAGGCGTATGGATTTGTTCCGGGCCTGCCCGCCGGAGCCATGGAACAAAACCCCCAGGACTGGGTCAACGCGGCCGATAAAACCATCTCCGCCGTGCTCGCCGAACTCGGGCCACGCAAGGATGAAGTGCGCGGCATCGGCGTGAGCGGCCAGCAACACGGCCTCGTCGTCCTGGATGCGAAAGACGAAGTGGTGCGCCCGGCCAAACTCTGGTGCGACACGTCCACGACCGCCCAATGCGAAGAAATCACCCGGCATTTCGGCGCCGAAAATGCCGTCATTGCGCTGGTGGGCAATACGATGCGCCCCGGCTACACCGCGCCCAAGATTCTTTGGCTAAGGCAGAATGAGCCCGAAAATTGGGCACGCACGCAGAGTGTGCTGCTGCCCCACGACTACCTGAACTTCTGGCTCACCGGGGTGAAGCGGATGGAGTTCGGCGACGCCTCCGGCACCGCCCTGCTCGATGTGGAAACCCGTGAGTGGTCCACCAAGGTCGTGGATTTCATCGCGGACGATCTGCCCGGAAAACTCCCGCCCCTGAAGTCGTCCAAAAAATCCCACGGTCATTTGCGTTCCGAACTCCGTCGCAAATGGGGCCTGGCCAAGGCACCCGAAGTGAGCGCCGGCGGCGGCGACAACATGATGGCCGCCATCGGTACCGGCAACATCCAGACCGGGGTTGTCACCGCGAGCCTTGGCACGTCGGGAACCCTTTTCGGATTCTCCACCACGCCCGTGGTCGATCCCCGCGGCGAGATCGCGGCCTTCTGCGACAGCACGGACAATTGGATGCCGCTCGTCTGCACGATGAACCTTACGCTGGTCACCGAGCATCTGCGCAAGCTCTTCACCTGGGACTACGCGGCGCTGGAAGCGAGCATCCGCTCCGTTCCGGCGGGCAGCGACGGACTCCTCCTCCTCCCCTATCTTACGGGCGAACGCACCCCCAATCTGCCCAACGGCAGCGGCGTCTTCCACGGCCTCACGCTGCAAAATTTCACCCCCGCCCACATGGCCCGCGCGGCAATGGAAGGGGTCACCCTCGGGCTTGGGTACGGTCTGGCCCGCTTCCGCGACCTCGGCCTCCAGGCTTCGGAAATCCGTCTCACCGGCGGTGGCAGCAACAGCGCCGTCTGGCGACAGATCTGCGCGGATATTTTCGGGGTGCCCGCCGTCTGCCTGCAAAGCGGCGAAGGAGCCGGACTCGGCGCGGCCATCCAGGCCGGCTGGGTCTGGAACAAGGAAAACGGTTCCGACGCCCTCCTGGGCGAGATTGCCGAGAGGCTCGTGAAAGTGGACGAAAACTCCCGCACCCACCCCGAACCTGCGGCCACGGAGGTTTATGCCCAAGCGCTCGAGCGAACCTCGCGCATCCGGCAGGCGCTCCACGGCGCGGGTCTGCTGTAGCAAAGCATTTCGGAAGGCGGGCAGAATGCCCGCGGTTCTCTGGCTTGAAGGCAGTCCGGCCTTTGGAGGCTGCGGCCAGCTCCTCCAGAAGGGCCGCCACTTTGGGAGCGGCGGACGGCGTGATCAGTTCCGAGGTGGAACGGCGTTTCCTTCGGACCCGCCACCAGCCAATGGCGAACGAACCCGCCTGGAGAAGAACTCAACGGAACCGGAATCCGCTGCCCGCATGTGGGAGGTTGCCATGAAAACAAGAATCAGAGTGCGCCAAGGCGCTCCTTTGATATCCTTTCTCATCCAAAAAAAGAGGGCCGCCATTCTACCAAGGAAGGCGGCCCCAAACTTTCGCAAGGCCTCAGGCCCGATGCTGGCGGCGACGCAGGAAGAGCACCGTCATCAATCCGACGCAAACCAACATAGTGGTCGCGGGCTCGGGAACCACGGTCAACACCAGATCCGTTCCGCCACCAGCAATGCTGAGGGTTGCGTCGAATCCACTGATCGTGCCGGTCAGATTGGAACCCAGCGTACCGGATATGGTTTGGTTTGTGGAAACCAAAATGTAAATCCCGGTATCGAACCCGCTCATCGCGGTGAAATCGAAATCATCCCACTCCAATAAGCCCGCTCCGATGGTCAGGGTGCCGGTGGTCAGGGTCACCATGTCGCTGGTGGTGCCGAGGTCAAACTTCAGAGCACCGATCCCAGTCGTGATGCCGGCGACGTTAAGACTGGAGCCGAAGGTCAGCACATCCGCGATCCCGTCCTCACCGGGAGTCAGAATCCCGTTCAACACCGTGGCACCGGCGATATCTCCCCCGCCGCCGAGAGTGCCGGCAGCCCCGACACTGACACCGCCTGTCGTGCTGGAGATCGAACCATTCACGAGCAGAGTCCCTGCACTCACTGTGGTCGTTCCCGTGTAGGTGCTCACGCCATTGAGAACAAGTGTTCCCGTGCCTGTTTGCATGGTGATGCCCGTCGTTCCAATGAAACCGGCATCAAATTGAGTGCGGTTGTTGACCGCGAACCTCTTGTTCCCCGTTCCCAATCCGATGCTGGTCGTGTTCGAGAAGGTGAGGTTTCCGTTGAGCGCTGGAGTCGCCGATCCGAAGTTGTACACGGAATTCCCCGTCCCGACCAAAGTCACCACATTGGCCACCGTGCGGGCCGTCGTGTCAGTGCTGCGAATGCCGGATGCCTGATCATTGACGCCAAAGATGAGAGTGCCGGTGCCAAGAGCACCGTCATTTCCCAGAGCAACCGTGCTTCGCGTGACAGCCACTGCTCCCGAGAACGTAGAAGAATTGTCATTGGTGATGTTCGTCGTTCCATCAATGTTCGCGAGGTTGAGAGTCCCACTTCCCACGACCGCGCCGCTCAAGGTCAACGGACGATTGCCCGACACCGACAGGGTATTCGTCCCCAGGTTCAAACTTCCACTAATGACGATGGCGGAGTTCGCCGCGGAACCCAAGGCGATCGTTGACGCCGACTGAAGATTGACCGGTCCGGTGAAGGTGCTGGTGCCGCTCACCAGGCCGAGGGCGCCCGTGCCGTTGAGATTTACCGTATTGGCAATGGTGATGGTATTCTGGACCTGCAATCCGGCTCCCGCGCTCACCGTCACAGCCCCGGTTCCCAGGGAAAAGCTGCTCCCGGTTCTCAGTGTGCCAGTGGTGATAAACGTACCGCCGCTGTAGGTGTTGGACCCGCTCACCGATAGAATACCCGTCCCAGCCTTGGTCAGGCCGCTCGTTCCAGAAAGGCTTGCTGTGATGGAAGCCAGGGAGTTGAGACCCAGCGCATTTACGGTAACCGTGGGAGTCGCGCCTTGCAAAGTCAGGGCATTGGCCGCGGTGCCCGCAATCACCCAGTTTCCCGATGTTGCTGTTCCACTGTCGCTGAAAACCAAATTGCCGATGGTCAATGGAGCGGTCAGCGTTGCGGTCCGGGAAGCCGTGATGTCATTGGTGAAGTATGCCGTGGAACCGGCCCCTTCCGCCACAACACCGCCCAGCCAGGGAGCGGTGTTGGATAGGATCCAGTTGCCGCTGGCGTCGGTATTCCATGAACCATCCGCCGCCTGAGCGCCGGAGACCGCCAGCAAGGCGGACGCCGAAAGCACTGCTGCGTTTCGCAGATTAAACCATAACATTGAGCGGGTCTGAACGGGGGAATACGGAAATTTCACAATCGTGACCCTACCAACGAATCACCTGTCGTGTTAATCCATTCCCGACCGAAAATGTGCCGATCTCTGATCGTACCGCGGAACAAACTTCGGTGGCAGGGACCAATTTCAGCCTCAACCCGCCGCTCACGACGGCCGGGTCCGCTGCAGAAACCGTGCGAGGAAAAAGACGCCCGTGAGCACCATCCACGGAAGATATCCCACCCATACACCCACCGCGCCCCACCCGAGCGGAAAAGCCAGCAGGTAAACCGTCGGCAGACTCAGCACCCAATAACACACCGCATTGGCGATCAGGGGGACATGATTGTCGAGTAAACCCCGCAACGCTCCCAGGCTGACGGATTGGATCGCGTCGGAGATCTGGTAAACACCCGCGATCACCACCAGCGTTCCGGCCAGCTTCGCCACGGCAGGATCTGGCGTGAAGAGTCGGGCCAGAAAGGGACCGAACGAAATGTAAACCACCGCGCACACCGCCATGAGTCCCACTCCCAGACCGACCGACGCCAATCCCGTCTGCCGGGCTTCGGCGAGGTTCCCGGCCCCGGCCGCCTGAGACACCCGCACGCTCGCCGCCGTGGCCAGCGCCATGGGGAACATCCACGCCAGTGAGGCAATGCTAATAGTCACTTGATTGGCCGCCAGCGCGGTCGTACCCAGCCAGCCCAGCATGATCGCACCCAGCGCAAATGAACCTCCTTCCAGGACATCCTGACCCGCCACCGGCAGCCCTTCCCGGAAAAGCCTCGCGAATTTTCCGCCGATCCCACCGGACATCTGGGCGCGCAGGATTTCCCTCATCCGCCGGTCCTTTCCAATCCAGACCAGCAGAGCCGCCGCCTGGAGAGACCGCGCAATCAGGGTCGCCCAGCCGGCCCCCTCGATCCCCAGAGCAGGCAAACCCAGATGGCCGAAGATCAGGACAAAATTCAACACGGCGTTCAACACCACCGCCCCGGCCATGATCACCAGAACCGGCCACGGACGATTGACCGCTTCCGCCATCTGACCCAGGACCACCGCCAGCATCGCCCCTGGCATGGACCAGGCAATCAGGGCGAAATACCCTCCCACCGCGTTGACCACCTCCGGGGGCTGACCCATCCGCCCGAGAAAGGGAATCACCGCGGTGAGGGCCACCGCCACCAGCAGTCCGACCACCAGACCGAGCACCGCTCCCGCCCGGGCAATCTTGTTCAACCCCTCCCCGTCCCCCGCCCCAAACGCGCCACCCACCCGCGGCGCGACGGCCCCCAGTGATCCATAAGCAAAATAGAGCGCAAACATTACGAAGTTCCCCGCCAGCGAGGTCGCGGCCAAAGGGACCGCTCCGAGACGCCCCACCATCACCGTATCCGTGATCTGCAGAAGCACCTGCCCCGCCTGCCCCAGCAGCATGGGTGCCGCCAGGGAAGCTATCGACCATAGCACAGCGCGGGTTGCGGTTTTCGGAGGAGCGGGTGGCATCTCCGCGGAGACAATCAGACTGCCCCAACCACGGAAAGCCACGATTCCCGCCCGGCTCCGGAACTTCAGAGTTGAGAGTTGAGCGTTGAACGTTGAAGGTTGGCGCATTCCCATGCGCCTAGTTCTTGCCGTCACCGGAGCCAGCGGAGCCATTTATCTCCAGCGCCTGCTGCATTATCTCAGCGGCCCCGAACACGAACTGCATCTTGTTTTCAGCGGATACGCCAGACAGGTCATCCACGAGGAAATCGGCGAACTCAGGCTTCCCGCCAACGCCATCGAGCACTCCGACAAAAGCATGAACGCCCCATTCGCCAGTGGCAGCGCGAAGTTCGATGCCATGATCATCGCCCCCTGTTCGATGGGAACGATGGCCCGCATCGCCCACGGCACCAGCGAAAGCCTGATTCTGCGCGCCGCCGACGTGTTTCTCAAAGAGCGTCGCAAACTCATCCTCGTCCCCCGCGAAACGCCCTGGAGCCTGATCCATGCGCGGAATGCCGTGGCGGTGATGGAAGCCGGGGCCGTCCTCCTCCCGGCCTCGCCCTCGTTCTACAGCCTGCCCAAAACCTTTGACGACCTGGCCGACACCGTGGTCTGGCGCATCCTCGATCAGATTGGCGTCGACGCCCCCAACGCCTGCCGGTGGAAAGATGAAAAGTCGGACCGGTAGGGTCTCGATGCTTCGCCCTCGTCTCTCGCCGCCCTGATGTCTTCCTGGGAAATCCTCGTTCTCGCCCTGGCGGCCTTCATCGCCGGGACCATGAACGCCATTGCGGGCGGCGGGACGATCCTCACCTTTCCCGCCCTCCTGGCGTTTGGCATGCCGGCGATCCGCGCGAATGCCACCAGCACACTCGCCCTGTTGATCGGGATCGTTGGCAGCACCTACAGCTACCGCGCTCATCTGCCCGTCACCGGGCTCTGGCTGAAACGTTTCGGGCTGGCGAGCGTCGCGGGAGGTTTGCTCGGGGCCGCCCTCCTCACCGTCACGCCGGAGAGTGCGTTTGAAAAACTCGTGCCTTTCCTCCTGCTCTTCGCCACGGTTTTGTTCATGGCCCAAAGTGCCTTCCGTCACCTCGCTGCGGTCGAAGTGCAGGCTGTCTCGCAGGGCTCCCCAAAAGTGATCCTGGCCACCGCCGGCATGTTTCTGGTGGCCGTTTACGGCGGATATTTCGGCGCGGGCATCGGCATCCTCATGCTCGCCGTCTTCGGCCTGCTCGGCATGCGGCACATTCACGAAATGAACGCCGTGAAGACGGTGCTCGCCGTGCTGATCAATCTCGTGGCCGCGCTCTTTTTTGTCGTGGCCGGCCTCATCGAATGGCCCGAGGCGGGGGTCATGACCGCCGGAGCCGCTGCCGGATATTTCACCGGCGCGCATTTTGCCCAGCGCATTTCCCAGACGGCGGTGCGCCGCATCATCACAACCATCGGCCTCGGAATCTCGGCGCTCCTTTTTTGGAAGCAGTTCGCGTGAACAAAATTCCCCTGCGCCGATTTCTCAAGAGAACCGCTGGATTATTTTCCCCGAAGCCGGTAGGAATGTCCCAATGCTCGATGTGATCGAAAAGCTGCTGGCTTTACAGGACCGGGATCAACGCCTCAAGGCCTTCCAAACCGAACTCACCCACATCCCCGACGAGCGCAAAAGCCGGGAAAAACAAATCGCCGATTCCGCCGCCCGGCTGGAACAATCCCGCACCCGCGTGAAACAGATCGAGGTCGAAAAACGCAACCTCGAAACCGAAGCCCAAGCCAAACGCGACGGCATCACCCGCTACAAACAGCAGCAGCTTCAGACCCGCAAAAACGAGGAATACTCCGCTCTCGCCCACGAAATCGAGAACGCGGAGAAAATCATTCAGACCATCGAAGATCAGGAACTGGAACTGATGGACGAGGCGGAAAAACTCAAACCTGCCGTCGCCGAGGCCGAGAAAATCCACACGGCCGAAAAGGAAAAAATCGAACAGATCCTGACCGGTTTGACCGAGAAAAAAAACAATCTCGACGCCCGCGTCACCGAGATCAAAGCTGACCGGTCCCGCCTCACCGAAGGCTTTGATGAAGACCTGCTGGAACGGTACGACCGCCTCTTCAAAACGAAGCAGGGCACCGTCGTTGTCCCCTTGGAACACGAAGTTTGCATGGGCTGCCACATGAAGGTCACCTCCCAAACCTCCGTCCTGCTCAAGGCGCAGAAGGAAATCGTCCACTGCCCTCAGTGCGGACGCATGCTCTACCTCCCGGCCTAAGCTCCCGGACCTCCCGAGTTTTTTTCGGAACACCGCAAAGTTTTTCTTGTCAGCGCCATTAATCACGACCATTACAGTCGCATATCACTGCTCCGATAACGACAGTAATCGGCGTTTGCCAAGTCAAGCGCTGCACTTAATTACGACCAAACATATCGCATGAAAAAACAGAGAGTACAATGGATCGGACTGACGTTAGGCCTCGCGGTCAGCGTCATTTCCACACTGCAAGCCGGGGAAACGCCGACACCCGAGGAGGGGGCGAGTCCCTCGTCTGTGGAGGAATGGTGGAACGGGAAATACGCCACCGGCGACTGGTTCGGGGTGCGCGACACCCTGGAGGATCGCGGCGTGAAGTTGGGCGTGGAATGGAAAGCCAACTTCTTCTGGAATCTGGATGGAGGGCTTCAGCAGCGTTTCGGATATGACGACGAGTGGAAATTTCGTCTCACCGTCGATCCCTCGAAGCTTTTTGGCTGGGAGGCTATCGAGGGTCTCACCCTATACTCGGACCTCCGCTACCGGGGCGGTTCCGGCGTCAACAAATACATCGGCACTGGGAACTCGGGACAGTTTGCGCCCAGCACGTTTCAGGGCGGACGTCTCTGGCGTTTCCAGAATGCGTATGTCACCTACGTGACTCCCGAGCTTTTCGGAATGAAGGAATTCCTCACCCTTTCGGGAGGCTGGCAAAACCCGACGGACATCTTCATTAACCAGCCGCTGAACAAGTTTTTCATCAACAACACGTTCACGTCGAACCGCGGCATCGGAGCCAACGGCATCGGCTGGGGCGGCAGTTATTCCGCGTGGGGCGGGCACGCCAAGGTCAAACCAAACGATTGGTGGTATTTGCAAAGCGGTCTTTATATGGCCATCCCGGGCGCAAACTCTTCCTCGAACAACGGGCTGTTTTTCGCGGGAGCACAACCGCCGAACTCCAATGGCCTCTTCTGGCTGACCGAGACCGGCTTCACGCCAAAAATTGGACCCTCAAAACTGCCGGGCCGCTACGCCGCAGGTTTCATGTACTGGGGCGTGGAGAACACCTCCTATTTCGGAGAGAACTACGACCAGAAGCTGCTCTTCTACTGGCAGGCGGACCAGCAACTCTACCGCGAACCTGCGCCGGAGGAACCTGCGCCGCTGGCCAAGGGCCCGTCGGACGGCAAATCCATCGCTGATGGGAAGAGCTTCAAGGAGCCCGTGAAACCCTCCAAGCCCAAGTTGAACGATCAGGGCCTGTATTTCTTCAGCCTGGTCAATTTCGCGCCGAAGTTTAACAACCCCGAACCCTTTTATCTCCAGACCGGTCTGGTTTACAAGGGCCTCATCCCAACCCGCGACGCGGATCAGTTCGGCATCGCCTTCGCGTACGGCAACTACAGTTATTACAAACAGCTGTCCGACGAACGCCGGGGTCGGCCGATCCAGACCTTCGAGGGCGTCGTGGAATTCTCCTACCGGATCCAGGTCAACAAGTGGGCCTACGTCCAGCCCGACCTGCAATACATCATCCGCCCCGGCGGCACGGGACTCACCCAGAATGCCACGGTCCTCGGATTCCAAGTCGGGGTAACCTTTTGAGCAGCATCCGCGGGCCTTTGCGCCCGCGGCCTTGAAGAATAACCGGCGTCCGTTTGGTAGGCGGGCGCCGGTTTTCGTTTGCCCGGGGGCGGCGTGCCCTCGCGAAACTCTACGCTTGATCGCCCGCCGGGGCGTGTTACCTAGAGGCACCCGGAGGTCTCCCTATGAAAAATCCCACCGATTTCCAAATCTCCGAGCGCTTCGCCAAAGGGCAATGCGATGTGGATGATTTGATTGCCCCACTCGTGGATCTTACCCACGAATCGTCGTCCCTCGTCGTCGGCTACGGCATGCCGCAGGCCGGCGTGCGCGAGAAGATGATTCCCTATTTTCACGTCTGCGGCACGTACACCGAAGTCGAACCCCTGCGCGCCCTTCTAATCGGCGGCTGGGCCGGCACGGAAAGTGTCACTCCCTACGCCATCGCCCGCCTGCTCGCGGCGATGGAAGCCCGTTTGAGCCTTGTCGCCGGACTGGAAATCACCGCCTACCCCGCCGCCAATCTCGAAGCGCACCGCGAAGGAGTTTTTCTCACGGAGAAACAACAACTCGACGGCGTGCTCTGCTGGGAAAATTCCGGCTGCAGTCATATCCGGGTGATGGAAAATGAACTTCGCCGCTACGACTATGATGTGGTCGTGCTGCTGCGGGAAAATCCCAAAGGCAAAAAGACTGAGGTCGAAGCGTGGGTCGGGCAGGACCGCCATAAATCCGTCCTCGGCGACGCTCTGCAACGTCATGCCTCGACGAACGAGGATTTTCGTTGGAAAACCAATCCGGCCAAACCCGCCTACGCACGCACTTTCACGCCCGTCCCCCATTCGGCCGTGCAACCTGCAGAAATCATCATCGGCTTGCCCGGGGCCCGCAAGCCTTCCGAACGCGCCTCCGAGGCCCTCAGCCTCATGCTTGGCCTGCTCCATGCCATGCGTCAGGCGCGTCAGGAAGGCGTACTCTAGAGCGCAGCGCACGAGGGTGCTGGGCACTCGCTGCCCCTGAGTACAGCGGGGACCACAGAAGGCAAAGCCAGCAACCCATGCCTGGCCAGGGAGTGATCGCTCCAACTCCGTCGTTGCACGGACTTCCTTCCTGCTTAAAGTTCGCGCCGTGAAAGTTATTCCGGTCGCCGCCGCCCTCGTGATCCTGGCTCTCCCGGGTTGCGGCAAAAAGCCCGCGCCTCCCGCGCCCCAACCGACCCCCGCGCCCAGTCCAGCGGAAGATCCCCGCGCCACTCGTCTCGGGTTTCTCGTGCCACTCACCGGGGTGCAGGCCTCGTTCGGACAGGACGCCATCCGCGGCACCGAGATGGCCGCCGAAGAGATCAATACCGCAGGCGGAATTTTCGGTCACCCTCTCGTTCTCAAGGTGAAAGACACGGCCTCTCTGTCCGAGAAAACCAGCGCGGCCGTCACCGACCTCATCGACACCGATAAGGTCGCCGCCATCATCGGGGAGATCGCCACCGACCGCTCGCTCATTGCCGCTCCGCTGGCCCAGACCCGCGGGGTTCCGCTGATCACGCCCGGCTCGACCCACGAAAAAGTCACCCAGGCCGGCGATTATGTGTTTCGCATCTGTTACACCGACGCGTTCCAGGCTAGCGTGATGGCAAAATTCGCCCGCTCCATGAAGGTGGACAAAGCCGCTGTCCTGTCTGATCCGGCAAACCCCTACAGCGCGGGACTGGCCGAAATTTTCCGGAAGGACTTCACCGCGGCCGGGGGATCGATTGTGGCGGAGGAAACCTACCTGGCGGGGGACGGAGGGTTTGCCCGCCAGCTGGATGCGATTCGCGCCAAGGGACCCGAAATGGTTTTCCTTCCGAGCTACTATGGGGACGCCGCACCGATCATCCGCGAAGCCCGCCAGGTGGGACTGGACGTGCCCTTTCTCGGCACGGACGGTTGGGATTCTCCTGAGTTTCTCCAGGTGGGCGGGGCCGCGGCGGACAATTGTTATTTCTCCGGGCACTTTTCCGCCGAAAGCAAACTCCCCCAAGTCGTAACGTTCGCCGCGGCGTATGCCCAAAAATTTGGCACCCCTCCCCCACCGCTCGCCGCCCTGAGTTACGACGCGGTGTATTTCGTCGCCGACGCCCTGAAACGCGCCGGCTCCGGGGAAGGTCCGGCGCTGCGCGATGCTCTGGCCACCACCCGGGATTTTTCCGGAGTGACGGGCAAAATCACCCTCGACGCCAACCGCAACCCCGCCAAAAGCGCCGTCATCACCCGGGTCGAAAACGGAAAATTCACCTATCTTGAAACCATTGAGCCTTAGCCTCTCCGGAGAGGCACCCGCGCGGAAAGTTTCCCGAGGGCGGCCACTGAGGCTGGCCAATTTCCCGGCGCGGATGGCAGGGTCATTTTATGCCGCATAACATCGAGCTCATCCTCACGATCACGGGAGGATTGACGGCCGCGCTGGCGCTCGGGTTTGTCACGCAGAAGCTCAGGCTCTCCCCCATCGTCGGCTATTTGCTGGCAGGGGTGATCGTCGGCCCGTTCACGCCAGGTTTTGTCGCCGACAACCACATCGCCACCCAATGCGCGGAAATCGGGGTGATCCTCCTCATGTTTGGCGTGGGCTTGCATTTTCATCTCAAAGATTTGCTCGCCGTGCGCAAGGTGGCCATCCCCGGCGCTCTGGTCCAAATCGCCGTCGCCACCGCCCTCGGCGCGCTCATCACCCATTTTTTCGGCTGGTCGTGGACCAACGGCATCATCTTCGGCACCGCTATCTCGGTGGCCAGCACGGTGGTCCTGACCCGCGTGCTGGCGGATAATCGCGACCTGCATTCCCCCATTGGCCACATCGCCATCGGCTGGCTCATTGTGGAGGATCTTTTCACGATTCTCGTCCTGGTGCTGCTGCCCGCCATCTACGGCGCGACGTCGGCCGACAGCAATGTCTGGGTCACCCTGGGCATCGCCCTGCTGAAGCTGACCGCGCTGGTGGTTTTTACCCTCATGGCGGGCCAAAAAATCATCCCGTGGTTCCTAGGCTACGTCGCGCGCACCGGTTCGCGCGATCTCTTCACGCTGGCCGTGCTGGTGCTCGCTCTGGGCATCGCCGTGGGGTCAGCCACGTTCTTCGGGGCGTCGATGGCGCTTGGCGCCTTCCTTGCCGGCATGGTGGTGGGACAATCGGAATTCAGCGCCCGGGCCGCATCCGACGCTCTTCCCATGCGCGACGCCTTCGCCGTCCTCTTCTTTGTTTCGGTCGGGATGCTTTTTGACCCCACCGGAATCCCCGAAGGCTGGCCGTTGATGCTGGCCACGATCGGGATCGTGATCGTCGGAAAACCGCTCGCGGCCTTTGCCGTCGTGCTGGCCTTCCGCCGCCCCCTGCGCGACGCCCTTTCCATCTCGGTCGCCTTGGCGCAGATCGGGGAATTTTCCTTCATCCTCGCCGCCTTGGGCACCAGTCTTCGCGTGCTTCCCGTCGAGGCTACTAATGCTCTGGTGGTCGCCTCCGTCGTTTCCATCACGCTCAATCCTCTCCTCTACAAAAGCATCGACCCATTCTGCCGCTGGCTGGAAACTAAGGGATTCTCCCGCCGGTCCGTCCCGCCGTCCCCGGGGGAAATGCCGGCCTTGGACGAAGCCGCCCATCGCATTATTGTGGTCGGATACGGTCCGGTCGGACGCACGCTGACCCGCATTCTGAGGTCCAATGGCATGGAAGCGGTCGTGGTCGACATGAACCTCACGACCATCCAAGCCCTCCTCGCCGAAAATCGCCCGGCGGTCTATGGCGACGCCTCCGTCCGTGAAATCCTGCACCACGCCGGCATCGAAAAAGCCGAGGGCCTTCTCATCACCGCTTCCAGTCTCCCCGCCGAAGCGGTCGTCAAGGCGGCCCGCGAATTAAATCCGGACATCCGGATCGTCACCCGCGCGACCTACCTGCGCGAGACGGACGACCTCGAACGTGCGGGGGCAAACGCCGTCTTTTCCAGTGAGGGCGAAATTGCCCTGGCCATGACAGAGTATCTCATGCGCCGACTCGGGGCCACGGCGGAATCCATCGACCGCGAACGCGACCGGGTTCGATCCGAGCTTTTTTAGCATGCCCGACGCGGATCCCATCAGCCACGCCCGCCGGATCAATCGCACCTGGATTGTGCGCGGCGACCTACCCGTCAATACCGAGCGCTACCTCGACGCCCTGGCCGCCCGCGACGGGACGGTGCTGCGCGAGGTCTGCGAACGCGCCATCGCAGCGACCCGCCTCGCCTCGCAGGAACAACGCGACCCCAAGCCGGATTTTTACGCCACGCTTTTTTCCCGCGCGACCCCCGCGGAACGTGATCAATACTTGCAGGACCACCCCTGGACCCATCAGCGTTCCACGGCCCTCTCCGTCAAACCATGAGCCTCCCATACGATGCCCCGTCCTTTAAAGGCTGGACCAAACCCGGTCCGGTTCCGCCGGGGGCTCGCGGCCACGGTCCTGCCCCGGAGGACGGCGAGACGCTCGACGCCATCTGCGGATCCTACCGCCTTTTCCAACTGCGCGACGGTCACCGTTTTTCCACCGACGACGTGCTCACCGCCTGGTACGGCACTTCGCACTGCCCGACCGCCCGCACCGGCCTCGACCTCGGCAGCGGTATCGGCACGGTCGGCATGATCGCCGCCTGGCGTTTGCCCGGCGCACGATTTGTCACCGTCGAGGCACAGGAGGAAAGCGTCCGCCTTGCCCGCAAATCCGCCGCCTGGAACGGCCTTACCGACCGCTACGATATCCGCCACGGGGATTTCCGAGACCCCGACATTCTCCACGACTCCGAGCGCTTCGACCTCGTCCTGGGCAGCCCGCCGTATTTTCCTCCCGGGAGCGGCCCGCAAAGTGAACATCCACAAAAGATTGCCTGTCGTTTTGAAATGCGCGGCACCATCGCCGACTATTGCACGACGGCTGCGTGCCACCTCGCTGCCGGCGGATTTTTTGCCTGCGTCTTCCCGGTTTCCCCCGCCGAGCAACACGACCGGGTGCGCGAAGGAGCCGCCGCAGCCGGACTAACCATCGTGCGTTGGAGACCCATCGTCCTTCGCGAAGGTGCCGCGCCCCTCCTCGGCCTCTTCGGCCTGATGCGCCGCGAGGATCTGCCTCCAGCGGTCGGGACTTGGACCGAACCCGCCCTGACCATCCGCACCGCCACCGGAGCCGTCCACCCAGAGTACATCGCCGTCAAACTGACCTTCGGCTTTCCCCCGTAAGCTTGGTGCTTCGGAGGGTCAGGCCGCCGCTAAAGCACCCCCAGCACAATCCACGCAACAAACAGCGTGACCAACAAGATCACCGACGTGATCCACCAGACGGGATGAATCCCCGGCACGCCGTTGCCTGATCCAAACTCCCGCTTGGCAAATTCCTCATAGTCGAACTCTTCATCCGGCAGCCCCAGACCATCAGCCTCCATCGCTCCTTCCCTCCAGCCAGAGTTATGATCCGCCCCGCATTCCGGGCAAGCCAGCGCCCGCGGCGGCACATCCTCTCCGCAAACGGGACAAACCTCCGGCGTTTTCGGGCGACTGTTCAGGTAAGCCATCGCCGGAGAATACACCCCACCGGCGAAAAACGCGCAAGTCTGCGCACCCTCCTCACTTGATCGGCTTATCGATCAACGGGATTTTCGAAGCGATGAACTCCAGATCATCCGGGGACGGCCCAACTAGCGGAACCGTCACATACGAAGCCTTGTCGAGGAACAGCAGCCAAAACCGGGGAAACCGCCAAATCCCCTTCATGGCATCCCACCGCACCGTCGTGCTCCCGATGCTGCTGCGGGCGGTGAACGAATCCTCCGACAGTTCATAATGAACCTCGGGGCTCTTCATTTTGCGGAGCAGATCCACCGCCATCCGCTCGCGCAGCAAAAGCGCGACGCCGAAGACCAGCACAAATATCACCAGCGTCGCTGCCAGAAATCCCCCCAGCCAGTCGAAGGACTGCGTCCACCAATACCAACCCACAAAAAACGACCCCACCACCACGGTAAAAACTCCGGCCCAGCCGAAATACTTCCAGACAAAAGCCCGCGCCGCCTCCCGGACAATCTCCGGCGTGATCGTGACGGTAAAAGACCGAACCTCGCTCATTTGGTCGCCAGCAAAGTCAGGCGGGGCCACCACCAGACAATTTTCCCGTCCTCTTCGCCGAGCTGGAACACCCGCCTCGCCGACTCGGGGGCTTTTGTGATCAACCCGCGAACAATCTCCCGGTTTTCCGGCGAGGTGGCGGCGGTTTGAAAATACCATTCCAAGTCCGGCTGTTTGAAGGGATGCGTCTCGCAACGAAGGACCGTGAGGCCCACCCCGCCACAAAGCCCAGTCCACGCCCCCGGCGAAAGAAAACGACCGTGGCTCGGGTCCCGGAATTTTTCCACCTGATGGATCCACTCCTCCGCCTCGGGTTCACCGTCGGGCACACTGCCATCGATGAGCAAAAAATATCCTCCCGGTTTCAAAACACGAACAACCTCACGAAGGAAGGCCTCACGGTCACTGAAATGGTGCGCCGCCACCCGGCAGGTGACGATGGCGAACGCGGCGTCCACAAACGGAAATTTCTCGGCCTCGTGCAGGCAGGTTTCGATGGCATATCCCTCTTCCCCCGCCAGCTTCGTCGCGTTGGCCAGCATGGCGGGCGAGATGTCTGCCGCCGTGACCCGCAGCCCCAGGCTCGCCAGATATATGGCCGTGTGCCCGCCGCCGGTCGCCACATCCAGCGCCGCGGCCCCAGGAGGAAAGGTCAGCCCTTCCAGGCCCGCGGCCACATCGCTGGTATTCGCCAGGATGTGCGACTTGCCGTAGCGGTCGCTTTGTTTTTCAAACTGGTCGCGGGAGGCTTGTTGGACAGGATCGAGCATGAAATAGCTATTGCACCTCCAGCAGAAACACCAACTGTCCTCCTCCCCACTGCGGACCACGGATGTAAAGGGGGGCGTCCCGGGCGAGTTTGGCTTCCGAAGTCACAAGGAGCTTTTCGCCACGATAGAGTTCGATGCGCAATTCGTAGGACGCCGCCTTTTGCGCCAGTACCTGCACTTTGAAAAAAAACTCCTGGCTGGGCACGAGCCATTCTTCCGTTCCGGCGGACAGATCGCGCTTCTTATCACCGAGCAGATAGAGGGAATTGTAGCCGAAGACCTTGCGAATGGTGGGGGCAAAATCCTCCAGCTTTTCCGGAACCGGACGCGGAGGCTTTTCGTTGTTGGCCAGGACGAGGGCGCTCCAGATGCGGTCCCCTGCAGCCTGCACGCCGGAAGCTCCGCACGCCAAGCACAGACAGGCCACCGCCAGCCACCTCATCGCACGACCTCCTCGGCAGGAATGAACTCCGTGCCTTCCACCCACAGGACAACCCCCCGCTCGCCCGGCGCCTGAAATTGGGTCACCGAAAGCTGCGGCAGTTCGGCCCGGGCACTGATCACCTGCGAAATAAATTCGCTCTCGCTGCGCAATCCGAATTCCCGCGGCATCAGAACCGCGGTAAGCACGGCGGCCATGAGCAACGCCGTGGCCCCCGACCAGAACAGCCAGCGGAGGGAAAATGCCGGCGCGGCGGGCCGCGGGCGATCCTCACGGGTGATCTCCTCCAGCACACGGCTGTTGATAAAATCGGGATTCTGCAGCGGCGGCACGGTCAGGTGCTCGCGCAACAGGGAACGGGTTTTCTCCCAGTCGCGATCGTCAGAATTCTTCATGGAGGTCACGGAGGAGGGTTTGCAAATGTTTGCGGGCGTAATGGAGGCGGGACATCACCGTCCCCATCGAACAGCCCACCCGGGCGGCGATTTCCTCGTAGCTCAGGTCGTCGATTTCCTTGAGGATCACAACGGCGCGGTGTTCGGGACTGAGCTCGAGCAGAGCGGAATCAATACGACGGCGGATTTCCGCACGGTCCACACTCAGGCCCGGCTCCTCGCCCCCATGCGGCGTGGTGCGCGAGGCGGCATCCACTTTCATAGGTCCGATTTCCACTTCGACTTCGGGGTGACTTTTCCGGCGGCGGCAAAGGTCAATGACGGCGTTGGTGGCAATCCTGTAGAGCCAGCTCGACAGGGACGCCTTACCGTCGAAACGGGCGAGCGACCGCCAGGCCCGGATAAACGTCTCCTGGGCGATCTCGACCGCGTCGTCCTCGCTGCGAAGCATCTGGTAAGCGTGCATGTAGATTTTCTCCCGGTGGCGGGTGATCAACTCGTCAAAGGCTTTCGTGTCGCCTTGCCGGGCTCTCGCCAGCAGCGCGGCCTCGTCGGGAAGGTCACCCATTCTTTATGACGCGCGGGCCCGAAAAATATTCAAAGATTCCCGTACCGCTTGCGCCATTCAGCCCGGTATTCGCTCATGAGATCGACGATCCGGTCGCGGACGCGAAAAAGCAGCTTGTTGAGGGAAATTTTCTGGCGGGTGGTCATTTTTCCTTCCTGGACGAGGCGGGCACCGGCATCGAGGGCGTCGTTGGCGGCCTTCAGGCCCCGCTTAAGATACGCAATGGTCATGCCGATCTCGGTGTGATCGTCACCGCAAAGGGCGGCGGCCAGTTTTGCCCCGCAAACCGCGGAGCGTGTGGCCAGCCGAACCGCCTCGGGGTGGTCCTTCATCACGCCGTCGCGGTCGAGCCAGGCATTGATCCAAGTGTGCAGCTTGAGGGTATCCTGATAAATCGGCGAACGGGAAAATTCCTCGAAGTCACCCTCCGCATCCTCGTCGTCCTCTTCTTCATCCTCGGAGGAAATCAACTCCTCCTCGCAGAGATTCTCCGCAACTTCGTCCCACTCGGCGTCGCGGTCTTCGTCAAACGACTCCCAGCCCATCTCCCGGGCGATAATTTTATCGCGCTCCGGATGGTCGATGTATTTCTCCAGCAATCCGAAATATTTCTCGGTGTTGCGGTCCTGTTGCTGGAGAAATCTTTCCCATTGATACTCGTCCCAAACTTCCGGCGTATCAAAATCATCGTCGGCCATCAAAAAACCTCTACTGCACGGCGCTTTCGGGCGCAACGGCTTTTTCATGGAGGGTCTGGAGGCGCAACTGTCCGCAGGCGGCGGCAATGTCGTGACCTTTTTCCCGCCGGAGCGTCGCTGGCACGCCCCGGCTGAGCAGAATCTCCAGAAAACGCTCCTGCACATCCTGCTCGGGGCGCGCCCATTCCAGCCCGGTCACGGTGTTGTACGGGATGAGATTCACCTTGGCGTGGAGCTTACGCGCGTGGCCGGATAGCGCACGGGCCTGCTCCTCCGAGTCGTTGATGCCCTCAATCAGGATATACTCGAAGGTGAGGTGCTGCTTTTTCTTGGAAACATAATGAGCGCAGGCCTCCAGGAGTTCGGCCATGGGGTATTTGCGGTTCACCGGCATGATCTGGCCACGGACCTCGTCCGTCGCCCCATGCAGGGAAATGGCCAGCCGGATCTGGAGGGGTTGGTCGGCGAAGTCGCGGATGCGCGGCACCAGGCCGCTGGTGGAAACCGTGATGTGTCGGGCGCCGAGGCCGATGCCCCAGGGCGCGTTGATAATCGTAATGGCGCGCATCAGGTTCTCGTAGTTCGCAAACGGCTCGCCCATGCCCATAAACACGATGTTGCTGATACGTTCTCCGCTCTCCTCTTCGACGGCCAGAAACTGCGAAACGATCTCCCCCGCCGTGAGGTGACGCTTCCATCCATCCAGCCCGCTCGCGCAGAATTTACAGCCATAGGCACACCCAACCTGACTGGAGATGCAGATCGTGCGCCGGTCGGACTTCTCCCCATACAACGCCGGGGAGGCGGGAATCAGGACCGTCTCCACCAACTGCCCGTCCGCCAGTCGGAAGAGAAACTTGCGCGTCGTGTCGTTCGAACCGGTTTCGCGCGCTTTTTCAAGCGGCCGCAACTGAAAATGTTCCGCCAACCGGGCACGCAGGGAGGCCGGCATGTTTGTCATCGCCGCAAAATCGCCCACCCGCTTTTCATAAATCCACTCGCACAGCTGTCCGGCCCGATAGCGCGGTTCCCCGAGCTTTTCGAGTTCGTCGGAAAGTTCGTCCCGGTTGAGTGAGAGCAGGTCCATCCGTGAGGCTTACACCAGCGTCCGCATCACCGCCAGCCCCGGCACCAAATCAAAATGCCGGTCGAGCGTGAGCACGGCGGCACCGATTTTTTTCGCACAGTTGGCAATAATGAGATCGGGCAGAGGAGGCTGGTGACCTTTCCGCCCCAGTTCCCAGGCCAGCCGCTCTGTCTCCTCCCAGACAAAATTGTCCGTCGGCACATCCCGCAGAACATCCCAGAAGGCCTGGAAGGCCTCCCGCACACGCGCACTTTTGATTCCTCTTCCCACCTCGCAGCGGACGATTCCGCAAGTGACTAGGTCGCGCTCCAACACGGCAGAGGCCGCCGCCAGATGAGACAGCGGGTCGAGCCCGCGGCGGGCCAAGTCGATGTAGATACAGCTATCGACCAGAATCGGAGGCATCTTTCTTTTTTCTAGAGGCTTTGAACGCTGTTGGTGCCTCGGCCGCCCGGGCGGCAAGCACGTCGTAATCCGCGTCGAAAATGTTTTTCAATTCCTCCGCACCAAGTCCAAGGCCTTTCCGTCCGATTTCGGTGAGCCTTTTCTTCCGGTCCACCTCCCGCAAGGCAAGGTCAATCGCCCGCGTTTTGTTGGTCACGCCAAAATACTCCATCACGCCCGCGAGCAAAGCGTCGTCCACGTTCAAGGTCATCTTCATATGGTGAATATATGGTTTCCATACCATACTTTGTCCATACATCACGCGGAGGAAGCAACGGAAGTCGCATGGAACGGAAATTGCTACCCCGGCGCTTCGCATGGCCATTCACGTCGCCCTCACCCACCGTACGACCTACCAATACGACCGCTCCGTGGCCTTGGGGCCTCAAGTCATCCGCCTCCGTCCCGCCCCGCATTGCCGCACCCCGATTTTGAGCTACTCGCTCACGGTCGAGCCGGCCGACCACTTCATCAACTGGCAGCAGGATCCTTACAGCAACTATCTGGGGCGCTTCGTTTTCCCGGAAAAAACCGACCACCTTCAGGCCGTGGTCGAGGTGGTCGCGGAGATGGCGGTTTACAACCCGTTCGACTTCTTCCTGGAGTCCTACGCAGAAGAATATCCCTTCGCCTACGAACCATCCGTCGCCCACGATCTCGCCCCGTATCTCAAATGCGAGGCCCAAGGGATAAATTTCGCGAGCTACCTCAAGGGGGTGGACCGGAAAAAGCGCCGCACGATTGATTTTCTCGTCGAACTCAACACGCGCCTCCAGAACGACATCGGCTATCTCATCCGCATGGAACCCGGGGTGCAAACGCCGGAGGAGACACTCACCAAGGCCTCCGGGTCCTGCCGCGATTCCGCGTGGCTGCTCTGCCAACTCCTGCGCAACTGCGGGCTGGCCGCGCGATTTGTCTCCGGCTACCTCATCCAGCTCAAACCTGACGTCAAATCCCTCGATGGACCATCCGGTGCCGAGGAGGATTTCACCGACCTGCACGCCTGGACCGAGGTCTATCTCCCGGGAGCGGGTTGGATCGGCTTTGACGCCACGTCCGGGCTGATGGCGGGAGAGGGCCATATCCCGCTGGCCTGCACGCCGGAACCCTCCAGCGCGGCCCCCATTTCCGGCACTTCGGAAAAATGCGAAACGACCTTCGAGTTCGACATGGTCGTGCAGCGCGTCCACGAATCCCCGCGCGTCACCAAACCCTACTCCGAGGAACAGTGGCGCGAGATCGTCACGCTCGGCGACCGCGTGGACGAACGCCTCAAGCTCGGCGACGTCCGCCTCACCATGGGTGGGGAGCCCACCTTCGTTTCCATCGACGACGTGGAGGCCGAGGAATGGAACGCCGCCGCCCTCGGACCGCGCAAACGGGGTCTGGCGGCCGATCTCATCCGGCGGCTGCAGAAGCGGTTCGCGCCCGGGGCGCTCCTGCATTTCGGCCAGGGAAAATGGTACCCTGGCGAACAACTGCCCCGCTGGGCCTTCGGGTGTTTCTGGCGCAAGGACGGCATCCCGATCTGGGAAGACATGACCCTCGTTGCCGAAGAGGAAAAGGATTACGGTGTCACCGCCGAAGACTCCGCCCTCTTCCTCACCGCCCTGGCCTCGCGCCTCGGTATCGACCCCAAATACCTCCAGCCCGCCTACGAGGACGCCTGGTATTTTTTGTGGAAGGAGCGCCGTCTTCCCCTCAACGTCGACCCGCTCCAATCCAATCTTGCGGACGAACTGGAACGCGCCCGTCTGGCCCGCGTCTTCGAACAGGGCCTCAACAAAATCGTGGGCTACGCGCTGCCCATCAAACGCGACTACAGCCTGCCCTCGCCGCACTGGGCCTCCGGCGCGTGGTTCCTGCGCCCGGAAACCCTCTACCTTGTTCCCGGCGACTCTCCCATGGGCTTCCGCCTGCCGCTCGACTCGCTCGGCTGGGTCAAGGAATCCGACTATCCCTGGTATTACGAAGCCGATCCGCACGCCCCGCGCCAGCCCCTGCCCGACCGCGCCACCCCGAACCGCCAGGCTTATGTCCGCGCTGGTTTTCCGGAGGACTATGCGAAATATCTCGAAGAACTGCGCGCCCATGGCGGCACCGGGGCTTTTATTCCCCAGGGCCGTCCGGAGTTTTCCAAAAAATCCGACGGGAAAGCGGGCGAGATTCCCGACAGTTCCTCCCGCCTCAAAAACGGCCTCTCCGCCGCAGAAGAAGGGCCGGGCGATTCCTCGGAGGATCTCGCCAAGAAATCATCCAACCCCGCCGACCGTATCCCCGGTCTCCACGAATCCGCCCCCTGGATCGTCCGTACCGCCATGGCCGTCGAGGCCCGCAATGGAAAGCTCAACGTTTTCATGCCTCCTGTCGCGGAACTCGAAGACTACCTCGACCTCGTTGCCGCGGTGGAGGAAACCGCCGCCTATCTGCAAATGCCGGTGCTCGTGGAAGGGTACCCGCCTCCCGGCGACCCACGGTTGCAAGTCATCAAAGTCACACCCGATCCCGGGGTGATTGAGGTGAACGTCCATCCCGCCAGCTCCTGGCAGGAAATGGTGGAGATCACCACCGGCGTTTATGAGGACGCCCACCACTCACGCCTGGGCACGGAAAAATTCATGCTGGATGGACGCCATAGTGGCACCGGCGGTGGCAACCACATTGTGGTGGGCGGCTCCACTCCTTCGGACAGTCCCTTTTTGCGCCGACCCGACATGTTGCGCAGTCTGGTCAACTACTGGCAAAATCATCCGTCGCTGTCGTATCTCTTTTCCGGCCTGTTCATCGGCCCGACCTGCCAGAGCCCGCGCGTGGACGAGGCCCGCAACGACGCGCTGTACGAACTCGAAATCGCCTTCAACCAGATCCCCGCCAAAGGCACCGTCCCGCCCTGGCTGGTGGATCGCATTTTCCGCGACGTGCTGGTGGATGTCACCGGCAACGCCCACCGCGCCGAATTCTGCATCGACAAACTTTTTTCGCCCGGCGGTGGATCCGGCCGGCTCGGCCTCCTGGAACTGCGCGCCTTCGAGATGCCACCGCATGAACGCATGAGCCTCGCGCAACAACTGCTGCTCCGGGCGCTCATCGCCGAGTTTTGGGAAAAACCCTACCGCCAGGACCTCGTGCCTTGGGGCACCGAACTGCACGACCGTTTTCTCCTCCCGCATTTCGTCTGGCAGGATTTTCAGGATGTCCTCGCCGGACTCAACTCCTCCGGTTACCCGTTCCGGGACGAGTGGTTCGCCCCGCACTTTGAGTTTCGCTTCCCGCACATCGGCTCCACGCAATATCGTGAGATCAGTCTTGAGGTGCGCAATGCGCTCGAGCCCTGGCATGTCCTTGGCGAAGAGGGTTTCATCGGCGGCACGGTGCGCTACGTGGACTCCTCGCTGGAACGCGTCCAAGTGAAGGCGTCCGGCCTGGTCGGATCGCGCTACGAGATCCTCTGCAATGGCATCCCCGTCCCGCTCCACCCGACCGGCACCAATGGCGAATACGTGGCCGGGGTGCGGTTCCGCGCCTGGCAGCCACCGAACTGCCTGCATCCCACCATCGGCGTCCACGCGCCCCTCGTTTTCGACATCCACGACAAGTGGACCGAAAAGAGTCTCGCCGGATGTACCTACTTTGTCTCGCATCCCGGGGGCCGCAGCTACGAAACCTTCCCGGTCAACGCCTACGAAGCGGAAAGCCGGCGACTGTCGCGATTTTCGCCCCATGGCCACACCCCGGGAAATTGCGCCCCCCCGGCCGCGGTAAAATCGCAAAACTTCCCGTTCACCCTCGATCTGCGCGAGTTTTCCCCAGCGTAAAACAGGACTCGCGCGGGCGTTGAATTTTTCCCCGGACCGTGATTTGCTTCCGGTCCCATGGCCCTGCGCGTCCTCTTCGTTCCGTTCGGCAGCGAGGGCGACACGAACCCGCTCTTCTGGCTGGCCGATGGTCTGGCCGCCCGTGGACACGAACCGGTTTTCCTGCTCTCCCCGCACTATGCGCGGCACGCCGAGTTGCGGGGCTACCGGTGGTTTCCAGTCGGGACGGAGGAGGACTTTCAGCGTTTTGCCCGCAATCCCGCACTCTGGCATGCGTACCAAGGCCCGCGATGGGTCATCCGAGGAATGCTGGAGAGCCTTCCCAATTACCGCGAGGCCTTCACGCAGGCGGGGACCAATTTTGACTTGGTCGTCACCTCGAGCTTTGCCTTCGCCGCCGGAGCCCTGGCGGAGGCCGCGGGCATTCCCAGGCTCACGCTTCATTTCCAGCCCATCTGCCTGCGCAGTGAATATGAATGCCCGCTTTTCCTCCCGGAGCTGGGATGGATCTGCCGCGCCCCGCGCTGGGTGAAGCGGCTGTTTTATGCCGGGGTGGATTTCACGCTCTGGCAAATGATCCGCAAAACGCTGAATGCCTTCCGCCGCGAACTCGCCCTGCCCCCGCTGCGGAAATTTTACGACGAGGCGGTGAACGGTGCCGACGGCATCGCCGCGCTTTTTCCCGACTGGTTCGCCCCTGCCCAACCCGACTGGCCCCGCCAGTTGCGGCAATTCGGGTTTCCCCTCACTCATTCGCCGCGTCCCCTCCCCGACGACCTGGAACGTTTCCTCGCCGAAGGCGAACCGCCGGTCGTCTGGACCCATGGTTCGGCCAATTTTTTCGTCAGCAAATTCCAGGACCGCGCCCTCGCGGTCTGCCGGGATCTAGGCGTGCGCTGCCTGCTGGTCAGCCTCGAACCTCCCTCCCAACCCCTTCCACCGGGCGCATTCCACTGCTCTCACGCCCGCTTCGAGGATCTTTTTCCCCGCTGCCGGGCGGCGGTGCATCACGGCGGCATCGGCACCACCGCCAAATGCATCGCGGCCGGCCTCCCGCAATTCATCATCCCCCGGTCGCACGACCAACCGGACAACGCCCAACGCATCGTCCAGCTCGGTCTGGGAGTGACGCTGAGTTACCGAAAAATCGGCTCCCCGAGAGCTCGCGGCGTCTTGCAAAATCTGCTCACTTCACCGAGTTTCGCCGCAAGATGCAGGGAATTCCAGACACGTATGGCCGCGACCGAGCCTCTTCCTCCCGTCTGCGACTGGGCCGAGGAAATCGCCTCCCGAAAATCGTGACCCGGTTCCTGACCATTCTTTTCCTCTCCCTGACCCTTCACGCCGCGGATCAACCCGATCCGGATGTCTTCACCGAGGCCTTAAAAAAGGCCATCACCGAAAATGACACCGAAACGCTGCTTTCCTTCGCCGACAGCGAGGGCCTGAGCGGCGAAGCCCGTCAGAGGCAGATCGAATCGCTGAAGGTGACCTACCCGAGCACAAATGTCTTTGCGGTTTCCCTCGGTCCGCTTCCGGTGGATTTCCCGCCTTTTTTTATCATGCACGGCAAACGTTACGAGCCGACCCACCCCCCGGAGGGCGTCGTCACCATATCGTTTCGCCAGGAAAGCGGCCTCACCTCCAAGCAACTCGCCTACGCCATCGTGGAGGGAAAATACAAGATCGTCGCCACGAAGAGCACCCAACTGGATTGGAAGGGGCCGCCGGATTCCAGCCTGGGCTACATCCTCGAAGGAACCGGGGCCGAGAGCGCGGTGGTAAGGATCAAATTTAACGCCAGCGGCGTGGATATGGAGCGGACATTTCACGGGGCTGCCATCAATCTGTGGGGCCAGCATCTGAACGAAGTCGAAGTGACCAATGAAGACCCCAAAGCCAGCCTCACCCTCAAACTGCTGCGCGACGGCAAGGAGATCTACAAATCCGAGACCCTCACGGGCGCCGGAAAAATCCACTACGCCGGCGACAAACCCACGGCGCTCCAGGCGCAATAATCGTCAGACGGCACCGCGGCGGCTTTCCAGCAGGCCGCGAATCTCCGCACACTTCCCACGCGTCAAAGGGTAGAACCAGATCGAAAGGACCGCCACGGACCAAATGACAATGGGCAGAAAAAGATAAATCAAAAACATGCGTTGCAGCACGTCGTCGGGCTGCTGGGGAAGCTTGGCTTGAAATCCCGACATCTGAAGCACCACCCCACCAACGCCCATCGAAGCCGTCAACGAGGCTTTGATAAACCAGGAATAAAACGCATTGATCGATCCCTCCCGGCGGCGGGAAGTGTGTTGTTCATCGTAGTCGGCCACATCCGCTTTCATGGAGGGCAGAAACATCCAGACCGCGCCAATCGCCGTGGACTCAAAAAATCCCGAGATGATTTGCAGATAGGGATGGGCCGGTGTCATGAGGAAATAATTTAGCAAATGCCCGAACATGCTCACGCCGAGCATGAGGATCACCACGGTGCGTTTGTCGTATCTCTCACCCAGCCACGCAAAGAACGGCAGCATCGCGATCCCCGAAATCGCCAGCACCGTGCCTTTGATTCCCCCAATCGTGCCCGCCAGGATCATGTCTCCATGGCAGACGAAATAAATGCTCACGTACTGGCCAAGTCCGCCGAGTGCCGAATATCCCATCACCAAAAAGAATGAAGCGCTGATCAATGACCAGAGCGGACCGCACCGCACGGACTCCTTGACGCTTCGCCAAAATGGCTCTGACGCCTGCTTGCTCGCTTCCTTCTCGTAGTACCGTTCCTTGACAAAAAGGGCGGGCAAGATGCCAAAAAAGAGGATCATCGCCGCAATGACCCAACACATGAGACGCATGCCGGTGACAATGGGATTTTCGTCCACGTGGTTGCTCGCGAAACTGTGCAGCCACGGCTGAATCCCTGTGACAAAGTTTTGAAACCACATCGGCTTCCCTTCCAGCACCTTAAAATCACCCTGGGCGATGGTGCCGACGAAGACAATAACCACAAACGTCCACCCTGTGACCAGGGCCGTGAGCTTTGAGACCAGTGCCATGACGGCCGTGAGGCGCGTGCGCTCATCGTAATTGGGAGTTAGTTCCAATTGGAGGCCGTAATACGGCATCGACCAACAGGTGAAACTGGTGAAAAAAATGATGCCGACAAAAATGAGATACAAAGAGGTGGCCTTTTCGCCGGCCGTCAGTCCGAGATGACTGATAAACGGAATCCAGTCGGCCGCCCAGGCCAGCCATGATGTTCCATCTAGCACACTCTGCGGGAAGTGCCACATCAGCGGATACAACAACGCGGTCGTGATTGCCGCGACAAACATAAACGGACGCCGGCGCCCCCAGCGGGTGCGGGCATTGTCCGAGATATTGCCCATGATCGGGTCGGAGATAGCATCCCAGGCCCTGAGTACCATCAGAATAAGCCCCAGCACAATGGGACTAAGTCCCATACCGATGTTGAAGAACGGCATCCACATCACCGTCGTCATCAGCCCGGTCGCGACGTAATCCATGTTCTGTCCGCCCGCGAACATGAGCTTCTGAAACAAGGGAATGCGGTCTTCGGCCGCGATTTTATGAATGTGAGACATAAAAAACGGGCGTCAATCCGGGAGGCTGATTTGATAAGCGATCTGGCCGGCAGAGAGCGCCGCCCCTTCATGCACTAACCGCAGCCGATGAACTTTTGCGGGTTGCCCGTCGTGATCTTGAAAAAAACAGGTTTCCACTGGAAGCAAGCGGGCCCCGTCCACAGGTCGGATTCGCGTCGAGCCCGCGGCCGAGGTGATAAAGCCGTCTCCTTCCTGCACGCGGACCGGGTCGCCGCAGATGATCAGGGATTGGACCACTCCGGGGGCGTTGAGTTCAAAATCGTCAGTCACGGTTAGGACCCCGGCAGCCTTCTGCCAAAGAAACCTCCGGTGCAGACGCCGGCAGTCGGCCCTGGGGGGATAACACCGCGTGAGATCCAGCACAAACTCCCCGCCATCCTGGCCGTGGCGGACGGAGAGCACCGAGGCCGCGTAGTTTTCTCCCTCGGACTGTTCACAGCCATTCACGAAAGGCACGGAATGACCCAGGGAACGGGCGGCCAGAAAGTCGTACCGTTTGACCCCGAAAAAATCGTGAGTGTATTCTGGAGCGCCAATCTCGTGAATGACACGACTTCCGTCAATATTCACAATGTAGCTTCCGCAGTCGTTATGATTGTGGTGCTCTCCATTGTGACCTCCCTTGGCGGCAAACTCCCAGAGCCGTCCCCGACTGTCTTTGCCCCGGGTAACCAAAACTCCCAAGTCAGGAAGAAAACAATCCGTTGAGGGAAGACCATCCCCGGTCGGTTCAACTGTCGGACAAAGGAGGAGGGTCCGGAAAAGTGAAAAGACGTCGGCCCGCTCCGCCTCCCACTCGAACCCTTCTCTCAGAAGTCTGCGATAGGCCTCCCCGGCCGCCCCGCGACACTCAGGGTCATCGAGACGATCCGCCAGATAACTAAGAACCGAAGGCCTCAGCCCTCCTGACGGCACACCATCCGCAAAATTGACCAGGTTTCCGCCGGATAACGCCATGCGCGGCCCGTAGCGCGCAATCTCATGGATGTGGGCATCGTCCGCGAAAAGGGACAACTCCCCGCCGGTGCGGGTCTCGAGCTGTTCGTTCAGCACGGTGAACCAGCCAAATCCATAGCCCCAATATCCCGGCCCTTCCGAACATCCCCCATCAGGGCTGTAACCCTTCAGGAAATGAGGCAATCGTGTCCGCATGCGGTCGAGAATCGCCGCCAGCCGCTCGGGATCGTCAATCTGCGAAAGCGCCGCACCAACCACGCCCTGATGACAAACCGCATTCCAATTATGCGTGACTTCCATCCAGTGAAAATCCCGCTCCATAAAGTTGTCGAAGATCCCGTGCGTCAGTCTTTGCCGAACCCTATCCCGCAGGCCGTTTGGGATCACGTCGCCGAAAACATCGAGCATTTCCGCCATGAGATTCGCGGTCTCGGCGCAGAAGAGATCAATTTGCATCGGCTCCTTCCCGGAGGGATCGTCATGACTCCAATTGGTGTGCGCCGGAAGAGCCCAGGAGACTTCCTCGAAGATGTCCTGAAACTTCGACAAGACCGACGCCACGAACTTATCCCGCCAGGGATCGTCCTTGGCCGCAAGCAGCAGACTAAGAGCAGCCCGGGCCAAACGCCGACGTCTTTCGAAATAGACCACCTCAAAAGTGAGACGCACTCCCGTGCGATGGAAATGGCCGTAAAGTTCGTCCGTAAGTTCCGGCAAGGGTTCCGTGCATTCCTGCTCCGCCAAATCACGCGCAGGGGCGGCCAATTTTTGCACCAAGGGGTTCCGTGCCACGCACTGCCACTCGCCCGCCTGCATCGGAGGCAGCAGCGGCTTGCGGGGTTGACGCGCCAGCACGGCGGCGATCTCTGCTGACGTCCACTCACCGTGCAGGAGATTCGCGGAGCGGCCCTTTTTGCCGGCGTTGGGAGCAATCATGAGACCGGTCGACACAGGGCTAGCAGATCGTCCACGTGCGCGGTGGCCAGGGCCACCACGGTGTCGGCGCCGCCGTAGTAAATTTTTACCTCGCCGCTGTCCTCAAGGATCATACCACCCGGAAAAATCACGTCGTTACGGAAGCCCTTCCGCTCGTAACCGGCCTCGGGATTCAGCAGCGGTTCCTTGCTTATTCCGATGACCTTCGAAGGATTCTCCAGATCGAGCAGCATGATGCCGCCGTAGTATTTCTTATGCCACTCCCGTTCCCAGCCGCCGTAGTTGATGCTCTCGTCCCGCCAGACGGCATGAAACGTCGTCAGCCAGCCTTTCGCAGTTTTCACCGGGGGCGCGGCCGGCCCGGTTTTATCGTTGGCAAACGGCACAGACTCCACAGGGAGAACCAATTCGTGGTCGCCCCAATGTTTCAAGTCGGGCGACCAACCGGACCAGGTGTCGAACCGATCCCGTCCACGGCTGTAAACCGGAAAAGGACGCTCCAGGCGAAAATACCGCCCCCCGATTTTTTCCGGAAAGAGCACCATGTTTCGGTTGTCCGGAAGACTGAGGGACAGAATTTCGAAATTGGCAAAGTCTTTTGTCCGGGCAATGCCGCCGCGCAGGCCATGCCGCGTGTCCATGGCAAAACAAATATGCACCACGCCATCAATCACGGTAATCCGAGGATCGTAGACCCGGAGCACCTCCTCATCTCCCACCTGCCAGCAGGGCTCTGGCTGCACATCCCATTTCACACCATCGTCGCTGAACGCAAGCCCCAGCGAGGTTTTGAATCTCGGATGATGGCTCTCCCGACCTTCCCGGAAGGGACGCCAATCTTCCTCAGTGCTGCCGTAGTCGTTGCGGAAAATCATGACATACCGGCCTTCGTATTTGGCGACGCCGGCATTAAAGATCAGGGAGGCATCATACGGGATGTCCGAGGCCTGTAGGATGGGATTGGAAGGGTGGCGGTGAATCATAACTTAGAGGGTTGTCTTAACGGGTTCGGCCAATCAATTCTGCGACCGAAACCAAGGCCACGTCCACCCGATCGTGCACGGTGGTCGTATAACAGATATACCGATCATCGAGGCAAAACTGCGGATGCGGGTGCAGGTGGGTGCATTTGGTCAAATGCGGGGCAAGCGGGCCCCGGTTGACGATCTCTATCTCCTTGCCCGTGAACGTGTCCCGAAACATCACATGACAATCGGGGTTGTGCGGTTCGTCCATGCGGTCGGCCACGAGAAACCGTCCACTACGGTCACAGTGCGCGTGCGACAGCGCTCCCGGCCACATCATGGTCTCCACGCCCGTGGCGACCTCAACCTTTTTGACCCCCACGCCGTAATGCAGATACCAGACATGCTTGCCATCGGCGTCCCACCACTCGTGTCCGCTGTGACTCACCGGGGCTTTTAGGATGGGACGGGCTTTCTCCCCGCGTCGGATGATCCACATGCGATGATACGGGCGGTCATGATCGAATGGTTCCGCCCCATGATCCACCCAGTATTCGTGTGCGAACATTTGCACCTCCGGGTCGGTCGGGCTGAAAAGTCCGTGATTATAGACACCTTCCAATTTTTGCCAAAGACGGAATGGAGATCCATCCAATGGCAAATCGCCGATGAAACTAACTTTGTTCCCATCTGCACGGAGAGAGCGGGCATCCAGATTGATATGACGGCGATCGGCGGAAAATGTCGGGTGAGTCGCCAATTGGTCAAGTCTCCCCTCCAACAGGTCCGATGGAAAACGCCCGACCCGGCAGGCCTGGTCACCGTGGAGCGGGCCGCGTTTCCAGATTTCCAGTTCATTCCCCCAAATCACATCGCCCGTACCCGGATCGACGAGCGGCCGAGAGGAGGGAAATTGGGTTTCGTGATAAACCCGCAGTTCGTCGTGCTCTAGGTCCACGACCCCAAGCACTTGCTGCGCGTGCCTGCCGCCTTCCGGCGGAAATCCACAAGCCAGCCACAGATAACGGCCATCCTGGGAGAAGCTGGGGTGGGTATAATAGAACGACTGCTGAACCGGAGCGGCGCGCTCCGTTAGGATTAGGCTTTCGACCCCACTGGAAGGATTTTTCCAGCAGGTGAAAAGGCGAGACGTCTCCGGCGTATTCATCGTCAGGCGAAAGCCGGGGGGCTCTTTGCTGCGGAGGTCCGGGACATCAAGGCTTTTAGTTCAAAGTACGACGGCTTACAATCTCCCTCTCGATCAAGTAAACCCCAGGCGGTTTCGGCAGGGCAGTCCGGCTCAAGGCATTGCCAGCATCTCTTCGCGTCCCGCCAGGAATAATAAGTCGCGCCGATCACAAAGGGTTTCTCCGTAAAGATCCGGAGGGATTCGCGAAGAAATTCCGCTTGAACCTCCGGGTTATGCCGACCGTGCCAGGAGAAACGCCATTTCTTGACCTGGCAGGGATAAACACCCGCAAGTTCCTCCTCCTCGCTCATCATTTCTCCCGCGGACGCATAGCCAAACTCCTGAATGATAATAGGCTTTCCGGTGAGGTGGTAAAATCCATCCAGATATTCATGCCAACTTTCGGGTCCGCCCTTCCGCCAGGTGCCGGGGTAACTGTCGAATCCGGCATAATCCACCGGAAGCGTCGGATCCCCATAGATACCGCGCGCCAGCACAAGCCCTTCGTGAGCCTCGGTGTTGCCATCCACCTCGCCGGGGAGGGAGGGAAAGAGAGTGATGTTAACCCCGACCTTCACCTGCGGGACCGCCGCTTTCATTCCCCGGATGCCAGCTTTCAAAAACTCGACGCTCTGGTCCATGGACAAGACGCCCCGAAAAATCCAGATATCCAGTTCGTTGGCAATTTGCCACCAGTCAATCAGCCCCCGGAACTCCTCGGCAAAAAAGGCGCACATCCGGCCATAGTTGGCATAATAGTCCGAAGACCCCGGGTCCCCGGCAAGTGGATGCATTTCGCGGGGCTGAGGAGTCAATCCCATCAACTGAAATCCCTGCCTGCGCAGCGCCTCCACGCGAATTTTGGCTGCCTGGAAGGCTTCGCTCTGCTGGGCATTTTGAAAAAACGCCTCCTGGTCAAAGCCAAAATCTCCAAACCGCAGCCAGCCGATTCCGGCACCCCGCATGAGTTCCAGATCACGGTCTGTGAGTTCCGGGAGCCGGGCGGCCACCCCAAGCATAAATTCGTTGTTTATCATCGTAGCTTAGTGGACACGAATTTTTTACCCGCGAGGGCCTCCTTGGCGGGCAGGCCCCAAAAGGGCGTCGGGGTGTAGTTCCAATCGGAAAGCATCACCGGAGTCGCCCAGGTGTGAAACGACCAACCTGTCCAATTGAGGCGGTGCTTTTGGATGACCGCCAGCATGTCTGGAACCCAAGTGTATGGGTCTTCCTGACGGTCCGGGGGAAGGAAACTCATCTTTTTGACATCGGCACCAACTTCCCCGACGAAGATGGGGTACTTCGCCGCTGCATCGAGAAAGGATTTCTGCCAGTCTTTTTTCCACGGATAAACGTGCGTGGAATACATAATGCCGTTGCCGGATTCGTCCTCCAGCGCATACCCGTCGAGAATCCCGGTAAGATCATAAGCCCAGTCCAAACCACCGGCGATGATGACATTTTTCGCGCCGGTCGCACGAATCACTTCGACCAGCTTCTGCATGCCGGGAGAGTCATAACCCTCGTTCGCCCTTTTCTCTTCTTCACTCAGGAAAGCCGACTCATCGACTTCCTTCTTTTTCTTCTCCTCGACAAAACCCCCGTTCCGCCAGACCACCCAAGTAATGCCGTGCGGTTCATTGATAATGTCGAAAAGCACCGCAGGATGGTTTTTGTATTTGGTCGCAACATCCTTCCAAAATTCCAACTGCTCCGGCTTCACGGCGCGAAACACATGATTGTCGATCACGAGGTAACATCCACGGTTGGCCGCCATATTGACCGCGGCATCCACAATGGCGCGATAGGCGGCACCGCCATCCGTCTGGGCTTTCGTTTTGGCCGTTTCCTTGCCCCGGCCAAACCAATATTCATCCTTCACCGCAAGACGCACCACATTGGATTTCCACTCCTCGATGGCCACCTTGGTGGAGTTCACAACCCCGTGACCCTCGGGCACAATTTCCAATCCCGGAACGGCCACGCCCTGCAACCATACCTCCCTGCCGTCGGGGTCGGTAAGGCGGTTGCCGGCGACCTTGATTTCCTTCGGCCAGTTCTCCGGCTTGGGGGCCTCCGGCGGAGGATCCTTGGGGTAATTTCGATCACTGCTATCGGCCATTGTGCTGGTGACCATGGCTAAAAACACAACCACGGCCTTCGTTCCTCCTGCAACTTTCATAACGGCATTGCGTCGAGCTTTACCTGCCATTTTCCGTCCGCACCGGCTACCGCGCTCTGAGTTTGGTCGGCAAAACACAGGGTAATTTTTTCGCCGGGATCCGCCCAACCCCAAACCGGAACCGGCATTTCTCTTTGCAGAACCATGCCCGGACCCAGGATGGCCGGAAGCTTCACCTCGGCCCGCACCATCGTCGCCAGGACCACCACCGCAAGAGCCGCGGCAAGGGGGACGCGGGGCGCCTTCACCTTAACGTAGTTCCCCCTTCATCTCGAACTGCTTGCCGGACAGCGCATCCTTGGCCTGTTGACCCCAGAACGGCGTGGGTGTGAAGTCCTTGTCCAGAAGCATGCGCGGGCTGGCGCTGGGGTGGAAACACCATCCGGTCCAGTTCAGGCGGTGCTTCTGAATCAGCGCCAGAATGTCGGGCACCCAGGTCTCCCAATCCTCCTGCTGCTCAAGAGGCATGAACGTCATCTTTTTGGCATCGGCCCCGACTTCCCCAAGCAGGATCGGGTATTTTTCCGCAGCATCGAGCAGGTATTTTTGCCAGCCGCTTTTCCAGGGATAAATGTGGCAGGAATACATAATGCCGTTGCCCTCGGCGTCCTTGAGTCCGAAGCCGTTGACGATCCCATCGAGCTGATAGGCGTAGTCCAATCCGCCTACGACCACGATATTCTTCGCACCGGTGGATCGCACCGCATCAAGCATCGCTTGCATGCCGGGAGATTCGAAGCCTTCGATCTTTTTCTTCTCTTCGGCCGAAAGGAAGGCAGCCTGATCAGCCTCAATCCGCTTGCCGACAAATCCTCCGTCGCGCCAGACTTCCCAGGTGGTGCCATGGGGCTCGTTCATCAGGTCAAACAACACCGCCGGATGGTTTTTGTAGCGGGCGGCGGCGTCCTTCCAAAAATCGAGATATTCTTTTTTCGGGGCACGGTAGGTATGCAGATCGAGCACAACATAAACCCCGCGATTAGCCGCCAGAGTGATGATCTGATCCACAATCTTCCGATACGCCGCCCCGCCGTCATTCGAGTCCTTCAGGCCGAACCAATAGTCGTCTTTCACGGGCAGGCGGATCACATTGGATTTCCAACCCTCAATTGCAACGATGGTGGCACGCTCGACCTGCTCACCCCGGGGATTCCACTCAAGGCTCGGAATGTTCACGCCCTGCAACCAGACTTCCTTGCCGGAGGGATCGACGAGACGGTTGCCGGAAACCTTCAATTCGACCGGCCATTTTTCGGGGTTCGGGCCCTCCGGGGGAACGAGGCTTTTTTTGGCCTGCTCCACCGCTTTCTGAGCTTCGGCAATCAACGGGGCAGGATCAGTCGGCCGGACCTGCACGTCGTCGATCTCGAAAGTTCCCGCATTAGCCTGAAACAAAGCCGGCATGAGCGCGAGAGTCACCGCACCCTCTGGCACGAGAAAACTCCTCTTCTTTTCCACCCATCCCTTAGTGTCTCCGCCGGCCACGGCTGCGCCCGGCTGCTTCGGGGTTTTTTTTCCGGAAGCATCCAACGAGTCGATCATGATCCGTGCATCGAACCACGAATTTTTGCCCCGCTTGAGGCCCGTGACTCGCTGACGCCAGGTCATTTCCAAGGCCTGGGTTCCGGCGGGCACATCGAAGGTGCGATACACCATGAACATCTGCCCGGGAGTTTTGGAATCCAGACGCAGAAAGTGATTCCCCTCTTCCTGTTCCCACGAGACACCGTCCTTGGTGCTCCCCCATCCGTCTGCAAATCCTGCCCCTTTGGAATCGGTCTCAAAGTTTCCATTAGTCAAAAGCGATCCAGCGGACTCGAAAGTCGCCGCAGCCTTGGCTTGGCGCTTCGCGGTGCTGGCCGCCAGTTTTTCCGCTTTTTCCGCGGCGGCGATTTCGGCTTTTTCCCGGATGGGCGCTGCATCGATCACCTTGATCGCGACGTCGTCCAGATCGAAAACACCGGTTTCCACCTGAAACAAGGCGGGCATAAACACAAAGGATGTTGCCCCAGCCGGAATGAGGAACTGGACACTGCGCTCCTCCCAGCCATTGGTTGATTTGCGCAAATACGGCGCACCGGGTGAGCCCTCAATTTTTTGGTCATCGGCATTACGAAACTCCAGCATAATCCGGGCGTCGAACCACGCTTTCAGGCCTGGACGCAAATCGGAGGCGCGTTGCCGCCAGAACATTTCCAGCGCCTCGGCCCCACCGGGGAGAGCAAGTTTCTGATAGAGAAGAACCGTGGCATTCGGCTCAGGACTTTTCAGTCGGATGAACTGGTTCCCGTCTTCTTCTTCCCGGCTGGCATCTTTGTTCTTCGACCAGTGGTCGGGCCAGCCATCCCCATCGGAATCCATCTCCATGGAACCGTTCATTTGGAGCGAAGGCACCGCCGCCTGCGCCTCGGAAGTCGCGACTCTCGCGCCCTCCTCCGCTTTCAGGGTTGGGAAAAGTGCGATGGCGGAAAGAATCAGGGAGAGGAGCTTTTTCATGGAGAAATGGGGCATTTTGTCCGGGGGAATGATCGGCAAGGGAACTGAAGCCGGAAGAGAGAGGCTAAACTCGGCGAAGCGCTATGTCACTACTATGCGCTTGTCAATTATTCCCTGCTGATGAGCGTTTCCCGGTGATATACTAACGCTTTATCGCAAAAAACTCCCCCTCGCCTCACGGCGAAGCCATGGAAGGAGACGAGAAGTCCGCCAACACCGAGGGACGTTCCTCGAAAACGGTCACCACCAACTCTCCGAAAAGCGTATTCGCCCAAGCAAACCACGGTCGCGAAAAGACCCGCGCATCATCCGCCCGGAAAGACTCGTGCATAAAACCCGTGCCCGCATGACTGGTCACCAACTGACGAAGACAAAATTCGACCTCTGCGTCGTCAGTAGCGGTGAGCGCCTGCATGGTTAGCGCCATCGGCCAGATCGTGCCCGGTCCGGTGTGGGGACTGCCAATGCCGGCTCCCGCGGGTCCGGTGACAAAATGCGGGTTGTCCCCGCTCAGGCAGAACTGTCGGGTGCGGAGATATCGGGGATCCGTTTTGGCACAGAATCCCAGATAGGGTAACGAGAGCAGTGAAGGGACGTTGGCATCGTCCATCAGGTGAGCCCCTCCCAAGCCATCCACCTCGTAGGCCCAGATTTCGCCGTGCACCGAATGATTCACCACGGCGTGGTTTTCCAGCGCCGCAAAAATTTCATGGCTGAAGCGCGACGCCTGACCGGAAAGATCCTTGGCGCCGAGGATCTCCAGAAGGGGGCCGATGTCCCGCAGGGCGACCGCCATCATGGCATTGGCTGGCACCAGAAACGGGAAGGCCACTAAATCGTCCGACGGACGAAAAGCGCACCGGATGAGTCCGCACTCCGCACTGGGAAGCCCTCGCCCGCCACGAGGCAAAACTGTGCCGCCCGGCCGCTCAAAGGAATACGCGGAACGCTCCCCCGCCCCCTGCTCCATCTCGAGCAAGCCGAACAGCGCCGCCATGGCCGCCCGCCACGTTTCATCAAAAGGGGACACATCCCCTGTCGCCGCCCAATAGCCCTGCGAAAGACGGACAAAATACGCCAGACTGTCCAACTCCCACTTGCGCTCATGCACACCCGGCCGCATTTCTGTCAGATCGTCCTTCCAATGCCCCAGAACTGGGTCGCGATAAAAAGCGTTGGCATACGGGTCCAGCACAATTCCCCGGGCCTGCCGCCGGACGACCCCCGCCAGCATCGCCCGCAGCTTGTCATCCGACCGGGCCAGGGGCAAAAACGGCCAGACCTGCGAAGCGGAGTCCCGCAACCACATGGCCGGAATATCCCCGGTGATAACAAACGAATCCGGCCCATCCAGCTCCTGATAGTCAACCGTGGTGTCGAGCGTGTTCGGCAGACAGTTCCGAAAAAGCCAGGCTAACGCTTGATCGGCAATCCCCCCCGCGACACGATCAGCCAGATCCTCGACGCTTGCGCTGGAAAATGTTCTCTGTTCCGGAACGGGACGCTGGGTGGCCAAAAGGTTCATGATGTCTGAATTTCGAAAACTAGGCTGGAATTTTGTCCAATCGGAAAACGACAGCGCTGGCTAAAGATAACCTCCAGCCAGCGCCGATTCCCCCCAGAAATAGTTTTCCGCCGTGACTCTTCGCGTCAGGCCCGACGGCGTCGCAAGAATGTCACCACCATGAGGCCGCCCGTGAGCAACAACCACGTGGAAGGCTCAGGAACCAATTGCAACGCCAGGTCGTTTCCACCTGTGAAAGTCCCGTCTACGGAGCTTCCCAAGTAACTAACCTGCCAGGTGTAGCCACCCGAAGTGAAGCTTCCCCCCTGCGCGATTCCATTGAGCGTGCCATCAATGGCATCTGCACCGTCATTGAGGATCAGGAAGTAAATGTCCGTTGGTAGTGGCACAAAAGACAACATCGTCACCTCGATCTTGCCATTGCCATCCAAGTCCACCGTTCCCGTCACGTTCACCTGATCATACTGGCCGGCACCAGTACCGCTGATCTCCATGGCAATTGTCGAGGCCGTGCCCGTAAGTGCGAGGTTTCCGGTATTCAGCATACCCGGGCTGTTGCCTGGTGCCAAGGTGCCGCTGTTGCCGATGGACACCGAGCTCGTCATCGTGCCTGTTCCACCGAAGACCCCTCCGGTGACGGACACCGCACTCACGCTGGAGCCATTAATCAACAGCGTGCCCGCGCTCACCGTCGTTGCCCCTGTATAAGTGTTGGCCCCATTCAAGGCGAGAACGCCGGCGCCTGTTTTAGTCAGACCATTGTCCGTCGTCGCATTGGTCAGGGCCGGAATAATCGCCAGATCCACCTCGGCGGCTCCATCGCCCACATTAAATGTCCGCGTGCCGCTCAAGGTGATGAACCCCTGGTTGGCCAGCGCAATGTTCGAGCTATCGATTTTCACCGTGTTGGTGTTGGTCCCATTGCCCGTAAAAGTGACATCGCCATTGAGCGCCAGAACAGCGCCACGGTTGGTGGCGTTGGCGGAAACCGAAATCGGCGTGTAGGTTCCCGAGGCCACGTTTGTGATATTGACGGCATTCAGGGAGGTCGTGCCAGTGAAGGTCACAGTGCTGGAAGAAACCTGCGCGGTCAGAACCCCTCCGGTAAACGTGGAGGTGCCGGACACAAAGACCTTCCCCCCCGCGTTGAGCTGCACCAGTCCACCGGAGAGCGTCATGTTACCATTGACGGTCAACGAAGAGTTGGTTCCGCCGCTGCCCTGGACGCGTCCTCCCGTCATTGTCAAATTATTGATCGTTTCGTTCGACCCGTTGTTTCCGCTGCTGGTGGTGGTATCCATCACAAAAGATCCGCCGTTGATCGTCACACTCGCTGTGTCCGCAATGGAATTGTTATTCTTCAGGAGAGTGCCTCCATTCATCACCAGGTCGGTGGTCAAGGCCTGCACCCCAGCCGTTTTGTCCAGCCGGAGGATTCCACTATTGAGGGTGGTGACACCGGCGTAGGTATTCGTCCCCGAACCCGAAAGAATCGTCTGTCCGTTCCCGCCGAAGGTCACACCATTCCCTCCATCGTTAGTGAGCACACTGCTGATATAGAGGGGAGCCACCGTATTGCCGTTATTAATGCCGTTGGTGAAGACCACGATACCACCTTCCTGGCCATTGAGGTCCAGCGTGCCAACACTCAGCGTCATGGCGTTTGTGGCGACATTCGTTCCCGTCACCAACTGGCTCGCGTAGATCATCCCGCTCGCCACGGTCAGCGTGCCCGCCCCGTCAACAGTCAGACCCGAATTAGCCGTCGTGCCACTGACCCCGAGGGACAAGGAATTGACGCTGGTGGTCGAGCTTAGGGTCGTGGTGATCACGCCAGCACCGGAACTGTTGGTCAAAAGCGCGTTGTCCAATTGGGTCTGACCATCGGTGATCGTTGACACATATTCCGAACCACTCAATCGCCGGACACCCACCGAAGAATCATACGTGACCAAACCCGTTCCGTTTCCGCCCGACGACGCATCCCCGTAGGCACCCTTGATGATCCCGGCCGTGGTCGTGCCAAGGGCCCCTGTCCCACTTAGGGTAGGCGCCGTGGTGAAAACGATGTTTGCACTATTCGTCCCCGAGCCGATGGCGTTCGTTCCCAGGTTTGTCCCGCGGAAAAGTGTCAGATTCCCGGCCTCCCGCTCATAGGCCGAAACCGTCAGCCGGGCATTCCTTGCCGCATTGGAACTCACCGTAACCGTGGAAAACCCGCTCGCAGCTGTTAGCGTTCCGCTGATCACATCATTGGAATTGGCCGTGGAATTTCCCGTGACGGATAAAATCGCGCCCCCCGAATTGCCCGAACCATCCAGCGCGACATTCTTGGCCCTGGTCGTGCCCGTGTTGCCATTTGTCGTGCTATTGAACTGCAAGGTTGTCGCTCCCGACGTCGCAGCATTGACGGTAAAGTCGGAATTAGCCGAACTGCCGACCGCCCCCGTGAGCGCCAAAACCCCCAAATTTACGACCGTTGCGCCGGAATAGGTATTTACACCGGCCAAATTGATCGTGCCGCCTGCGGCGGTGATTCCGCCGTTGGAAATCACGTTAGTGAAGGTCAGGGTCTTCCCGCTTCCAACCGTCAAAGTCCGGCTTGCGCCCCCAAGATCAACGTTCAGTGCCTTGGTCCCCGTTGTCGATCCAATGGTGATAATTTGGTTCCCACTGGTGTTCACAGCAATGTCCCCAGCCAATGTCACCGTGACCGCCGCCGTGGTACCGGTGAGAGAAAAGTTTCCGCCCGCGTTGTAGCGAAAATTCCACCCAGTCGACAGAACCGTGTCGGAGGAAAATGTCGCTGTCTGGGCTCCTGCCAACGTCAACGGCGTGTCCCAAAGTCCGTTGATGCTCCCATCGTACCAGTTGGCGGAATTGTTGTAATCGTAGTTCCCGGCCGCCGTCTGATTCCACCCGGACTGAGCATGGGAGGACGCCGACGAGGCCACGCCGACAAGCGCTATAAGAATTGAAGTCGAACGGGCACAGGCACCAGAGCGAGAGAAGAAGGAATTTTTCATGGGGTTCGAAGTTCGGGGGATTAGTTACGGATTGGGGGTTTTGCGCCGGAGGGATGACCGGAACTGCCAACATCGTAGAATCGCTCAGGGATATGTCAATGCTTTATCTTTGCTTTTTCGGCACTTTTTTCGCGAAATTTCGGCCTTCGCCAATCACGATCATGAAAACGAGATAGACGGCCTATTGTCCCGCGCTGCCTGTATTCAGGCTCATCCCATGGGGGAAGACTGAGAGCCCACCACTACCCGAAGCTGCCCAGTTTGAGGTCATACAGCACCCTGGGTCGCATTCCCTCTTTCTGATCGCTTTGTTGTTAAAAACCCAAAACTCTGTGTTTTTTTATAGCAATTTGACGCAATGTTTACCGGCGTTCACCTCTTTCTCAGTACCGGGTTGACCTCAGAGCTCAAAAACGATCAATACGAACAGCCAACCTCGACTTCCGGTGCCTTTATACTCAGGTCTGCAGCTTCCAATCTCGGGACAAGACCGCGATGATTGACTAGAGGGCACCAGACAAAAACTCGTTGCGTGGACATTTCCCAGAAGCCGGAAGGATCTGTCTCGCTGAATCCACACCCTTCTTCGGATCAGAATAGACATGTCCAATCCCAGGGAAAAGCTGCCCCGCCTTCTTTTAAGGCCGATAAGTGCGGGTGCGGCCTGTCACTGGATCCACCTGCGCGGTGAAATAGTTTTTGGGCAGGGTCGACCCGTCGTCACCTTTCGCGGAGTACACCGTCAAATACCACTTTTCTGTGATGGGCTTCAGGCTGGTTCCGCCGTCGGCCCGAAAGAGAAAACTGATGTAATCCGTGCCACCGCTCCCCGGAAGCACTTCGTTGCCTTTCGTTAGACAGTCCTTGCCCACATTGGCGGCATCCAGCAGCGTGGAATAGGCGGCATTACCGGAAATGATGATGGGTTCCGGCAATTGCTTCAGCCGGCTCAAGGGTTTCCAACCCGCCGGATCGATGCCATCAATCAGGAAACTCCGAAAAGCCCGGAATTGTTTGTCGTTGGCATCCGTTTTCGAACCGAGATTATAAATGCGGACTTCGACGTCCCGGTTCCGGGAAAGCGCGGTCTGCCGGGCGAAATTCAACTCATCCGTGACCATCCCGGCAGAACGACCCACATTAAGTCCGCCCATGAGCGAACTGGTCGCGGGAACCATGACGGCCATCAGAACCGCCATGATCGCGATCACGACCAGAACTTCCACCAGGGAAAACGCGTGGAAGAATTTAAAACCACTAATGGGCACTAAAGTGCACTGATCCGCAGAACTCTGGCCTCTTCCCGCTTCCAGGCTGCGACCCGAAAAAATATCATGTTGAGCCTCAAGCGCCTGCCGTCCCGCCGGTCTTCTTATCACATGTCCAAGAGAATCTTTAGTACTCATGAGTGCCTTTTGGTGCTTACCACATCACTCAGGGCGCGAAGCGTTTGGTGTTCACTACACGAAATTTGTACGGCCCGACCATGCCGTCTGGGTCGAGCTCGTTAGTGGGGTCTCCTGCGGAATTCACCAGGGAGTCCGAATTGGGATCGAGATAGCGTTCGATCAGGAAGGAGCCCCGAAACTCCCCTGTGACCTGATCCTTGCCCTCGACAAACTGATTTGGGGCCGTCCCGTTGGCTTTTGCAATACTCTGGGCCATAACATGCACCGTAAACGTGTTAGATTTAGTGGTCAGCCTCGGATAGACGTGGCTATAGGGTCCTTCACGGACATTATCACCCGTCAACTCGTAGTCCCTCCACCAATTCGCCATCGTTCCGTAACTAGGGGAGCCAGGCGCTGAGGAACCATCCACATTTTTTTCCGGCACAAGAAAAATATTACAAATCTCTGAGGCTGACCGAAAGATGTCCCCGGATCCAAAACGTTCCTCAAACCCAGCCAAAGTGCCAGTTGTCTCGTCCGGATTGATTGTATATCGGAAGTCCGGCGGAAAACCGGCCCCTACCGTCTGCCCGCTATTTGAATCATATTTATAATTGATCGCATTAGCTGTCGGAATCGCCATCATTCTGGTGGATTTTAATACCGCCCGGACTCCGGTACTTCTGGTCAGATAGGTAAACGGAAAAATCTGATAGTTCATATTCACCTTTCCGGCCGTAGAAAATGGCTCGCTGATGGCATATGGCTCCACAATTGGCATTGTAAAAAAGTCCAGGAATAGATGATCTGGCGGAACATTGTAGGGTGGACCACCAAACGGAACTCCAAATCCGGGGTGCTGGGAACCACCGAGTGGATTCCTGGCGAAAAGCAAAGTCTGCCACGGCTTGGCAGCAGCAGGATCACTCGGGTCAATTCCGGTGGGAAGGGAACCAAAAGATACTGCCGAAGAAATCTGGCGATTCGGGGAAAACGACGCCCCCGTATCTACGACAACAGCACTATTGGCCGAACGGTCATGGCCTTGAGCATTGTAATAGCCATTCGTAACGGTAGCATTCGATCCAACATTCCCCAAATCTGCCTTGTTGATGAACGGACCGTCTCTCCTGCTGCCTATGCCTGTGTCCCAGTCGCCCAGCACTCCGTTGGCCATATCGGCTTGCGCTAACCCCCGCGGGACGGCGGGGGCTCTATTCGATTTCTGGGGATTATTGGTCGCCACGTAATAGTTTGCAGCCGCCAGGAGCTTACCGGCTCTTCCCGCACCCGCATAATAACCTCCAGAAAAGCTGGTCATACCCTGGCCCGCTCCCGAATCCACCCTTAAACTATGAATCAATCGCGAGGCGACGGCCGTGTCACTGTATCTTTTTCCGTCCTCAGGAGTATCAAGGAGGCCATGGCCCTCAAAATACGAGTCTGGCACATTTTTCAAACCCGCTATCAATCGATAGTCTCCACGAGCGGGACCGCCATGCCGCGCCTCCACCGCCCTCACCGTATCCTCGTTCCGAATCAATGGAAGAGGGTTATGCTGACCATTTTGTTGAACTCCATAGCCTCCTCCCGTTTGCGTGGAACCAAACCGTGTGGTTAGCAAATTAAACTGAGTGATGGTGCTTTGATCGTTCGCAGGGAGAGTCGAATCACTTTTGCTGTCCGACTTCGACCACGAAATCAAGGGAACCGGCCAACCATTCCCGTCTGGAAAATTCATGACAATCGTCTGCACAAGATCCTCGCTATCAAGCGTATTCGCGTATCCCGAGTAAATTTCGATCGTTATTGATCCCCCTTCCAATCCGAATGAGGTACCATTGATCGGAATTGCATTGGAAACGAATGGATAAAATTCCTCCTCGTTCGCAGCCCCAACTGTCGACATGCCCGGGCGCTTGATATTGAGCGGCCAATACTGCGTAAAGAGTTCTAATCCGGTGAACGGAGTGGCATTGGACTGCCCATCGCGCGCCGTCACGAGATTTATGGCATCCGCAGGAAACCCGAGAGAAGTAGATACCGTCCCGGATGTCACTAAAAATTGGTCGAGGCCTCGCACACGAATTCTCATGTTTGCACTCCACGGAGGAGGTCCCGGAGAGGGGGTGAAAGGTTGAAGCACCAGGAAAGCGCTCATGTGCGGATTCGTTCCCGAGGTAACGGCCGCACTGGGAATTACACCGCCCGTGTACTTTTGTTGAGCAACTGTTTGCTCGGTTCCCGACACCAGAATATTATCGGACCGAAAGAAGACCAGAGCCGCCTGCGTGATTGTCCCGAAATTCCCAAACCCTTTTGTCCCGTTAGGCAACGAAAGAGGAACTACTTGGAATTGTCCCGTCCAAGCGTTCGTGTTACCCGGATTGAATGGCGCATAAGAATACCCACTTGTACCCGAGGTGGTCGCGATACCGGTTGTCGTGACATTGATGTTGCTACGCACAAAATCGAGCATCTCCGTGAGGATTTGATCCCGAGTTGACGAATTGTATTTCCCTCCGGGCCCAGACAAACTCCCGCCAAATCCGGGGATGGGTGCCGCCGTGAGCGACTGTAGGTATGCGTAAACATCACGATTCCTTGTAATCTGATTCCAATCCAGAGCAGGACTCTGACTGCTCGGTTTTGGATTCTGTGAAGGACTGTAGGGCCCTGCGCCTCGATCATTAGGGCCATTTTTTGAGTTATCGTAGGTGCTGTAGCGTTGGAAAAAATATTCCTTGGCGTCGGCACCAACCCCGATCGTCGAGCAGAAAGCTATCAATTTATCTTTGGCTGTTCGCGTCGCTTTTCCCGTAATCGGCTCCGGGTCGAGCTGAAGCGGCCATAGCGTGACCCGAGGTTTGTTAAACATGTTGACCTCAGGAGACCGGCTGTTCGCCGTTATAAAAAACCGGCTTTTCTCAATGTCGCCAACGGAAAAGGTCGATCCCGACCCATTGGGATTAACCACCCGAGAGCCCGATGAGAGAGCGGTCGCGCTGAAAAAAAACTCGTCCACCGTCCCAAACAGTCGCTCATTGTCCGCCAGAATGGGGGGTGTTAGATAGTTGACTGTAACTGTGCCACTTTTGCTTCCCCCATCCTGTACCCTCGGGAGGATGCTGTAAAGTCGTGCATTGTATTGATCTGCGGTTTCGCCTGATAGTGCGGGGAATATCACGCTTAAGGACGTCATCGCTGGATGACCGGGAAACCTCTGAAATTCATTTTGCGCAGGAATTGTCTGCGTCAACCTTGTTTCAAAACCCGTTGTTCCACTAGACGCCCACGGCCGATCCCAGAATGTCCCCTCAGATGCCGTATTGATATTAACTTTGCTGCTTTCATCATCCGTCCAGAAAGCAATTCGGCCAACGATGGGATCGGATGCGGAGGCCCCTGCGACGATTTGGGTAGCCGGATTCATCGCTGCAAGGGAACCGCTATTCAGGACATACATCCACTGCACAGGCATTGGCACGGGATTGATTTGCGTCGCTGAGGTGGCGACCGCCGCGTTGCCGGTATCCAAAAAGCATCCCTCAATCGGCCTAGAGGTGCCGGAAAGCGCTGCGCCGCCCGAAGTTCCAGACGCTACGGCCGTGGGATCAATAATCGGATAGCGATTCACACCTGCCACGGCGACCGGCTTGTTCAAATCAGTAAAAAGCGCGGCGCTGTCAGCCCAATTCCCCGGTACATCGGCGGCAGGATTAACGCTCCCGCTAACGCGAAGTTGGCCGGAGGAATAGAGTTTATAGGCTGTATCCAACGTGCCACTTCCCGTGTAAGTCCGAATCATACCCGGCTGCGAAGCCCAGGCGAGTTGAGGTTTTGCCGTGGCGTCTTGAATCTGGGAAATCACCAAACTGACCGCGGAATCCGCCAGGGCGCGCGCATCGGCTCCACTGGAATATTTTTTCGCGGACTGAAGTTCCACCGAAACACTGCTCAGGAACGCCACCACAAGCACCAGGACAAGCACCAGCATGCCCAGAACGACGACGAGGGCGACGCCTCTGGAGTAAGAGGAATGGTTGATTGTTGATTGTTGATTGCTGAAAGGCTGGCGGCACGCCGTCCGTTTTTTAACCTTTCAACAAAAGGCAAAGCCGTTCTCTCAACTGTCCACTTCGATTTCATTACTTATTACTCCACTTGGCCTGGCGCATGATGATGTCGGTGCTGAAGACACGATAATTCAACTTTTGCGTATTGCCGGTGAGATTTCCGGGTTTCGCATTGCAGATGTCCTCCACGGCCTGAATGTCTTCGTCGAGTTTGGAGGCATCGGTAAACAGGCTTGTCCCGGAGAGGTCGATGGCAGAGGGTGCCGAGGTGCTGTCACCTTGGACCCGGGCCGCTGAGGCCTCGTCGATCACGATCATGATGGCCTTCACGACGGGCGGGAGCTGATGGTGCCGCGTCATCAGAGCCGACTTTCCATCGGGATCCGTGGCGGTAAGGGGATCCCCAGGAAACGCCGGGGAGGCTCCCGGCCACTCCGAGTCGCTGCTGGCACCAAGCTTCACCCGGGAATTGTAATTATAACGCGGAGCGAGGGCCACCCCGCTCGCATCATCCCGTTCGGGCAGCTTTGGGAGCAGGACCAGAGCGATCACATTTTCCGCGATCACGCGGCTGTTGGTTCCGGCGTGATCGGTGAACCAGTCGTTTTTTTCGTTCGGCCCCTTGGACGGATCGTAAACCCCAAGCATCTCGCTGCTTTGGGTCATCTCCATCATGCGGAAGCGATTACGGGGTTTAAATCCCGCCGAATTTTTGATGAAGTCCGGTACCGCGGCCGCCCCGTCATCAAACTGCAGAAAATATCCGGTGGCATTCAGCGCATTATCGAGATTGTCATAAGCGACGGAATATCCCTTGGGGGCCTGAAAGAAAATGCCATGAGTCTGGGTTTTGATCGCGGGCTCGCTGGCCAGCAAAGTCGCCGCCTGACCGGACACAAAATGCAGATCGGACATGCGGTCGTAAGTGGTGGGAACAAAGTTCGCCAGGGCGGCCGAGGACGTGAGGGACGACCGGGAGACATTCGCCGAGTCGTAATAATCATAATACGTATTCAACATCGCCTGGGCGAGGTTGCGCGTCATGGAATCGAACCCGGCCCTGGCTTCCTGAAAGGCCTGAATCTTAGCCGTGGCGCTGCGCCAGATCTTGCTGGTCTGGTCGGTGAAATTTAGAACGACCCCGACGATCACGATGAAAACCACGCTCGCGACGAGAAGCTCAAGGATGGTGAAGGCGTAGCGGGAGGCAGAAGATGCTACAACCCGCACCTCTGCGGCTCCCATGCCTGCCCTCCCGGCGGGACGGCCTACAGTTTTCGGGATGACCATAATGTCAAGACCACGCCGCTTGCGCGACCCCTAGAGTCCGTTGTCGGGAATCAGTGTGGTGAATTTTTTGACATCAGGAGCGGATTTCAGATCCAAAGCCGCTCTTTCCGCGCTGCCCTTGGTGTTCAAAACCAGGATCGTTACCTTAGCCAGACGTTTGGAAACGGAGCCGTCCGGAAGAACGGTTTCGTCGGGCACTGGGAGGAATTCCGCCTTGTAAACGGCTTGGGCGCTGGTCTGAACCACTTTGCCCTGATCATCAAAATAATAGGGTGCCACATTCCCCTGTGAGTCCTCGCCCAAGCTGCCCAGCTTCTTAAAGTCCGTCTGCAAAGCCTGCGTTTTCAGCTGCTGCACAATCTGCGCCTCAATGGTGGTATCCATGGCCTGGCGGGACACGCTCAAACCGACTGGCAACATGCCGAACATGGCGACGAAAGCGAAGCTGATGATCCCGATCGCCAGGGTCACCTCGACCAAGGTAAAGCCCCGGGCCTGGAGACGTTGTCCAAGGCCAACGCCTGGGTGGAATTCCCGCCCAGAGTGCGGAAGAGGCTTGAGGGAGAGCTTTTTCATGACGATTGCGTGGGGGATATTTCCTACGGTAACCGTATCCGAATGCTATGCAAGAACTTTGTTTTTCATTTTCTGGGGGCGAGACTGCAGGAGAAGCTTCCCCCTTTTTTCGGGAAAATGCAAGTGCGTAGGCCATTTAGCTTGGCGATCAGGAGGGACGACAGGAACGAATAACTCCCCGTCGCTGCACGTTTCCAGGAACGCAATTTCCTTTGTAATAAAGCATTCGAATAGCGCAAGGACCGGTGTTTGCCTGGGCCGTGTGCGTCCTGATGGCCGACCTGAGCATCCAGACAGGTTGCCCACTGAGGGCCGCTGAGAGATTCCATTCGATAAACGGGCATGAATACGTCCGAACAACGTCCCGCATTTCGTGCCGCCGAGATGAAAGATCCCCGCAAGCTGTACGCCCGTCCTCCCTATTCCGCGGCAAAACAAGCTCCTCCCGGGTCGGAGGAGGAGATGCAACCGGCAGCTGATCACGGGGAAGAGAGCTATCAGGGCTCAGGGAAACTGCTGGACCGCCGGGCTCTGATCACCGGCGCGGATAGCGGCATTGGGCGGGCCGTGGCCCTCGCCTTTGCTCGCGAGGGGGCGGATGTGGCCATTTCCTACCTCTCCGAGCACGAGGATGCTCAGGAGACCCTTCGGCTGGTGGAGGAAGCGGGACGACAGGGATTTCTTCTGCCCGGAAACATCGGAACGAAATCGGTCTGCGAGGACGTCGGGCAGCAGGCCATCGAGGCGCTGGGAGGAATTGATATCTTGGTCAACAACGCGGCCTATCAGCGCTCCTACGCAAAGTTCGAGGACATCCCGGACGACGAGTTCGAGGAGACGTACCGGGTGAATGTGTTTGCGATGTTCCGGCTCTGCAAAATCATTCTTCCTCAGATGCCGGAGGGCGCGAGTATCATCAACACGGCCTCGATCCAGTCCTTCGACCCCGGCCCTGAGCTTCTTCCCTACGCGTCAACCAAGGCGGCCATCGCAAGTTTCACCTCCGCCCTTGCTGGACTGGCCATTTCGCAGGGCGTGCGCGTCAACGCCGTGGCACCCGGACCGGTCTGGACGCCTCTCATCCCCTCGACTTTGGACCCAAAGAAGGTCAAAAATTTCGGAGCGAACACCGTCTTCGGCCGGGCGGCGCAACCCGCGGAACTGGCACCACTGTTTGTCTTTTTGGCCAGCCACGAAGCCTCTTATGTCGCGGGTGAGATTCTCGGCGCGACCGGCGGCCGGATGCCTGTCTGAGGGGATCGGCAATGACGAGCTACTTCTGCTGCTGGAGAAACTCCGCCGGGGCAAAGTCATCCGTCAGCACCGCCGCGCCGACCGCTGCTTCCCCGGAAAAATCCTGCGCCACCGCCGCCAGGATTTCCCGGAGCGTTCCGGAAAAACCGGCGAGGTCCGAGGCGCGAAATTCCTTCGACTCTCCCTTCCACGCCAGGGCGACCACATTTCCCGTGCCGGGCACAGCGAAGAGCCCCACCGAGGGAAAGACCGCTTTCAGCGTGGCCTGATCGCTGGCGAAAAGCCGGTTGCCAGCGTGCAGATTGAGGGCCACCACGCCACCCGGGGCCAGACGAGCTTTGAGCAGCTCGTAAAACTCTTTTGTCTTCAGATGCGGGGGCACGCTGCCGCCGGAATACGCGTCCACCAAAATCCAGTCCCAAGTCTCCGACCTCGACCGCAGAAAGGCCCGCGCGTCCTCAATCACGACCACATCCCGCTCTCCCGGTTGAAAACCCATAAATTCCACCGCCATGTCGCGCACCGTGGCATCCAGCTCCGCCGTCGTGAGATGCGCCCCCGGGAAAACCCTCCGCAGGTACCGGTTCATCGCCCCGCCACCGAGACCGAGCTGCAAAATCCGCCCGGGCTCCGGCTGCACCAAGGCCGCCGCCAGCATCGTGCGGGTGTAGGGAATGACCAGCCGTTCGGGATTGGAAAGGTCCACCGCCGTTTGCCGCGGGACGGCGCGCCCCGAGCGGAATTTCAGATCCACGATGTCGCCGTCCCGTTCGACCACCACTTGATTGTAAAGCGACTCCCGGACCACCCGAAACTTTGTCGGGCTTTCCTCAAACGGTCCCCGCGCACGATCCTCACAGCCGCCAAGGGCCAGGCAAAAACCGAGAATCGTTAAACGCGCACGCATCGCACAAGTAAGATCGCCGCCCCCGCCACTCCGACCGTCCAGATCGCCAACAAAATGCTCACCGGCACCATCGGGATCAAAACGAAAGCCGTCAGCATAATGCCCGCGATATTTCCCAGCGTACCGACCGAATAAATCAACCCGGAAGCAAATCCCGCCGATTGACCGCGTTCACTCAGGCCTTGCACCAGCACGGGAGTGAAGGCCGCCAGCGCCGCCACCGGAGGAAGAAAAAGCAGCCCGCACGCGGCACCGAGCGCGAGGGTGAGCGGAGTTTCCCGCGCGTCCAGCCAATCCAGAAATCCCCGCGCAAACATGGCGTTGACGGCAAACCCGGCCACCGCAAAAACCGCCACCCAGGCCACCCCCCGTCGTCGCGTGGGGCCCGGCAGCCTCACCAACAGCCCGCCGCCCATGGATCCCAGACTGAAGCCCGCGAGAAATACCGAGATGATGAACGCCCAGACGATGATCGACGACCCGAACCATGGACTGAGCAGTCGCGAGCCCAGCAATTGGAAACCCATGCTGAAAATCCCGAGCAAAAACGCGAGGAAGACCGGCACGATTTAGGGGCCGTCCTCCCGCACGATGTGATCCAGCCGCCGCGCCTGCAGCCAGCGCACGCCGATCATATCAACCGTTGCGCGCACCGCGCGGTTTCCGAGGCCGTATTTGCTGGTGCCGAACCGACGCGCCCGATGGTTGACGGGAATCTCCACCACCCGAAACCCCGCGCTTTTGATCAACGCCGGAATAAATCGATGCACCCCCTTGAACGGCGTCAGGGCCGCCACACATTCCCGCCGCATCGCTTTGAGCGTGCACCCCGTGTCCCGCACGCCGTCGCCCACAAACCGGCTGCGCACGAAGTTGGCGACGAAGCTGGAGGCTTTTTTCATCCCGCTGTCCTGGCGTTTCCTCCTCCAACCGCAAACCAGATCCGCCCCACCCTCGATCTCGACCAGCAGCCGGGGAATGTCCGCCGGATCGTTTTGCAAGTCGCCGTCGAGGAGCACGATCACCGGAGCTTTTGCCGCCCGCATGCCCGCCAGCAAGGCCGCACTCTGGCCCGCGTTTTTGGGAAATCGCAACAACCGCAGGCCTGGAGCTGCTTCCACCCGGTCTGCCGTGCCATCGGTCGATCCGTCGTCCACCAGGATCAGTTCGTAAGCGCGTCCGGCCAGCGCGGCGCGGATTTCGCTTTGCAGGGCGGGCAGATTTTCCGCCTCATTAAAGAGCGGCACGACAACGGAAAAATCCGGCAAACTCACAGCGGCAGGGTCTGGTAATTCTGGCAGAAATACAAATAAAGCGGCCCGCTTTCATTCCCTGCCGAAGGAAGCCGCTTGAGAAATGTGACCGACTCAAACGCTGCCTTGACGGCCTGCGGGACGTCGTTGGCGGACTCCCGCGAAACGTAAAGCGCACTCCGGCCCACAAAAGGATTCTCGCCTTTTTGTTCGGTAAAATATTCGTCCACCACCTTCTCCGATTCCACGAAGTCGTCATAGCTCGGCCAAAGCCCAAACTGACTGGAGATATCTTGAGACTCCAGCTGATACACCGTCGGATGCCCTTCCGGCGGCACAAGTTCGTCCCGCAAAAAATAGCCCATGGCAGAGGCCAGAGGGACGTCGCCGCCGATGAGAAAGAGCCCTTCGTGACCTTCGGACGACTGGGCCAGAAATGCCGCCTTCACCTCCACAGCCGTCTCTCGCCAGCCCCGACCGGATTGGTAGGCCCAGAACACCGACGAAACCGAAAACACAGCCGCCAGCGCAAAGCCCACCGCCAGCACCGGACGGCCGATGGGTTTCCCCGGGAGCCAGGCCAGCAGTTTCGCAATCAAGAGCGGTGCGGCTAGGAGCAGGTAAAAAACGGGATCCTCGTCACGCAGCGCAAAATAGACCGCCAGCAGCACGGCCGGCAGGGTGCACAAAGCCACAAACCTCGCCCGCAAATGCACCCGCGACTCGCGCAGCGCCACGATCCAGGCGGCGAAAAGCACCACCAGAACCACCGGCGAAAATTTGTCAAAGAGCCGCGCCGTGGAAGAAATGAAGCCCACCAAACCAAACTCCCACAACGACCGAAACGTCCCGCGGAAGAGCGGCACCCATTCGTAGGACGCGTTCCACCGCAACGCTGGGATGAGCAGTGCCAGCGGCAGGCCAATCAAAAGCAGTAGCCCGAAGCCATCAACAGCGCGCTGGTGTTTTTTGGTGCAAAGCGTGAAAAGCACCACCCCGGGCACCACGACCAACGCCGCGTACGCAAACTGCGCCGCGAGGGCAAAACACACCGCCGCGCCGAGCCACCGCACCACGATGCCGCGCTCGGCGTGCAAAGCCAGCCACGCGCACCAAAGACCGAAGAGCACAAAGGTCAGCACTGGCAGTTCCGGACGCACCCGCACGGCGCAGGCATTAAAGACCGGCAAGGCATTAAGCGCCAGCGCCGTCCACATGGCACGCACGGGATTGTCCATCGCACGAACGAGCAGAACACACCCCACCGTGGCCAGCAGCGCCCAGACCGGAGCCCAAAGCCGCCAGAGAGTGTCGGAGACGTGGAACTCGCCCAAGGCCGCCAGTGCCATGGTCCCGGGCGGACCGTCAAAATACGCCGGAGCCGGATGCCGGGCGCAAAGCGCGTAATACGCCTCGTTCGCCGAGATCTCCTCGTACGAGACCACCGCGACCCGCAGCACGGTGAGCACCAGGACAAGGAGGGCGAAGGTTTTGCCGTTCATGCCGTGAGCAAACAGGGGTGACGGTCAAAAACCTGCGGCACCCAGCGGGCGCCGAACACCCTCCAGAGTTTTTCCAGCCCCGCGCAAACCAGGAGAGCGAGCCCTGTCCCGAGGAACGCTGAGATCACGACATCGGACGGCCAGTGCGACCCCACATAAACCCGGCTGTAGGCCACCAGCACCGCCGGGATATAGACCAGCCAGCCCCGCCGCCGGTAAAAAAGGGCGGCCACCGTGGCAAGGGCGAACGTGTTTGAGGCATGACCCGACGGAAAGGAATTGCCTTGCGCCGGCTGGATGCGCGCCTCGGAAAAACTTTCGCGGAGCGGTTCGCCCAGCGCCAAAATCCGCGGACTCACATGTTCCAGGTCAAGGGAACGCACCCCTTCCAGCATCTCATTGGGCCGCGGACGCCCCACCATGTCTTTCAGCGATTTCACCACCAGTCCGTCATTGAGACCGATGGCCAGGCCGGCCGCCAGCACAAACGCCCGGAAACGGAACCCGCCGAAAATCACGCCAACGATTCCCCCCACCACCAACAACGGCCACCAAAAGTCGAAACTCGACATCACCGCCATCAGCCCATCCAACGCGGGATGCGTGGCGGAGCGGTTAATGACGAAAAGAAGCTGTTGATCCATGCGTGGCGGCGGATAGCGTTCGGCATGATTTTCCGTTCTCCGCAATTTCGCAAGCCGCTTGCGCTCCTCGGCCTGGTTCTTTTTGCCGCCGTCGCTCGCGCCGAGCCCGAAGCGGAGGCCATCCTCGCCGCCGCGCGGGTCAATCCCCTCGGGGCCAATATCGCCCTCAACGCCCGCCTGCGGATGGAATCAAAAACCACCCCATTCCGTATCGTGGTGGACGGTGCGGTGCGGTACCAGTTCGACAACCCCGAGCAGGAACTCATCCTCGAGATGAAAGACGACGCCTCCGTGCTCTCCGAACGGACCGGCGGCAAAGCGTCCCCCATCCGCCCCGCCCGCTTCGACAATTCCGTGCGCGGCACCGGCATCACCTACGAGGACCTCGCCCTGCGTTTCCTGTACTGGAAAAACCCGAAAATCCTCGGCGAGGAAACCGTCCGGTCCCGCAAAGCCTGGAAAATCGAGATCCAGTCCGGCAGCGCCTCGTCGCAATACGGCGTGGCCCGCCTCTGGGTGGACAAGGAGAGCGGCGCCCTCCTGCGCATCGAAGGCTACAACCGCGAAGGCCGGCTCCTCCGCAGCTTCGAAGTGGTCGCGGCGCAAAAACTCGACGGCCAGTGGATGCTGAAACAAATGCGGGTCGAAATGCTCGACCCCGAAACCAAAAAGGTCATCAACCGGACCTATTTGGAGGTTCTGGGAAAAGTCGAGTAGCAGGCACGGCAGAGGGGCTAACCCCGAAATTGCCTTGCGGGTTACCTCCGTCAGGCCGAGTATCCATGCACGAAATTTTGCCCAGAAAATCTTAGCATGAACACCAAGTACCCAGCTTTCGTCGCCGGCCTCGTCCTGGTCGCCAGCATTTTCCTCACCACCTCGGAACTGCGGGCCGATGCGGAGGAAAGGCCCATGCCTCCCAACACCCCTTTCGACCCCAATCCCACCGACCCCGCCAAGTCCAAGGTCGATCGTGTGCTGGTCTTTGCCTACGATTCCGACGGCAACAAAGTGCCGGTCAAGACCCTCAAGATCACCAACAACCACAAAAACACCATCTATCCCGTCATGCGCGATGGCAACGAAGCCGCCATCGATGGATTTCCCGATATCGGTTTGTATGATCCCTATGATCCGGTGCGTCGCGAATATCGGGGGTACATTGGCTACCAGGGCGCGGACAAAAAATATTATTTCGGACTGAAACCCGGCCAGAGCATCCTCGTCCGCGTACCCCTGGTTTTTTGGAATGGGGCCCGCCTAGGCATCGTGACCGAAGGCCGCTACCTGACCCCGGCTCCCGGCACACCAAATCCCTTAAGCTACGATGCCAACGCCGAAACCATTATTACCTCCGACGAGCCAGACCCTAAGGACCCCAGTCTGATCAAAAACGGTGTGATCATGTGGTACACCGCTGCGCTGAACGGACCCGCCCTCGATTCGCCGGATCAGTTGGTGGAGTGGACCATCCGCGACGAGGAATACCTGAGCAATCCGCAGATCACCGCCAGAACCCAGGGCAAAATTCCGGATTCCGAAAGAGTGACCCTGATCAACTACGATGTTTCCTACGTGGACAACATGTTCATGCCCGCGGCCATGGCAGCCCTGGACGTGCCCATTCCCGCCCCCCCGTTTCCTCCGGGCCGCAAAGCTCAGCCATTCGGCTGGATTGGCGCGATCAATACCTCGAAGGAATTACAGGAAAGGATCAAAAATTTTACCCAGCCCACCGACAACACGTATCTGGGATCCTATTTCGGCGGCAAGGGCTGGCCCATTTACAACATTCCGATCGACGAGGCCAAAATTCCGGCCGGTCAGAATGTTTTTGCGCAAAGCCCCCAGGCGGACGCCCGGTCCAGTTACAATAACAACGCCTATATGCTTTCGAGCGGAGGCGACATCAACACTCCCATCTCCGTCATCATCGGGGGTCAGGGATCCGCTTCTTCGGGAACGACGCTGACGCTCAGTCCCAACGAGGACATCAAAAAAGTGCAGTTCCTCCAGCCGGGATTTACCGTCGTGGGCCGACCGCCCGCCGACGTTCCCAATCCCATTCAACCGGACACCAAAATCGTTTCGGTGAATGTGAGCACCACCCCCGGCGTGCCCAGCACCGTGATTCTGGACAAACCTCTCGTCGCCTCCCAGGAGGGGTGCATTTTCGAATTTTTCCGACCCCGCACCGATTACGCGTCCGATGCCATGATCAAACTCTGGTATTCCTGGGCGAAATACCATTTGGACACCACGAAGAGCCCGCCGACGCAGACTTTGACGGGAGCTGTCGTCACCAATTCGGCGACGCTCACTTTCAAGGACGCGCAAAACAACCTGATCGTGGGCATGCAGGTGACCGGTCCAGGCCTGGCCGACCCCGATCCCAGCAAAGAAAAAGGGGGAATCGTCATCCTGCAAATTGCCGACGACGAGCGGTCTGTCACTTTGAGCCAACTGGCCTCCGCAACCCATCCGATCAGCGAAGGCCAGCAATACACGTTTAAGCCGCCACAGCCTTTGCCATCCACTCCGGATAGCCTGTTTACCCTCAATTTTTCCGCAGACCCGAAGGATCCTTCCCGCGACCCACGCGAGTTTGCGAAAAAGGTTTATCTCATCATGGCCTCCATGGCCCAGATCCCGAAAAAGCCGGATCCTGCCGCCACGGAACCTCATGTGTATCAACTGATGAACAACGTCATCGGCGGCAACATGGGTTTCATTTTTGACACCAACGCGCAGAGGTTTTCCGACGCGGGGCTGACGATTTCGGCCTTCATCAGGGACATGCTCAAATCCGTCCTCCGCGGGGTGACGGATTTCACCCAATTCTCGGAATTCGACGAGACCGGCAAACTGATCTGGTATCCGGATCCGAAAGACAGTCGCGGCGGGCTGACGTTTAACGCCTTCAACCTCGATCCCTTCGTTTGGTTCGTGCACGTGGAACTTGGTTTCTCGGGATATGGATTTTCCCTCGACGATGACACGGCGGATGTCGGCGCCGGCGAGGCGACCGAACTACTCCTGACCATCGGCGGCCCGCCCTCGGGAAACACGGGGCCAAACTCTGGGATGATCAAAACCCGGGAAAACGCCAATGAATGGGGCATCCAGGCTCCCTATGGCCCGGTGACCGGCACCGGCGAATGGGATCCGACAAAAACGCAGAGTTTTTACCTCGGCATCACGGGAGCCAGTTATGCCAGCCCGATCGTCATCACCTCGGAGAAACACGGTTTGCTCAACGGTGAGAAGGTGTTTATCGACCAGGTTCGCGGCAACACCAACGCCAACACCCCAACCACCGGCCCGGACAAAGACAAACCTTTCACGGTGGGCAACGTGACGCAAAACACGTTTGAGCTGATCGGTACCAACGGGAACAACAGCTACTCGGGCGGGGGCCGATGGACGAGGGGTCCCCTGCCCTACATCACCTTTACAGGCAGCGACATCGATGGGGTCTACTGGAGGGTCAAAGGGGACGACCGGAACGCGGGCTTCCAGGGAGCCGTCCTTTCCGGGCCTGGCGTTCTGCCCAACCTGCCGGTCAGGGTCGTGCAATTGGGCGACGACAAAACCGGGCAACTTGCGCTGAACCGACCACTGACCAAACGTGACGGAAAAACCCCTCTGCCGGCGGGAAAAAACTACAAGTGGATCTTCTCGAGCAGGGGGTCGATCACGCCCTGAAGCAAAAGAAAAGAAGTCACCCGACCGAAGACGGGGCTCCCGCCGGGTGACGATTATTTTACAATCGCTCGATTGGTCAACCAACGCCGCCTGCGGTATTCCTCGCCTCTTGCCAATGAAAAGCGTCTTTCTTTGTTTCCTGACCGCGGTGGGCTGCCATGCCGCCGAGCTTTCGATTGTGGAGTGTGATATGCAGAAAAACGAGTCAGGGCCGTGGATTCTCCACGCCCAGATTGGCTCCACCGGGGCGGCTCCCCTGGACCGCGACAAGGTCCAGATGAAAATTTGTGTCTTCGAGCGCACCTCGCGTTCGACCCTCGAGCCCACGAAGCGGGACATTTCCTTTCAGTGGATGTCGTTGCCGTTGAATTGGAAAAATCGCTCCAACGAGCGGTTCGAAGTGTTATATCCCAGTCCCAAACCCGGCTCAGGATCCACCTACGCGGGCTATTCCGTTGCCGTGTATTACGACGGCGTTTTGCAGGAGGGCCTGTATTCCCGCCGGTCGATTCACCGAAAATTTCCTTTTCCCGAATCTCTGAAGTAAGGGACCCAACAACACTTCCTCCGGGAAGAATTCTTCGGGCTGGCCATTGGGCGGGAAGGCAACGATTCTTCCGCGCCTTGTCATGAGTGTTTCCTTGCTATCCGCCAACGAACTGTCCCTGTCCTACGGATCCCAGAATCTGCTGGAAGCGGTCACCCTTGCCGTGGCCCCGGGAGAAAAGGTGGGGCTGGTCGGCCGCAATGGCTGCGGGAAAACCAGCCTGCTGAAAATTCTTTCCGGCGAACAAAAGCCCGACGGCGGCGAGGTCTCACGCCGCCGGAGCCTGCGCGTCGGGTATCTGCCCCAGGAGTTTGAATTGGACGGGGAAAAAACCGTGCAGGAAAACATCGAGGCCGGGGCGGCCGATCTGATGGATTGGATCCAGCGCTACGAAAACGGCGACGGGTCCGAATCCGAGCACTCGGAACTGCTGCACCTGATCGAACAAGCGGATGGCTGGAACCTGGAGTCGCGAATCAAGGCGGACGCCACCGCGCTTGGCGTACCCCCGCTTGATACCATCGTCGGCCCCCTTTCCGGCGGAGAAAAACGCCGCGTTGCGCTCTGCCGCGCGCTGGTCTCCGAACCGGACCTCCTCCTGCTCGACGAACCCACCAACCACCTCGACGCTGAATCCATCCGCTGGCTGGAGACGTTTTTACGGGGGTTCGCCGGGGCGGTGATTTTTGTGACCCACGACCGCTATTTTCTCGACGTGATCGCCACCCGCATCGTCGAAATTGCGGAGGGACGGGCTTATTCTCATCCCGGCAACTACACCGCCTACCTGGAGTCGAAGGCCCTGCGTCAGCAAATCGCTGGGCAGGCCGAGCGGCGCCGGCAGCGGTTTTTGCGGGCCGAATTGGAATTTGTCCGTGCGGGCGTGCGCGCCCAGCGCTCAAAGTCCCGCAACCGGCTCGACACCTTTTATCAGATCGCCGGCCTGGAAGCCCCGCCGGAGGAGCGCGAAATGGATCTCATCCTGCCGCCGCCGCCCGGGATGGGCAACATCGGCGTCGAATTGGTGGATGTGGGGGCGCGCGTCGGCGAAGGCGACGAGGAACGCTGGCTCTTCCGCGGGCTCAATCTTTCCCTCAAGGCGGGAGAATGCACCGGGGTGGTGGGACGCAACGGGGTCGGAAAAACCACCCTGCTGCGCCTCTGTCTGGGCGAACGCGAAGCGGACGAGGGCACGGTGACCATCGGGAAAAAGGTTTCCTTTAACTACATCGACCAGACCCGTCAGGAACTTGACGGTTCCCTCACCGTCATCGAGCAGGTGGCGGACTTAGGCGGCGAGACGGTTTCCTTTGGCGATCAAAAACTCGCGGTGCGCGCGTTTCTCCGGCGATTTCTTTTCAACGACGAGCGCGTGCGGGAACGGGTGGACCGGCTCTCCGGAGGCGAACGGGCCAGGCTCCTGCTAGCAAGGGTACTCAAGCGGGGAGGCAATCTCATCGTGCTCGACGAACCGACCAACGACCTCGACCTGCCCAGCCTGCGCATGCTGGAGGAGGCCCTGGTGGCCTTTGGTGGCAGCGTGCTGGTGGTGAGCCACGACCGCTACTTCCTCGACCGTGTCTGCGATCAGGTCGTGGCCTTCGAGGACGGGGGCGTGCATGTCCAGCCGGGCAATTATTCCTACTACCTCGAAAAACGGAAAGAGCGCGAGAAGCGCCGGTCCGAACCAGCCACGCCGGTCACCCAACCCGCCGCAGCGGCCCCCCGCGGGAAAGTCCGCAAACTCAGCTTCAAGGAACAGCGCGAACTGGATGGCATCGAGGACGTGATTCTGGCTACCGAGACGCGTGTCGCCGAGATCAACGCCCTGCTCAACGACCCCGAGTTTTACATCACGCGTTCCCAGGAAGCCGCCCCGCTCCAGGCCGAACTGGACGCCGGACGCCTGGAAGTGGCGCGCCTCTACGCCCGCTGGGAGGAACTGGAAAACGTCGGCAAATAGGCCGGCGGAGATGCGAATGGCCGCATCCTTTCCTTTCCCAAAACGCAAAACTTTCGGACGGAAGCTCAGAGCGACCCGAAAGCCGCGTCGAGCACCTCGAGGAGGAAATCCGCATCGGCCCGGGTGATGCACATGGGCGGGGAAAAGCGAATCGTCTGGCCCCACAGGCCGCCCTTGCCCAACAGCAGGCCCATCTCACGCGCCTTCTCCAGTACGGCGGCACAGGCTTCCTTGTTGGGCTCCTTGGTCGCACGGTCCTTGACGAGTTCGAGCCCGAGCATGAGGCCCATACCTCGGACGTCGCCGATGACCGCGTACTTTTCCTTCAGCCGATTGAGACCGGCGAGGATGTAAGCACCGAGTTCGAGGCAGTTTTTCTGCAGGTTTTCCGTTTCAATCACTTCCAGTACGGCCTTGCCGATGGCGCTGACGACGGGATTTCCGCCGAAGGTGTTGAAGTGAATTTTCTGGGCGAGCACGCGGGCAATTTCCGGCGTGGTGACGACCGCGGCTAGCGGGGCACCGTTACCGATGCTCTTGGCCATGGTGACAATATCCGGAACGACACCCTGCGTTTCAAACCCCCAAAAATGCGTCCCCGTGCGACCGAAGCCGGTCTGAACTTCGTCCGCGATGCACACCCCGCCCGCCGCACGAACATGCTCGTACGTGTGTTTCAGGTAACCCTCGGGAAACACCACAAATCCCCCCACCCCTTGAATCGACTCGGCGATGAACCCCGCCACCTTGCCGGAAGTCGCGTAGTCGATGATCGACTTCACGTCGTCGGCATACTTCCTTCCGGCCTCGGGCTCGTCGTAGCCGAAGTTTCCCCGATAGCAATACGGGGCCTGCGCGTGGTGGACGCCGAAACTGTGCGGCACGTTGAACTTCCACGAACTATGCGCCGTGACGGACATGCCCGTGGAGTTCCCACCATGGTAGGCGTTACGCAGCGCGATCATGTCGTAGTTGCCCGTATAAAGCCGGGCCATGAGCAGCGCGAGGTCGTTGGCCTCGGAACCAGAATTCACGAAATAACAAACCTTGAGATTGCCGGGGAGTTTCGACGCCAGTTTTTCCGCATACTCCGCAATCTTGGGCTGGAGGTAGATCGTGGTGGAATGCTGGATGATCTCATTCTGCTCGTTGGCCGCCTTGACGACATGGGGATGGCAGTGTCCGGCGCTGATGGTGACGATCCCGCCGAGCCCGTCGAGGTAGCGTTTGCCGGTCTCGTCCCAGACATACTGCATCTTGCCCTCCACCACCATGAGAGGCGTTTTGTAATAGAGAAACAGGCCGGGACTAAGGAATTGTTGGCGCAGGGCAAGCACCTCTGCGGCCGTGAGGCCAGTGTAGGGTTTGGGTTGAAAAGCGGTGGGAGGAAGGACGGGTGTGTTCATGGTGATGGGTCAGTTCGGAAATTTCGCTGGAGGAAAAGATGAGCGGCAAAAGCGATGCCAAAGCCGGAGAACCAGGAAAAGTCGTAGAGCCCGGTGAAAAACGCCGGCACGGAGTCCGCGGGCAACGCTTTCACTTTGACCAGGAAACCCGGCAGATGCGGCAGGATCCCGAGAAAAAGCGCGATCAACGCCTTGATCGAAAAGCCGTTCTGGAACCGATAGGGTCCATCGAGCGTGTAGAGCGCGGCGGGTTCCAGTTTCTGGCGGCGAATCAGAAAATAATCCGCGATCATGATCCCACCGATGGGCCCGAGCAAGGCGCTGTAGCCGAGCAGCCAATTGATATAAACGGAGGCATTGGCGACGAGGTGCCAAGGCATGATCAGGATGCCGATGATTCCGGCAATGACGCCCCCGATCTTGAAGGTGATGCGGCTCGGCCAGAGGTTGGAAAAATCGTTGGCGGGGGAAACGATATTGGCCGCGATGTTGGTGGTGAGGGTTGCCACGATCAGGGCGATCAGACCGGGGATGACAACCAGCGGGTTGTCAAACTTGGCGAGCAGCGTGATGGGGTCCCAGATTGCCTCCCCAAAAACCACAATCGTCGCGCTCGTCGTGGCCACGCCGATGAACGAATACAACGCCATCGTCCCCGGCATCCCGATGGCCTGGCCCAGGACCTGGTCGCGCTGGCTTTTGGCGAAGCGGGAAAAATCCGGGATGTTGAGCGAAAGCGTCGCCCAGAAACCGACCATCGCGGTTAGTCCAGGGACAAAAGCCGCCCAGAATTCTGCCGTGGTCGCGAACTTCGACGGCTGGCTGAAGATCGGCCCGAACCCGCCCGCCGCAAAATACGCCCAGCCCAGCAACCCCAGACCGACGGCCAGCAGAAACGGCGCGCCCCAATTTTCCAGCCAGCGGATGCAGTCGATCCCCTTGAGAACCACCGCCATGTTCAACGCCCAGAAAATCAGAAAGCAGGCAAACTCCCCTGCGGAAATCCCCAGCACCGGGAGCGCCACTTTCTGCGTGGGATCAAACCCAAAAAGCAGCACGCCAATCGAATAAATCGCGCTGCCCCCAATCCAGGTTTGAATCCCAAACCACCCACAAGCCACGATGGCCCGCATCAGCGCCGGAATGTTCGAGCCGTAAATCCCAAACGAGGAACGCAGCAGGATGGGAAACGGGATTCCATAGGCGGTGCCCGCGCGGGCATTCAGCGCCAACGGCACCAGAACAATCAGGTTACCGAGCAGAACGGTGAGCACGGCCTGCCACCAGTTCATCCCGCCGGCAATCAGGCCACTGGCAAGCTGGTAGGTGGGGATGCAAATGGCCATGCCCACCCACAAAGCCGCGATGTCCCACTTGCCCCAGGTGCGCGCAGACATCGGGACGGGCGCGAGGTCGGGATTCCAAAGCCGATTATCCGGGGAAGGGGCGGGATGGACGGCTGGGGACGACATACAACGTTAGACTCTAGCCAGCAGTCCCAATGCCAACACGGGAGGAGATCCCGTCATTCCTGGAAAAAACTTCCCTCATCGTCCGCTCACCGCCCGTAGCCGCCAGGGTTCTTCACGTGCCAATTCCAGGCACTTTCCACAATGGTGCGGATGTCGCCAAATTTCGGCGCCCAGCCAAGTTCCGCCCGAACTTTGTCCGATCCTGCGATGAGGCGGGGCGGGTCCCCGGCACGACGGGGTTTTTCATGGGCGGTGATGGTTTTCCCGGTGATGGATTCACACGCGGCGATCACTTCCTTCACCGAGGTTCCGCCACCCGTTCCGAGGTTGTACTTCTCACTCTTCTCCGCCTTGAGAGCGAGGATATGAGCCTGCGCGAGGTCCAGCACGTGGATGTAATCCCGAATGCAGGAACCATCGGGAGTGGGGTAGTCGGTGCCAAAAATGTCCACCGAATCCCGCTGGCCCAGGGCGACCTTGAGCACGTTGGGGATGAGATGGGTTTCGATCCGGTGATCCTCGCCGAATTTCTCCGTGGCCCCCGCCGCGTTGAAATACCGGAGGGCGACGTATTTCAGACCATGACAGTCGTCGTACCAGCGGAGGATTTTTTCGAAGAGGAGCTTGGATTCTCCGTAGGGATTGATGGGATTCTGCGGCAGGGTTTCGTCGATCGGCACCCGATCAGGAATGCCAAATGTCGCGCAGGTGGAGGAAAAAACGAATTTCTTCACCCCACACTCCACGGCCGCGTCGAGCAAATTGACCCCATTGGCCACATTGTTGCGGAAATATTTCGAGGGATTTTCCATGGACTCGCCGACCAGGGCGTTGGCGGCAAAATGCATCACGGCGTCGGGTTTCACCTCGCCCATGGCATGGCGGATGACGGTGGGGTCGGCCAGATCGCCTTGAAAAAATTCCGCGCGGGAATCAATGGCCTTCTTGTGGCCCTCCGTCAGATTGTCGAAAACGGCCACCTCGTAGCCTTCGTTCAGGAGTTGCTCGACACAGACACTGCCAATGTAGCCGGCGCCGCCGGTCACAAAAATTGTTTTCATGAAAGGACCAGCCTAGCGGTGCCGGAGGGACAATCAAGCGCGAGAGTTGGAAGCGGCCACGCGGCTGCCCCACTCCAGAAGCTCCTTGGTGCAATCATCACGGTCGATGGCACATTCGATCAGGACCAACCCTGGATGAGCCCGGGCCTTTGCGATGGCGGCGGAGAGCTCGGCGCCGGTTGTCGCGCGGAATCCCAGTCCGTTTCCCTCCCCCGCATTAAAAACCTCCACGAGGCCGGCATAATCCCAGTTTTTGATGTTATTGTACGGACCGTCGTGAATCTCCACCTCGATGGTGTAGCCGCGGTTGTTGATCAGAAAAATGATCGGGTTGGCCCCGTGGCGAATCATGGTGGAAACCTCCTGTGCCGTGAGCTGGAAGGATCCGTCCCCCGTGAGGGTGATCGTCCTTCGAGGTGCGGCGAGCGCTACACCAAGGGTGGCTCCGGTGGCCCAGCCGATGGAACCGTATTGCATCTGGAAATGGTAACGCATCCCGGCCGGCAGGTGCAGCTTCTGGCCGTTGAACCAACTGTCTCCTGTCTCGACGACCAGGCTCTCGCCGGGAGCGATCGTCTCCTGAATCTGACGCCGAAGTTCACGCAGCGAAAGTGGAGCTTCCGGAGGAGCGACCGCCACGGGGGCGGGTGCTTCATAAAGCCGGCGGTAGGCAGTGAGGGAAGCCGGATTGGCGGTCATCTTTCCCGCCAAGGCGGCAAGCACATCGCGCAGATAGACTCCGGTGAAAATTGCGTTTTCAAAGCGCACAAAATTCTCCCCAAGGTGAAGACGTTTCGATGCGGGCATGAGGGCGGACCAACCGGTCGTGGTGTAGTCCGTAAAGACAGGTCCGGCAAATATCTGACAGTCGCTGGACTCCACGATCTCCGCACAAAACGGGCTGCTGACCTCACCCCAATAGGTCCCCATGAAAGCGGGATGGGTTTCGTCGATCAGTCCCTTGGCATCGGGCATCACGGCGACGGCGGATCCCAGCGCATCAGCCAACTGGCGGAACTCCTCCGTGGCGCCGCCGCTACGCAGTTTCACACCGCCAAGAAGCACGGGTTTCACCGCGGCGCCAATGCGGGCGACGAGGGCATCAACCGCCGCCGCCAGCGCCAGCGGGTCGCTCACGGGCATGGACGGGGGAATCTGCCTCGCGGCCGGAGGAGGCACTTCACCAGCGGCCAGATTGCAGGCGATCTCGAGATAGACGGGCTTTTTCCGGGCGAGCGCCGTGCGGATGGCCTCGTCGATCATCAGGGGCGCATCCTCCAGGTGGCGGACGACAAACACCTTTTCCACCACGGGTTTGAAACATTCAGAGGACTGATAAAAATCCAGTTCGCCGATGGTGTGGTGAATCCGATGGCGGGCGGGAGCGTCGTTTGTGTTCGGGCCGCCGGAAATGAAAACTACCGGCAGATCATCGGAATAGGCCCCCGCGGCGGCATTGATGATGCTAAGACCACCAACCATGTAGGTGAAACAAACCGCCGCAAATCCCGTTTCACGGGCATACCCATCGGCCGCGTATCCGGCGTTGAGTTCGTTGCAACACCCGACCATACGCAACCCGGGGTTTTTCAAAAACTGATCAAGGAGGACGAGATTGAAATCACCCGGGACGCAAAAAAAATCCTTCAGCCCCGCCTCCGTGAGACGCTGCGCAAGGTAGGTGCCAACATTGGAGGACGTCATGATAGCGGTGAGCTAAACAACCAACGGCCTGGGTGGCAAACCTGTTGAGCCGTTGAGCCCCAAAACGGTTACGGTTTTCGTCCGTCCTGCGGCACCTTGGTCAGCTTCGCCACATCCACACCATTCCGCTTCAGCACCGCCACCCCGGAGGCAAAGTCCGCCTCGGAGAGCTTTGGCCCGCGCGCGAAAATCCAGCCGAGTTTGCCATCGGGCGTGGCAACGACGGCGTACCGATAGTCGTTCGCCACCGCCAGAATGACGAGCTTCACCTTGACCAATCCGCCCAGGAAGGAGGCCGTCCAGCGGGCATTCGTTCCGGGATCGGTGACGGTCGCCACATTGCCGGCCTTCAGCAATTTGCCGTCGAACCCACCCTTGCGGGCGGTAAACACCGTGTCCACCTTGCCCTCCGGAGTGAGTTGGTAGGTTTCGAGGGAGTTGTAACAATCCTTCTCCGCGAAATACGGGATATTCGCGACCACATGCCAGTCGCCCATATAACGCGGCAGATCAACTTTGGCGGCGGGGGTCACTTTTGGAGCCGACGCACAGCCTCCGACGAAAAGACCGAGTATCCCTGCAAGAATCGCTTTCATGTGAAAAGGTAACGCGGCCATGGCCCGCCGCGGTTGCGTAAAATGTTTCTCAACCCTCGGAAAAATCAATCACGGCCTTGTGGAGGGCATGCTCATCTCCCACGGCGAAGCCGTCCCCGGCATGGATCACCGCCTTGCGCCCTGTCTGATAGACAATCTCGATGACCAGCGGACGTTTGCCCGGGTGGCGTTTCACCGCCTCCAAAAGCGCCGGCAAGTCGCCTTCGCTCAGTTTATCCCGGGAAAGGGTCAGCCGCACGGGTTTCACGGAAAGTTTCGGTTTCAGCGGGGCGAAACTGTTGACCATCGAGCGCACCTCGCCGTCGCGCAGACTGAGACGCGCCGAAACGCTCACCACGTTGCCGGGCACCAAAAGTGCGGCGTGTTCCGTGTAGGTGTCGTCCCAGGCAACCATTTCCAGCTGTCCGGTAAAATCCTCCAGGCGAACCACCGCAAAAGGTTTGCCGTCTTTTTTGCTGAACTTTTTTTCCACCGTGGTGATGAGGCCGGCGAATTTAAAGGTGGCCGGCTCTTCAATCTGCATCGCCTGGGCAATGGAGGTGATTTTTACGCTGTCGAAATGTCCGGCATAAGCCTGCAGCGGATGTCCGGTGATGTAATATCCCAACAATTCCTTTTCGAAGCCGAGCATCTCGGTCTTCGACCACTCTTCGACCGCCGGGGCGGAGGAAGACTGCGCGGAAGGCGCGCCACCCAGATCATCAAACAGCCCCCCCTGCCCGCTGGCGCGGTCCCGCTGGACGGCGGCGGCGGCGGACATGGCCTGTTCGATCTCCGAGAAAAGCTGGGCGCGGTGTTTCTGAAAACTGTCGAACGCGCCGCATTTGACGAGACTCTCCAGAATCTTGCGATTGACCGTGCGCGAATCGAGCCGTGAGCAAAAATCCCCCAGCGATTGAAACGGTCCACCTTTCGCCCGCTCTTCCAGCATCGTTTGCATCGCACCCGCACCCACGTTTTTGATGGACGCAAGACCGAATCGGATCGCCACTTCCTTGCCGGATTTCTCCGGCGTAAAAAGCAACTGACTGTGATTGACGTCCGGCGCGAGGATATTGATGCCGGCCCGCGTGCATTCCGCGATGACCACGGCAAGACGGTCTGTCGTCGCGGCATCGTGGGTGAGGACGGCGGACATGAACTCCACCGGAAAATGCGCCTTGGCGTAGGCCGTTTGATAGGAGACCCAGCCGTAGGCGGCACTGTGGGATTTGTTAAATCCGTATTCCGCGAACTTCGCGATAAAGTCGAAAATGGCGTGTCCCGTGCCCTCGCCGATGTTGTTGACGCGTTTTGCGCCCTCCACGAAGCGGATGCGCTCCTTGTCCATCTTCTCCTTGTCCTTCTTGCCCATCGCGCGGCGCAGCAAATCGGCGTCACCCAGAGAATAGCCAGCCAGCACGTTGGCGGCCCGCTGCACCTGTTCCTGATAAACAATGATGCCCTGCGTCTCGGCGCAAACCTGTTCCAGCAAAGGGTGGGCGTATTCGATTTTTTTCAGCCCCTTTTTGCGTGCGATGTAATCATCGATGAATTGCATCGGACCCGGCCGGTAAAGCGCGCCGATGGCGATGATGTCCTCGATGCTGCTCACATCGAAACGTTTGCAACAATTGGTGATGCCGCCGCTTTCCATCTGGAAGACCCCGAGCGTTTCGCCGCGATTGTAAATGTCGAAAGCGGCCTTGTCGTCCGTGGGGATTTTCGCGATGTCGAAGGTCGGATCCTTCTCGTGGATCAGCCGCACCGCGTGCTGCAAAATGGTGAGCGTCTTGAGCCCGAGGAAGTCCATCTTGAGCATACCGAGCTCGGTGAGCGCGTTCATCTCGTACTGCGTGATGACTTCGTTTTCCTTGCCGCGGCAGAGCGGGATGTATTCATCCAGCGGACGGTCCCCGATCACCACACCGGCGGCATGAATGCCGGTGTTGCGGCTGAGGCCTTCCAGGACGAGGGCATGATCCCAGAGTGCCCGGGTGGAGGGTTCGTTCTCCAGCGCGGCCTTGAGCTCGGGGTTTTTTTCCGCGGCCGTGGTGAGCGAGATATTCAGCTCGTTGGGGATCATCTTCGCCAGACGATCGCCGTCGGAATAACTCCAACCGAGCACCCGGCCCACGTCGCGCACGACGCTTTTGGCGCCCATCGTGCCGAAGGTGACGATCTGCGACACGCAGCGTTCCCCGTATTTGCGACGCACGTAGTCGATCACCTCGCCGCGCCGCTCCATGCAAAAGTCCACGTCAATATCCGGCGGACTGATACGCTCGGGATTGAGGAAACGTTCGAAAATCAGGCCATATCGCAGCGGGTCAATATCCGTGATTCCCAGCGCGTAAGCGATGAGCGACCCCGCCGCGGACCCACGGCCCGGGCCGACGGGGATGCCTTGCTGGCGGGCGTAGTCAATAAAGTCCCAGACGATGAGAAAGTAGCTAACGAACCCGGTTTTTTCGATCACGCCGAGTTCGTATTCCAGCCGCTGACGGAGTTCGTCGTCGGTGTCCGCACGGCCCCCGTAACGTTCCCGCAACCCCTGCCAACAGAGCTCCCGCAGATAAGCCTCACGGGTCTTGCCGGGTGGGGGCTCGAAGGCGGGGTATTTCGGTTTGCCGAACTCCAGATCGAGCCGGCAGCGTTCGGCGATACGCACCGTGTTGGAGAGGGATTCCGGAACCTCGGCAAAAAGCGCGGCCATTTCCTCGCTGCTTTTGAAATACAGTTCCGGCGAGTAGCGCATGCGCTTTTCGTCCATCACCATCGAGCCCGTGCCGATGCAGAGCATCACGTCGTGCGACTCGTGGTGGTCGCGATTCAGAAAATGCACGTCGTTGGCCGCGACCAAGTCGAGATCAAGATCACGGGCCACCTGAACCAAACCCGGATTGCAGCGGCGCTGGGCGTCGAGGCCGTGGTCGTGGAGCTCGATGAAATAATTTTCCTGGCCAAAAATGTCGCGGTACTCTCCGGCGATTTTCCGTGCTCCATCCGGGTCGCCCGCCAGAAGGCGGCCGTTCACTTCGCCCTTCAGACAACCGCTCAGCGCGATGATCCCCTTGGCATGCGCGGCGAGAAACTCGTGGTCCACGCGGGGTTTGTAATAAAAACCCTCCAAGTGTGCGGCACTGACGATCTTGACGAGATTACGATAGCCTTCGTCATCCGCGGCAAGAAGGGTCAGGTGAAAGGACGACTCGCGGCCGGAAGAGGGATTGCGGTCCCGCATCGAACCGGACGTCACGTAGGCCTCACACCCCACGATGGGCGTCACCCCGGCCTTCTTGGCCGCCTGGTAAAACTCCACCGTGCCGAAGAGGTTGCCGTGGTCGGTCATGGCCACGGCAGGCATCCCGAATTTTGCGGCTTTTTTGACCAACTCCCCCGCCCGGATCGCCCCGTCGAGCAGCGAATATTCCGTGTGACAGTGAAGGTGAACGAAGGGATCCGCAGCCATGAGACAATCGACTATAAAATGCTAACGGCGGCGGGCAAGAAGTCCCGCCGCCGCGCGTTAAAAACTCGGCACTTCATGTAGCCGCCCCACTCCGCTGGGGCGTTCCCGCACGGCAACGGAGTGCCGTGGCTACAAAGTTCGCTCAAGCAATGGCGTCGAGGCGACGGACGATCTCCGCCTTGCCCGTCACACCCACCGTCTGATCCTTCTTCTCGCCGCCTTTGAAAAACAGGAGAGTCGGGATGCTGCGGATGCCAAACTTTTCGGAGACGCCCGGGGCGTCATCGACATTCACCTTGGCGATCTTATATTTGCCGACATTTTCGTCGGCAACTTCGGCGACCACCGGGGCAAGCATCCGGCAGGGAGCGCACCAAGGTGCCCAGAAATCGACCAAAACCGGCTCAGTCGCCGCGGATACCACACTGTCAAAATTGGAGTCGTTCAACTCCAGAACGTTTTCACTAGCCATAGGGGAGAACTGTAGCAGAAGAAAAAAAACGCGCCAGCACGGTTGTGCTGGCGCGTTTAAATTTTATGGCGTGGCACCGGTAGGATGCCGATGCCCCAGAAGCCTAGCCAAGCATGGTCCAGAGCTGGATGCCCATGGCCACCAACGATGCGGCCAGAGCGAGGCCGCCAACCAGAGGGCTGACATCTCCCTCGGAGGAGGCGCCGGCCTGTGGAGCGACGGTAATCGCCGCACCGGGAGCCACGGATTTCGAGGCCGAGGCAGCGGGTTTCTTTTGCAGCTGAACGGTCGCCTGTGGCACGGTCTTGGAACCGGGTGTGCTGGCGGGAACCTTGGCGGTTTCCTTCTTGCTCTCGGAAGCCAGAGGCGCGGGAGCAATCGCCGGTGTGACGATGCCCGGAGGCTTCGGCACGGTCGAAGGAGGCACGATCCCGGCTGGCGGTGCGGGCGGCGTAACGGAAGGAGGAGCCGGAGGCGCACCAACGGCACCGGGTGGCTTGGGAGCCAACGGAGGAGCCGAAGGAGGACGAGGCAGAGAAACGCCACTGGGCGGTGCAGGCGGAGTCACCGAACCCACAGGCGCCGGCGGGGCAATCGGGGCCGGAGGGATAACCGGAGCGGTTTGCGGCGCAGGCACGGAGCCAAGCGGGGCGGTGGGTTTTTGAACGGGTTTGGGGGGCAAATTGATCATCGCGGTTTCGCGAGGATTTGATGCCAGAGGTTGACCGTCCCGACGCGGGGGGAGGACGATACGTACGGTTTCCTTCTTGGGTTCAGCCATATTGGGTTACTTGGGTTAAGGCGGCAGCTTCGATTGCTAACGGGGTAAGATATTCACAAATTCCTGAGGCCGTGTCAATAGAGCGACTGCGCGTCCGTGCAGGTTTTTTTACGGAGTCGCTTTTTTGTCGCCCTGGATGCTCGCCGTCTTGGTCTGCCGGTTGAGCTCGATCAGATCCTTCATGATGCGCAGGGACTCATTGCGAATGGCGTCGGGTTCAGGATCGGTCTTTTTGGCCTCCGGTTCCTCTTCGTCGGCCAGAACCGAGGCTTTTTCCGGCTTCCGGTCGTATGCGACGGCCCGCAGTTTCGGGGCAGCCAGGTCGTCGAGCTTCAACTCGTAGGCTTGGACAGCAAGGGCAGCCCCGCGTTCTTTCCGCTCCTCGATCCGCTGTTCCTTGCGTTTCTTTTCCTCGGCCAATTCCTTCCGGCGGGCGGCCTCATTTAGCGAGAGCTTGTTTTCGGAAATTTTCTCCTTAAGCCGCGCCATATCATCCATCGTGTAGAGGAATTCGGGATCCTTGGCCACTCGCTGGGTCGCCCGTTCGCGCAGTTGGTCCACAAAAAGAGGGGTCGCCGCCATGGAGTCCACAATTTTCACGGGAGCAACTTCGTCATAGGCCAGACGATTTTTGAGCGAACCCTCACCGATCTCCGCACTATCATAGAGCGAGGGCAGGACGATGTCGGAGCTCACCCCGTTAAGCTGGGTCGAACCGCCCCGCACACGGTAGAATTTCTGGATAGTCAGCTTCAGCGCCCCGGCATCGGCCGCCCCCAGGCTGAACGGCGACATCAAACGCCCCACGTCGATCACGGTCTGCACCGTTCCTTTGCCAAAGGTTCGCTCGTCACCCACGATCACCGCGCGGCCGTAATCCTGCAGCGCGGCGGCAAAAATTTCGCTGGCAGAAGCACTGAGGCGATTAACCAGAACGATCAAGGGACCGCTGTACGCCACTCCGGGATTCAGATCGTTGGAAACCTGGATTTTGCCATTGGAATCCTTGGCCTGCACGACAGGACCCTTGGGAATGAACAGGCCGGTCAGATTGATCGCCTCCTCGAGGGAGCCTCCCCCATCGCGGCGAAGGTCGATAACCAGTCCTTCGATCCCTTCGGCTTTCAGCCGGGTGAGCAGGGCGGAGACATCGGCCGTCGTGCTTTTTGGAGGCCCTTTGTCATCCATGTTGGCGTAAAACGAGGGAAGCGTGATCCAGCCAATCCTCGTGGCGCGATTGTTGCCATTCTGCAGATCGAGCACCTCGGCTTTCGCCTCGGAGTCCTTCAGCTTAACCTCATCCCGGCGAATCTCCACGATGTCCCGCTTGGAGGGGTCCGTCGCGTCGGAAGGAATCACCATCAGCTTGACGACGGTACCTTTTTTGCCGCGGATTTTCTCGACGACTTTGTCAAGCTTCATGTCCACCACGTCCTCAAATTCTCCATCGCCCTGGGCGACGGCAGCGATGCGGTCGTTGACCGCAAGACGACCGTCACGGTCGGCCGGACCTCCCGCCACCACTTCCTTGACCTTGGCGTAGCCATCCTCGGAGGACAACACGGCTCCCACGCCAACGAGCGAAAGTTTCATCTGGATCTGAAAATTCGCCAGATCAGACGGGCTCAAATATTCCGAGTGGGGGTCGTAGGTCAGGGCGAGGGAGCTGAGGAAAGATTTCACCACGTCCTCGTCCTCCATCTCATTCACACTGCGCAACACCTGATCGTAGCGACGGGTGACCGTCTCCTGCGGTGTGCGCAATTTGAGTTCAGCCAGCTCTTCCTTGAGAATTTCGGCCTCGACACGATCCTGCCAGATCCGGTCGGCATCGGCCTGGTCCACGGGCCATTGGGAGTCCTGCCGGTTCACTTCCACTGTCCGCTTGCTATCGAACGTGTGTTTTTTCTGAGCGAGCTTTTTGTTCTTCGCAATGCGGTCGGTCACATTTTGCTTAAACCGTGCGAAGATATCTCTGGCCGGGGCCAGGTCGCCGCGTAGCACGCTGCCCGCGAGAGTCGTGCCGTATTTTTTCTCGAACTCATCCACATCCTTCTGGGTGAAGTAGAGTTTGTTGTAGTCCAAATTGGTCAGATAGGTCTGGAGAAACTTGCGGGACATTTCCTCGTCAAGCTTCTGGCGGGTGTAATGGCCGCGTTCCAGCCAGCTCGCGACGGAGACAGCCACCTGGCCGGGATCCACGGAACCTTTTGCGAACAAACCCGACGGCGGCAAAACCGTAAGGGCGCAGCCGACAAGCACTGCACGAAAGAAAGTTGGGAATGCGCGCATAATTACAATGAGAACGTGAAAAACTTGCAGAGGGCTTCGGGAAAATCAAACTTCGACATGATCTTTTTTACATTTACTCAGACCACAAAATGACAAATCGGTTCAAAACGTTTACGGGCGGTGCCTTGGATACCAACAGTTTTTACTACGAGGCGAAGGAGGGATTTCTGCTTTTTGATGCGCCGCAGGGGGCGGATGCAGCGTTCGCCGACAAGCGAGTCGACCTGCTTCTGCTCACCCACGGCCATTTCGACCACGTAGCCGACGCGGCGGCGATCATCAAACGGCACCAATGCAAGGTGGCAATGCATCCGGATACGATTCCCATGGTGACCGATCGCGAATTTTTCATCCGGTGGGGCTTCGGTCTCGAAGTTGAGCCCTTTTCCCCCGACCTGCTGCTCAACGAAGGGCCACCGGTGAAGCTGCTCGGCACGGAATTCACCATTCTTCACGTGCCCGGCCATTGTCCCGGAAGCATCTGCTTTTACCAGCGGGACGACGCCGTGCTTGTGGGGGGTGACGTTTTATTTCGCGGTGGAGTGGGCCGTTGGGACTTGCCAGGGGGCGACGGGGAGCTGCTTTTCGACGGCATCCGGACGAAACTCTTGACCCTGGACGACAATGTTGTCGTCCTTCCCGGACACGGACCGGACACTACCATCGGGCGGGAGCGCCGCGAGAATCCCTACGTGGCGAATTGACCGAAACTTTCCTCGACAGCAGGGCCTATCGCTTTTATCGTCTCTTACCTCGCTCACCCAGAAATTTTAACTATGCCTCGCTATTCCTACGTCGCGCTGGACGCCCGCGGACAAGAAGCCGCCGGAACCATTGAAGCGGAATCTCAAAATGCCGCCGTGGGGCAGTTAAGACAGGCTGGGTATTTTCCGAAAAGCATCTCCGAAGAGGGCAAGGAAAGCAAAGCCGCCAAGGAAAGCCTGGCGAAGATGAAGCGCGACTACTCGGCCGGAAAAGCGGCCAAGCAGTCGGGCATGGGGGGCAAAAAGGTTGCCATTTCGATTCCGTTCCTCGAGCGGAAGTCTGTCAAGGGCAAGACCCTGATGATTTTCACACGCCAGCTTGCCACACTGATTGATGCGGGCCTCCCCCTGCTCCGTGGTCTGACCGTTCTGGCCAAACAGGAACCCGACCAGGTTCTCAGGAAGGTCATCGTCAGCCTTGCCGAAGCCGTGCAGGGTGGCGGAACGTTCTCAGAAAGCCTCGCGGGCCATCCCCGGATTTTCAACAAGTTGTATGTCAACATGGTGAAGGCAGGCGAACTCGGCGGTGTGCTCGAGCTCGTTCTTCTCCGTCTTGCGGAGTTCCAGGAGAAAGCGCAGAAGATCAAAAACAAGGTCGTCTCCGCGATGTTCTACCCGGCCATCGTGCTGGTCATCGCCATCGCGATCATGGCATTCCTCCTGGTGTTCATCGTTCCGAAGTTCCAGGCGATCTTCGACGACATGCTTGGCGGCAAACCGCTCCCGGCTCTGACGACGTTCGTCATCACCGCCAGCAATATGGTGAAGAACCATGTCCTTGAGATCATCGTCGCGATCGTCATTTTCGTCATTGCCTACAAAATCCTCAGCAAGACGGCCAAGGGCGCTCAAGTGATTGACGCGTTCAAATTGAAGGCCCCCCTCTTCGGCGACCTAGTCCGCAAAAGTGCCATTTCCCGTTTCGCCCGCACGCTGGGAACGCTCGTCACTAGCGGTGTGCCCATTCTCCAGGCCCTGAACATCACCCGCGAGACCGCTGGCAACCGAGTGATCGCCGACGCCATCATGAAGGTCCACGACAGCGTGAAGGAGGGCGAATCCATCGTCCAGCCTCTCGAAGCCAGTGGGGTGTTTCCGCCCATGGTCATCAGCATGATCGACGTGGGTGAGGAAACCGGACAGCTCCCGGAGATGCTTTTGAAGATCGCGGAAGTTTATGACGACGAAGTGGATAACGCCGTCTCGGGCCTCACCTCCTTGCTGGAGCCCATCATGATTGTGTTCCTGGCCCTCGTGGTTGGAACGATCGTCATCGCGCTCTTCCTTCCGCTCATCAGCATCATCAGCGGCATGCAGCAGCAGAGCTAGGATCTCCCCATGCTTCGCAAAAAAAGACCCGGCGGTTTTACTCTCATTGAGTTGCTCGTCGTCATTGCGATCATTGCGATTCTAGCGGCGTTGGTGCTCAGCACGGCCGGAATGATTCAAAAACAGGGAGCCAGAGCTCGCGCGAAGGCCGAAGTCGAGGCACTTTCCACGGCGCTGGAAAGTTATAAAACGGAGTATGGGGATTATCCCGAGAGCGCGGCGTTGGGATCGGCAGGGTCCACCGTTCTCTATAATGCCCTGGTCCTCTCAAACTCCACCAATCCTCTCGGCAAGGTCTTCTTTGAGCCCACCAAAGGCATCCTGTTCAACTCAAACTATTCCAGCAGCGCGAATTATTTCGTCGATCCCTTTGGAGTCTCCTACAACTACCGCTATTACTCCGGCACAAATGGCACCAACAATAGCGGTGTCGGATTTTTCGACCTCTGGTCCTACGGTGGGGCAACGGGCACCAAAACTAACAATACCTCCACCAACTGGGATTTTTGGATTAAGAACTGGTAGCTGACTCTCCGCGAGAGAGCCTGATTTCTGGGACTTGTTATAGCGCGCGTCCCAATTCTTTGGGAAAGTTGGGGAGTTTGTCTGCACAGTTCGCGTTTTAGCGGAGCGGAAACCGACAGTTTTCCGGTAGGTCAAAACGGAAAACCCCGTGTTCCACTGCGCCCGCCCGTTTCTGCCATCAGAGATCTCGAGGCCGGTGGTGAACTTCCTGTTCCTATTTTAGAAAGAAATCGAACATCACCCAATCGCCCATCCGATGTCCCTAAGCCCGGCCGATGCTGGTGTAGGTGAATCCAAAACTGCGGACGGTGATGGGGTCGAGAAGGTTGCGTCCGTCAAAAATCAGTGGGGTGTGCATGACGGCCTTCAGTTCGTCGAGATCCACGCCAGTGAATTCCTTCCACTCGGTCGCCACGATTAGGGCCTCGGCATCCTTGGCCGCCTCGAGGGGCGAGGAAGCAAATTTCGCGCCCTCCACCATCTTGAACTCCTTCGCTTTCTCGATGCCTTTCGGATCAAAGACAGTGACGGAAGCGCCTTCGGCAATGAGATCACGCACCACATCAACCGCGACCGAACTGCGCACATCGTCCGTGTCGGGTTTGAAGGTGAGGCCCCAGACGGCAATTTTCTTTTCCTTGAGGACCCAAAGTGCTTCACGGATCTTGGCCAGGAAGCGCTCCCGCTGGGTTTGGTTGATGCGCTGGACTTCCTTGAGCAGGCTGAAATTCACCCCGAGTTGATCGCTGATCGCAATGAACGCGGCGATATCCTTCGGGAAACAGGAACCGCCGTAGCCGATGCCGGCATTGAGGAAATTTCTGCCAATCCGTTTGTCGGAACCAATCCCGTCGGCGACTTTTTCAACATCCGCGCCGCTCGCCTCGCAAATCTGGGCGACCGCATTGATGTAGGAAATCTTGAGAGCAAGGAAGGAGTTCGCGGCGTGCTTAATGAGTTCCGCCGAGTTGATATCGGTGACGAGCACAGGAGCCATGAACGGCTCGTATATCTTTTGCATGAGCGCCACGGCGCGCTCGCTATTGCCGCCGATCACAATCCGGTCGGGCTTCATCAAGTCGGGCACCGCGCAGCCTTCGCGGAGAAACTCGGGATTGCTGACCACATCAAACTCCGCCGCGGGTTTGTAGCGGCGGATGGTATCGGCCACCTTCTCGCCAGTCTTCACCGGCACGGTGCTCTTATCCACAATCACGCGGTACTGTCCGGGCTTGAGCACACCGGCTATCTCGCGGGCCACCCGCTCAATATACGAAAGATCAACACTTCCATCGGGCTGCGGAGGCGTGGGCACGGCGATGAAGACCACCTCGGAATTGTCCACTCCTTCCTCAATGCTGGCGGTGAAATGAAGACGCTTGGCGGCAACATTCTGATGAACGAGCTCCTCAAGTCCGGGCTCGTAGATGGGAATTTTACCAGCCTTGAGCATGTCCACCTTGCGCTGGTCGTTGTCGACGCAAATGACGTTATGACCAACTTCCGCAAAACATGCGCCGCTGACCAAACCAACATACCCAGACCCAATGATACAGATTTTCATAAGAAAGAGATTCGTGTGAGAGAAACTTAGTTGCCGCTCGCTCCGGGCTCGATCGGCGACGTGGCCTGATCGAACTGGATGGGCAAAGTGATTTGTGGAGCGTCCTTGAGCGTGAGGAGCAGGAGCACGCCCAACTCGCTATCTTCTCCGACACTGTCACGCACCTGGGCGCCGAACGATGCCACCCAGCTGGAAAGGTCGCGATGGACCATGTAGCGCTGGTATTGCAGCGTGGACGACTCCATTTCGTATTGCTCGTAAAGGCTGAAACCCCAGTTGTCGTTGATCCGCCAATAGGCGTAAAAATCGATCTGGCTGTTGTCGGAGAAAAATTCGTTGCCGTTGATGTAGCGATGTCCGATTCGGAACGAGAAGTCGCGCGTCGGCATGAAATTGAGGCCGGTATTCACTTCCGTGAAACCTTGCGAAACGATGGGCAGCTGGGACTCCACATCAAGGTAGAACCAAGGCACCGGACGGAACCGATAGACGTTAAAGACATTGGAAACATCGGCGTCCGAATACGGATTGTCGAAGTTGACATCCATAAATGTGTCGAGCTCCATCCATTGAAAGGTCTCCTGATCCCGACGCGTCTGGAGGCGGTTGCGCACCCCAAGGCGGACGATGTTCCAGGTATCAATCGTATCGATTCCTGTAAACTGCGGAAAATCGAGCGGCAAGAGGTCGGTCGAAGGCACCACGCGGTCAAATTGCAAAATGTCCTTCGGGCTCGCCCCCAAGTTATAAACCAGCGAATAGTTGGTGTAGGGCTGGACCACATGGCGCAGACCGTCAATGCCCAGCCAGCGAGCCTGAATGCGCTCGTAAGTGCGGGAGAATTTGGTGGAAACCTCTAGTCCAAAATTCACCACAGGCCGGAACACCGAACCCTTGTTGGTCAGGTTTGGGGTGGGGTTGTTCAGCGGAGTGCTTTCGATGGATGGTCCCGTGACTGTCTGCAGTTCCCCAGTCACCGGATCAAATTCCTCAAATGGCGCAAAATCTTCAAAGGTCCCGCTCTTATTGTAATAGGTGAAACGGAGCCCCGCGCGGGGAGTCACGTTGAGCCAGCCGAATAGCTGCGTCGGGACGGACAACTGGTGGAACGTGTCAAAGCGGGCGGACTCGTAATCCGGGAAATCTTCCTCCCCGAATTCGGGCGTGACCGAAAACGCGCGCCGGTAACTGCCGACGCTTGTCTCGCCGTCATAATAAACTGGCAGGCCGAAAAAGCGGTGCTGCTTAAAATCAAAGACCAACTCCGGAAGACGCTCCGTCGTGTCCTGGAAGTCGTTCACCTGAAAACGCCCGATCAGGTTGAGGGTGTAAAACTCGTCCCACTTCGTCAGCGAAAGAAAGTTGTCCGGCTGGGGATCCACGCGGAATTCATTGGGAAAATAATCTTCCAGAAAGTCCACGTCGCTGAGGACGTTGATGTCGGCCGTCGCATAGATGTCATCGGTGAGGAAAAGTCGCTGTTTGAAAGTCACGCGGTAGCGACCCTCGTCGCCCGATTCCGCCGGTTCGCCCGGCCCGCCCACCTGGCGATCCGGCTGCGTGTCGAAGCCGTAGTACGAAATGAACTCCCCGTAACTCCGGTCGTCCTTGCCATATTTCATGGTGGCGTCGAATCCGAAAGCCGGACCAAATTCGGTCCGCATATCCGAGCGCACTTTACCGGTGATACTATTGCCGGTGCCAATGGGAAAGCTGTAGGCGGTCAGCAAATAAGCGCCCCAGCGGGAATCAAAGCCCGGGAGAAACTCAAAGCCGGAATTGTTGAGGTTCGCAAAGATGTAGGGAAACCAAAACACCGGGGTCTGCCCGATGTAGACCGTCGAGTTGGAAAAAATCACGCGGTTGTCCAGGTAGACCCGGACGCTGCGGGACTTGATGTGGAAGTCGGGCTGCGAGGAATCGTCCGTGGTGAACATGGCATCCCTCACCGAAAATTCCCGGGCCGAAAGGGCGCGAAAGTTGAAGGCGTGGAAATACCCGGGAGGCTGCCCGCCGGAAAACTCGAGGGCGCGCATTTGTTTCGTCTCCATGTTGAAGAGAGCGCGCTGACCGGTGAGCAGTTGCTCGGGTGTGTAGAGTCGAATGTTTCCAATGAGGAGGACATCACGGGTATCGGGGTTGTACTCGGCGTAGTCGCAATAGATGCTATAGTCGCCGTAGTGGATCTGGACGTTATCCTCCGCGATGGCCACACCGCCTTCGAAACGGGTGTTTCCGTCTGCGGTGATCTCGACGGGCACGTCGCCGAAGCTGCCGAACTGCGCCAAGGCGCAAGCCGCACCGGCCAGCCAGACAAAAACCATCCACAAACAACGTATCCTCATGCAGAAGTCGGAGGCTATTTTCCCCACTTGCGCTGGCAAGAGAAAAACAGACCGTTCGCAGGCCTGATGGCGGGAATAAAATCGCCCGCGGCGGGGTTCAGCCCTCCCGATCACTCGGAACCCTCAAGAATTTCCAGCAGCCAATGCTGGATCAAGCCGTAGAAATGGATCTGCACGAGGGCCAGATCCCGTTCATCGAGACTGTCCCGCGCCCCATGACGGTCCATGTCCTGTTCGTCAAACCCATGGTGGGCGGCCAGAGCGAGCCGCACCTGGTTGAGGGCATTCAGCCAGGCTTCCGCGTGCTTTCGCGAAAACTCCATGGCAAAGCTCTCCCCGTCCTCGGCCATCCCGCGCAGGTCGGCCTCCACCATCTGGCGGGTGGATAAAAAATAGTCGTGCAGCTCGGGTTCGACGAACGCCTGCCAGTCGGCGCGCAGTTCCGTCTCGGCGGACCCGGGAGCCGGACTCGGAAAAATCCGGTTCTCCGCTTCATCCGATTCCCATTCGGTCCAGCGGGGAATCTGACGCAATAACTCCGCCACCACCGGCGGGATCTCCCGCATGCCGAGCTTGCCGTCCTCTGTCTCGTAGAATTCCATGGAATCAGCGGCTGCGTTCAAGCGTAGCCAGAAGAAGGTGGGAATGGAGCTGCTGGACGTAAAACTCCGCCTTCTCGCGTGTCCCCGACCAAACGATGGAACGCCCATTGCGATGCACCTCCATCATGTGCTTTTCCGCTTTTGTCCGGGAAAAGCCAAAAATCCTCCGGAAGACATGCGTCACGTAATTCATGAGATTCACCGGATCGTTGTGCACCACGACGTTCCAGGGGAGGTCTCTCGCCACTTCGTCGAGGGTCTCGGCGGCGGGGGTTTCGTAGGTCTCGGTGGCCATCGTCAGGCAGCCCGCAAATGTGAACCCCGGTTCCGGGGCTGCGCTCCCGCGATCATTTCCGCCCAATCCCGGGCCGTGCCGTCCGGGTTGCCCCCGCGCGCTTCCAAAAACAACAACGCCGAAACCGCCGCACCCCGGGGCAGATGGAAGGCACCGGCGCGCACCGCCAGCATCACCGCAAAGTGTCCCGGCAACTCTCCCGCTCCCACGCGATCCCGGTGGTGCATCCAGATTTTTTCCGCGTTGGGCACGGTATATTCCGCCGCGAGCCGCCTTCCCGCCCGGCGACTGGCCTCCGCCAGTTCCGGAGGCAGAGCGACATCAAGGGCGGCATCGCTGGCCGCCAGTTCCTTGCGGTGCCCCTGCACAAACGCCGTAAATGCTGACTCAAAAGCCGGCAGAACCGACGGGAAAAAAATCGTATCCCGCCACACCGCCCAATCCGTGATCGGTGGCCGGAACGTCAGCCGCCCCGCCGACTCCCAATCCGGGTGGCAGAGCCTCGCTGCCCTCAGCAACTCGACGTGCGGGTCACTCGCATCCAGCGGGCTGGCGTCCGGTTTGGCGTTTTTGGAAATCATCAATGCCGGACTTCATACCATCTTCCTCGCGTACTTGAAAATCTGTTCCTGCATCCGCGCCATTTCTTTTGCCTCAGGCGGTTCCAGGTCGTCCCATCCGCCGAGGTGAAGCAGACCGTGGATGTAACAAAGCGCCGCTTCCTCGTTCGGGGTACGGTTGTAACGCCGGGCGTTTTCCGTCACCACGCCAGCCCCAAGGAGGATCTCCCCATGATGAAACGTGATCACATCCGTCGGCTCGGGATCGGAAAAAAACTCGTCATGGACCCGCCCGATGGCGCGGTTGCTTAGAATGGTGGCCTCCACCTCCCGCAATCCGCAAAGGGGGGCGTCTGGCAGGCGCGTCGCCGCCAGGCAAGCGGGGCGTGCGAAGGTGACGAACCGCAGAATGAACGCGGTGTCGAACGGCCGCACTCTCTGTCTGTTGGACAGGGACAGCGCCGGTCTCATGGAGTCCTGCCTCAGGCCGCGGACTGCTCGCGGCGGCTGGCGGGATTGGACTCCTTTTCCTCACGCTTCGACGGATATGCAATGCGCGAGTGGAGCATGTTGACGAGGGAGAACCGGAAACTTTCCGCCACCTTGCGAATGTCGGCCAGAGTGAGCGGACACTCGTCGAGTTGGTGTTCGGCGATGCGACTGTCGATAATCCCCTTAATCAGGTCCTCGATGCGCTGCGGGGTCGGACGTTCCATCGAACGCGAGGCACTTTCCACGGCATCGGCGAGACTGACGATCGCCGCCTCCTTATTTTGGGGCCGGGGTCCGGGGTAGCGGAAACTTTCTTCCTTCACGTCAGGGATGTCTTCTTCCCGCATGTTCATGATCTTGCCGCCCAGCCGCGCGTCGTTCTGCTGCTGGAGGGCCCGTTGGTGGAAATACGCAACCATCGATGTGCCGTGGTGCTGCTGGATCACGTCCACGATCTCGCCGTTGAGGCGGTTTTTCAGCGCCAGATCCACCCCTTCCTTCACGTGGGCAATGATGATGAGGGCGCTCATCGTTGGCGTGAGTTCGTCGTGCGGATTGTGCCCGGGGCGCATGTTTTCCGTGAAATATTCCGGCTTCACCAACTTCCCAATGTCATGAAAATACGCACTCACGCGGCACATCGTCGGATTGGCCCCCACTTTTTCCGCCGCAGCCTCCGCCAGATTTGCCACGGCGAGACTATGATGATAGGTGCCTGGGGCCTCCATGCTCATGCGTTTGAGGAGAGGGTGGTTCAAATCGGCCATCTCCAACCAGGAAATGTCGGTCGTGATGCGGAAGACATTTTCCAGCACAGGGATGAGTCCGCTGGCCAGCACTGCCGTGCCAAAACCGGTCGCCACCGCCGCAAGGCTTTGCCAGCCGATCATTTTCCAATCCGTCTGGCCCAGGGATTCCCAGATCACCGGCCCAATCTGCCCAAAGGCCGCTGCGAGAATCCACGTGGCGATCCCGACATAAACACCAGCCCGAATCAACCGACTCCGACGGCGCACCTGAATGGTCACATACACCGCAATGAATCCCGTGATCAATGAAGTCACGAGAAAGATGGGATCAATGCGGCCCACGAGGAGCGAACCCCAGAGGCTGGCAAAAACTGCGGCGAACAGGCCATGGTTTTTCCCCAGCAGGACGGATAAGACCAACGGCGCAAAAGCGAAAGGCACTAGCAGCGGGACCAACTGAAGATCAATCCGGCCCGCGGTCGCCTGGACAAGGACGATCTTGATCATGGCGAGCTGAAAGAGGAGCACCCCAAAAACCAAGGTCAGCCGGGAGTTTCCCCCGAGGGTATTCGGTTCGTTGATCCAGAGTTGGGCGACGGCGGTGACGAAGATCAGCAGGCAGAGGAGGAACTTCTTGGCCGGCTCTTCCTGCACGCCGGTGAAAATGAGGAGCGCGAGGCCGGCGACGAAGGCGGCGAAAATCAGGGCACGAACGGGCCAGCCGCATTCCAGCGCGACCGAGAGCTCGTTATCCGAGACGGTGCGGCGGGTTTTGCTGCAGGCCATGCCCTTTTCGACGAGCCGGCGACGTTGTAGGAAATTCCACATTGGTGCAAACGGGTCAAAGCTACGCTTAAATCAGACTGTCCTGCAACCCACGATGTTCCCGGTAGGCGTGGATGATTTTTTGCACCAAAGGATGCCGGACGACGTCAGCCTCCTCGAAAAAGTGAAACCCGATGCCCTCGACTTTGCGCAGGGCCTCCGCCGCTTCGACCAGCCCGCTGCGTTTGTTGCGCGGCAAATCAATCTGGGTGCGGTCGCCCGTCACCACACATTTTGAGCCCTCGCCGAGGCGGGTCAGGAACATAAACATCTGCTCCGTGGTGGTGTTTTGCGCCTCGTCGAGCACGACAAAGGCGTTCGCGAGCGTGCGGCCACGCATGTAAGCGAGCGGGGCGATTTCGATCACACCCCGGTCCATGAACTTCTGGATTTCCTCCAGATCGAGCATGTCGTTGAGGGCGTCGTACAGCGGACGCAGATAGGGCAGAATTTTTTCCTGAAGATCCCCTGGCAAAAATCCGAGGGCCTCACCCGCTTCCACGGCCGGACGCGTCAGGACGATGCGGCTGACTTTTTCCTGTTTGAGAGCCTGCACAGCCATCGCCATGGCCAGGTAGGTTTTACCGGTCCCAGCAGGCCCGATACCGAAGGTGATGTCCCGGGCGAGGATGGATTGCAGATACTCCCGCTGACCCTTCGTTTTCGGCACGATGGGGGACCGTTTGGGGGAGCACTGAATGCGAAAATCCACGAGATTCCCAAGGGCCTCCCCGTTCTTGCTCACGGCATTCAGGGCGGTCTGAAATTCATGCCGCTTCACCGCGACGCCCCGCTGACGGGCGGCATCGAGCTGTTCGAAAACCTTGCGAGCGCGGCCGACATTTTCCTCGCCACCCTCAATGCGCAACCAGCCGTCGCGGGAGGTGACGCGGACGGAAAGGGCCGTTTCGAGTTCCCGCAGCAGTTTGTCGTCGCCGCCATAGAGCGCCTGGACCGCGCGGGCGTTCTCAAACTCCAGCGTGAGGGCCTCGATGTTATTTGTAGCCATAGACGAGCGCCCAGTTGGAGCGCTCTTCGGAAGATTTTTCCACGGTGACGATGGCATAATACGTGCCCGTCTTCGTGGGAGTCACCTTCGCACCCGCGAAACGCCCCTTTTGGAACGCCTCGCTTTCGGCCAGTTTGCCGTTGGAATCATACACATGCACAGTGATCACGGCGCCCCGCGTATCTGTGCCCAAACAAAACCAGTATTCGTTGCCTTTGAAAAGCTGGGCCGTGACGGCCTGCTGATCCTTGACCCCAAGATCACCACCCCAGGCGTCCTCACGGATTGTGTAGCCCTGCTTCACATACGGAAGGGCTGCCTCGTGGGCGAAGGAAAGCGCATCGTCCACCGCCGCCCATGCCGCAGAAAGACCGAGGGTGACCAGCGCCAGGGTGAGAAAAAATTTGGGAAGTTTCATTCCTGGCCGGAGGTGATGACCGTGACGGTATCGGCCGTCATCTTATTAACTTTCTGCACGCTTCCCACCGGGATTCCCCCCTTGGTGATGAGCGGACGGATGTCCCGCAGGAGCTTCCGAACGCGCGTGACCAACTCCTCTTTTTTGAGGCGCGAGCTGCGCATTTCGTCAATTCGGCGGCTGAAATAGGCGATTAACTCGGGCTGGTTGAGCAACTCAGCACCGTCCGGCGTGTAGTTTTTGCTGACAATGGAGGTCAGCACTTCCGTGCCGCGAATCCAACCGCCAAGGCTCACCAGTTGGGCGAGATCGTCGTCGCCGAGTTCGGCCATGGCGGCCCGAACATCTTGCAACGCACCGTCCAGTTCGCTCCGCACAGACTTCCAGTTTTTGGCGTCCGCTTTTTCGATGATGCTTTTGCTCCGGGCAATCACGGCTTTGCGCACGTTGATGGCGTCGGCCAGCACGAGCACCTCCTGACCAATGTCCTTCACACGCTGGGAGTCTTCCGCCTCCACGGCGACAAACCCTTCGGCAATCACCGTGCCGAGCAGGAGGGCGACCTGGGCGCGATTGCCAGTATTCGTGCCAAGCGACTCGCGCATCTCCCCCTTCCAGTTGGGCGAACCCAGTTTATCGAGGACGTTAAAGACCTCACTGGGAACCGGCACGACCACTTCGTCCACCGCCGTGGCGGGGAATTTCGAGAGGTCAACGGTTTGCGGCGGCGTCTGGGCAGCCGCCCCGGAGAGGGCAAGGCCGCAGAAGGCAGCAGTAATCAAGCGTGGCAGCATGGGAAAAATAAGCTTCGCTGTGGGGCGTGACCCCGGTAAAAGCGCGCGCATCATTAGATGAATCTTCAAAGAATACAACACCTTCTTGACCGCGCACGCAAGCAGCGCTTGCTGGTCATCGGCGACGTCATGCTCGACGAATTTGTCTGGGGCAAGGTTTCCCGCATCTCCCCGGAAGCTCCCGTGCCCGTCGTAGAGGTGGTCAGCGAGTCCAGTTACCCCGGCGGAGCGGCCAATGTCGCCCGCAACCTCCGGCCTTTTTGCGATTCCGTACATATCAGCGGGCTTATCGGTTGTGACACCCATGCCGGACGCCTGAAAACCCTCCTCGCCGAGGAAGGCATCGCCACGGACGGACTCATCGAGTCGCCCGACCTGCCCACCATCGTCAAAACCCGCATCATCGCCCGCCAGCAGCAGGTTGTGCGGGTGGACCGCGAGAATCGACGCCCCGCCGCCCCTGAGACCCTCGAGGCCGCCTGCGTCCGCATTGCCTCCCTCCTGCCCGAGGTGGACGGCGTCATCCTCGAAGATTACGGCAAGGGCTTTCTGACCCAGGAGTTTGTCACCCGTGTCGGGTCCATGACGGCCGAGGCCGGCAAAATCCTTACCGCCGACCCCAACCCGGGTAATCCCCTCACCTGGCACAACGTCACCACCCTCAAACCCAACCGCTCTGAGGCCTTTGCCATGGCCGGTCTGGCCGACCCCGGCGCGATGGACGATCCCCTCACAGATGCCCCCCTGCAGCACGTGGGCGCAAAGCTGCTGGAACGTTTCCAGATCCCGTCCCTGCTCATCACCTTGAGCGAACACGGCATGATCCTGTTTGACCGTGCGGCCGCCCCCTACCACACCCCCACCAGGGCACGCGAAGTCTTTGACGTTTCTGGTGCCGGGGACACCGCCATCGCCCTTTTCACCGCTGCGCTTTGCGCCGGGGCGACTCTCCAGGAAGCGGCCGAGATCTCCAACCACGCCTCCGGGGTGGTCGTGAGCAAACTCGGCACCGCCACTCTTACCCCCGGGGAACTCATCGCCAGCTTCGAAAACAATGCGTCCTGAGCAGAATGCAGCTCACAGAAGCAAACGAAGACAACGAAGTGGGCGTAACCAGTCCCCTCGATACCCTTCGTTCCCTTCGTTTCCTTTTGTAAAAACTCTTCTTTCCTTCTGTTAGTGGCTTCCAGCATGAATCCCCCAAACACCCGCCGCGCCGTCTTTTTTGACCGCGACGGAACCCTCATGCGCGAGGAGGACTACTGCCGCCATCCTTCGCAAGTCCACGCCATCCCCGGGGCCGACGCCGCCCTTGGCGCCCTCCACGCCGCCGGCTGGCTCGCCATCATCATCACCAACCAAAGCGGCATTGGCCGCGGCTATTTCACCCTCGCCGACTACGAAGCGGTGAATGCCGAACTTTTCCACCAACTCGGCCAATCCCTGCCCGCCTACTGCTGCGCCGACCACCCCGACACTCCCACCCCACGCCGCAAGCCAGGCACGGGCATGATCGATGAAGCCATCCGCGACCACGGCATTGATCCTGCGCAGTCCTGGATGATCGGCGACAAGGATATCGACATCACCGCCGGCCGCGGCGCCGGGTGCCGTACCATCCTCGTCGTCACCGGCTACGGCGAAAAGCACCGCGCCTGCGGAGCCGACCTTGTCGCCCGGGACGTTGTCGAAGCCATCAGCTTCATCCTCGGAAACACTCCATCCTCTTCGTAGGGGCGAGGCTCGTCCACGCCCTTGTCCAAGGCAGAGGCGCGACCCTCCAAGGCAAGACAAGGGTCTTTCCGGCGCAAGTCTATCCCGCCTTAATATGGCACAGCGCGACGAGAAACCAGACCGAGGCGCATCTTCGGGTACACTTAGACATGGTCATGACTCGTTGGAAATGAACCAAAACTGGACGTGGCGCGCTTGCCAGTTGACCGCCAAGATAAATTCCGAAGCGGCGTAGAAAACATAGCCTTTGCGTTGGAGCTTGGCGTGATTGGCGGTGATACGATCGAGCTGGGGAGCGGGCGAGGCCTCCAGGCTGGCCCGGAAGGAATGGTCGTCATCTTTCCGAAAACGAAACGACCCGATTCCCGTGTTGTCTTCGGGATCACGAACCTCAAAAATGGCGTAGGCCGAATCGGGCAACACCGTGGAGATCCATCCGCGCCCGACGTCGCCCGACCGGGCCTCGCTGGCTGTCGCGTAACTGCTGCGCACGGACGAATCGCACCCTGCCACGAACAAGAGGTTCGCGCTGAGAAAGAAGGAAAAAAACGAACATCCCAGACGCCATCCATTCCGGCGACCCATGAAGAATCCGCGGAAACCTTCCGCGTCTGGCAATGCGGTCATGGGTAATCCGGCGTAAAGTTTTGCTGTTTTAGCCAAGCCCCAAATTCGCGGCGGACCGACTGGAGTTCGCCGGAGGACAGGGGCAAACGCTCCGGGTAGATCCAATTCTCCAGTCCTTCCGGCCAGACCAGCATGTCATAGGGGGCAACCCCGGCCATCTCGACATAAACTTCCAGCACCCTCTCGCCCGACCGGAAATAGATGAAGCCGGAACGACCAACGGGGCGAAACGTGAAGCCCGGTGCCAGCGTGGAGGCCGCCTCGGAGCGACGGTGTGCGCGGGCTTCTCGAACTGCCGATGCTCGTTCCTGGTCTTCTTCGCTGGACATCTCAAAGGACTCCGCGCGTCTTTATTCGTAGCGGAGCGCACCGATCGGATCGAGGCGCGAGGCGCGGATGGCGGGGTAGATGCCGGAAACAATGCCGGCGAGGATGGCAAAAACGACGCTGATCACGACGGAACTCATGGTCATGAGGGGAGGATTCTCGCTCGGGGCGACGACCGCAAGGATCTGGATAAGCGCAGCGCCCGCGGCGATGCCAATGAGACCGCCGATAAAAGCGACCGAGACGCTTTCGACCAGAATCTGGAGAAAGATATCCCGGCCCTTGGCGCCGACCGCAAGGCGGATTCCAATCTCGCGGACACGCTCGGTGATGCTGGCGAGCATAATATTTGTAATGCCGATGCCCCCGACGACGAGGCTAATGACGGCAATAAGTCCACCGCTCAGCCGGGTGGCGGATATGCTGGCTTCCATGCGGTCGAACCATTCTTCGCGCGTCTCGAGTTCGTAATCGTCCACCCCCCGGTGGGTGACGTCGAGGGCACGGCGGACTTGGTCGAGGGTCTCCCGGAAAAAGTCGAGGTTGTTGACGCGCAGCGACATGCTCTCGAGGCGGACGGATTCCAGGGAGTCATTAGGGAACTGGCCCGACTTAAACTCGTAAAACATGGTGGTAAGCGGAATAAGGACGGATTCGTTTTTCTGGCGAAAAGGATCCCAGCGTCCGGACTGGCGCCCGCGAACGGGGGCGACCCCGCGATGTTTCTGGTTCGCAGCCATGATGGCGCGCATGCGTTTATCCTGTTCGCGTTCGTAGCGGGTAAAGACGCCGACAACTTGAAAGGGCGATTGGTTAACGGTGAGAACACGCCCGACGATGTCCTTGGGTTCGGTATTGGGCCAGAGGCGGCGGGCGATTTCATCGCCGAGGACCACGCTGTGGGTGGCCTGGTCGATGTCCAGCGGGGTGAGGAACCGGCCGGCCGCCATCTCGTGGCGGGCAACAACGTAATGGTCGGGCCAGACGCCGCGGACGCCTTTGCGGTCGGAGAAAAAAGGGCTGGCAACGAGCGCACCCTGCGACATTTCCGGGGAGACGTGGGAGACATTGGGGACGGAAGCCAGGATGGCGCGTGCATCCATGAGCGTGCGCCCGGGAGAAAGGTTCCAAAACTCAAACATGGCGTTGGAAATTTCCTTGTTCTGAACGTTGACAAACTCCAGTCCGCCGATCTGCTGCATGAAGGTGCGGGTGCCTTTTTCAATCCCGGCGGTCAAAGCCATGGTGGCGATGAGGCTGCTCACGCCAAGGACGATGCCGAGCATGGAAAGGATGCTGCGGAATTTATGCGCCAGAATCTCCCGCAAACCAGTCTCGAGACAGATGAGGAGGTTCATGGCGCGTATTCGCGACGGATGAGGCCGTCGCGGATTTCGATGACACGTTTCGTGACGGCCGCGACGTCGGGGTCGTGGGTGACGAGGATGACCGTTTTTCCGTCGCGGTTGAGTTGCCGGAACATTTCCAAAATCATCTCACCGGTGGTGCTGTCGAGGTTGCCGGTGGGTTCGTCGCCAAAGAGGATGCGTGGGCGATTGACGAGGGCGCGCCCGATGGCGACCCGCTGGCATTGGCCACCGCTAAGCTGGGTGGGGCGGTTGCCCAGGCGTTCGCCCAGGCCAACGGATTTAGCAACCTCAATGGCACGCTCGCGGCGTTCCGTGCGGGATATGCCCGAGTAGATGAGGGGAAGCTCAATGTTACGGACAACGTCGAGTTTCGGGAGGAGATTAAACGCCTGGAAAACGAAGCCGAGATCGCGGTTGCGGACTTCGGCGAGTTTGTCGGCGGAGGCGGAACTCACATCGTGGCCGCAGATTTCCATGCGTCCGGTGGTGGGAGTATCAAGGCAGCCCAGCAGGTGCATGAGGGTGGATTTGCCGCTCCCGCTGGGTCCGGTGATGGCGACGAACTCGCCTTCCTCAATGCGCAGGGAGACCCCATCAAGCGCGCGGATGACCTGGTCGCCGATGTGATAGGACTTTTTGACGTTTTCGAGAAAAACGAGGGACATCAGGGAAGGGTCATTGGTCAATGGTCATTAGTCACTCGGGGGACGCCATCGCACTTTTTCATCCAATGACTAATAACAAATGACCATTGACCACCTACGACTTCGTCGGCGTGAGGGTGGGCTCGGTGAGGAGGATCTCCTCGCCGGCATCGACGCCGGATTTGATTTCGACGAAAGAGAGGTTATTGACGCCGACCGTGACGCGGCGTTTTTCGGTGGAGCCGCCCTTGCGGACGTAAACGACGTTTTGTTTACTGTCTTTGAAGACAGCACTCACTGGCACACTGACGGCCTGGTCGGCTTTACCCACAGGGACGTTCATGCTGACGGACATGCCGGGTTTGAGGCGGCCGTTGTCGTCCTCGATGAGGGCGTGGACTTCGAAGCCCTTGATGTTGTTCTTCACGAGGGCAAGGGGCGCGATGAACTCAATGCGGGCCTTCACCGGTTCGTCGGAGGAGTCCGACATATTGACCTCCACGATCTGGCCTTTCGTGAGGCGGGGTGCGTCCACCTGGTTGACGTGGGAGTAGATCAGAAGCTGGGAGAGATCGGCAAAGTCCATCAGGATGGTGCCGGAGTTCACGCTGGCGGCGGCGACGACCACGGTTCCTTCGTTGACCATGATGTCGAGCACGGTGCCGTCGGCGGGGGCGGTGATGGAGGTTTTGCTGAGCCGGTCTTTGACAATCTGGAGGCGGCTCTCCGCTTTCTGGAGCGTGTTTTTCGAGATGTTGAGGTCCGACTCCAGATTGGCGAAAACTTCTTTGCTAATGAGCTTTTGCCCAAAGAGAGCGCGGGCACGTTCGTAATTTCCGAGGTTTTTTTCCACGGCGATGCGGGCGCCTTCGATTTCGGTCTCCGCGGCCGCCATTTCGGTGCGAAGATCGCGGTCGTCAATCGTGACAAGAAGATCGCCTTTGGAAACGGCCTGGCCGACCTGTACGTGGATCTTGGCAATTTTTCCCCCGACTTCTCCTTTGATATCGTAGCGAAAACCTGGGGTCACTTCGCCAGTGAGGAGGAGGCTCGACTCAATGTCGCGGCGTTCGGCCATGGCGACCATCTCGGCGGCGGCATCGGCACCGGCGGGTGCGGCCCATTTCTGGCGAGCCCACCATCCCGCGCCGGCCAAGCCGCCGATCAGGAAAAGAACAACGAACCAGCGGAAAAACGTTTTCACGGGATGGAAGAATCCTCTCCGAAAAAGAGGGCGCAGGAGGCGGCGTACGAGTGGATGTAATTGCGTCCGCCAAGCGGGGCGACCTCGCCATTGCCGAAAAATCCGGCACTGGCATGGGTGCCGACAATTTCTTCGAGGAGGCTGGCGTCGTGGCTTTTGCTCCCGAAGAGGCCGGTGCCGCGTCCCGCGCAGGCAAAAAGCAGAGAGGCCACAGGGGGCCGACCGGATTCGAGGGCGGCATGGCGCAGGGCGGACCGCCAGTCGGCATCCGCGGAGGATTTGTCGCGGAGTTGGTATTGGAGCGTCTGTCCCACGCGGGGGAACCCTCCGATCACCACCGCTCCGGAGTTGGGGTCCGCGCCGAGGATGTTGCGGATAAGAAAGTCTCCGGATTTAAAATCTTCGACGTATTCGGTGCCGGCGAGGCCCGCGAAAAGGTTGCCCTTGGCGGTGGCTTTCTCGCCATCGGTCAGGCCTTCGAAAGCGGACTCCAGGGCCTCGTAAGCCGGACGGGTGCCGAGCGAATAGACGACATTATTTTCGACTTTCGTCACGGTGAGGGGTTCGCCAATGGGACGGCACCCCTGGCTCACAACGGGAAGAATTTTCATGCCGGTGACGGAGATCGCCAGCGCATCCACGAGGCGCCCGTTGTAAAAGACCCCGACCCCGTCGCCATCGGCAGAACCACTGGCCAGGCCGCCGACAGAGGGGACCGCGGGATAGGCGGCGTTCCATTCCGCCAGCCAGCCTTCCGCGTCGAAGGTGAAGGGGTTTGCCAGAATGATCCAGGCGGGTGCCTTCCCGATTCCGGACCGCTTGCGCCAGCTCTCGGGACCCGTGGAATCGTCCAGCATCTGCTGAGAAAGGGTGACAATGTGAAACCCGTTCGAAGGAATACCGGGGGCGAGCAGACTGAATCCCGCTTCATCCTCCTTCTCCTCGCCATCGCGGATGAGACCAAGTCCGGTGGCACCGACGAGTTCCACCGCGTGGCCATCCACGCGGACGATCTCGCTGAATTCTTCGATATGGGGCAGGTAATCGGGCGTGACGAACGCAAAAACGAGCGCAGCCGCTCCTCCCGTGGATTGCCGAAGCTCCAGGGCAGCGGCCGCGACATCCTGCGGGGAATAGGCCCCTTTGCGATGCACGCTGGCACTTTTCATACAGGGATTTTCCCGTGTCACGCCGGGATGTCAACTGCAGGGAATGCCGAAGCGCAGATTGGCAGTGAATCGGCTTTTCCTTGCGACCGCGGGCCAGGTGAGGTTCCATCGAAGAAACCTCATGCGCGCCATCTCCCTTTTGCTCGTCGCGTTGTTCATCGCCCTTGGCACCGGTCGGGCCGATCTGCCCGAAACCGCCCGGGGACTGGCCATTTACAAACCGGCCGCTTTCCGGCCCGATTCCACCGCGACACTTCTGGAATATCGCAGCCAGAAAAATCACGAGGCGGTGACGTATTTTGTCACGGTGAAAGGCCGCCGTCTCACCGTTCCTGCTGGAAAAGCCGAGGTCCTTTTTCTCCCCTATCCAGGCAAAGGCGAGGCGACGACGGCCCAGGCCTTTGCGCTACTGGAGATTGCCCGCCAGCGGTTCCCGCAGTTTCAAGTCCACTACATCCTCTACGCCCGCGCCTGGCGCGAGGAAGCCAAACGTCCCGCCAATGTGATCGCCGCGGAAGTGGCCCAGCGACGGGCCAATGAAGCGGCTGCCAGCGGTTTTGCGGTCTGGGTGAAAAGCCTCTTTCCCCAGCAGGCACCGCCGGAACTGCCCCAGAATCCCCTGGGCCCCACCGTCCTGAATCCAGCGCCGACACCCCTTCCAGTAACCGACGAAACCGCCGGTAGCGAAACCACCGAGTCCGACGGCGAAACTCTGGACCTCGAGGGAAGCCTGAAAAAGATCCAGGAATTTTACCGGCTTTCCGAGCAACTTAACGAAAGCCCTTAAGCAAGTGGTCGTTGGGAAGCTTCCAGGAGAAAAGGCCTCCCAACCCTAGCGCCGATCGATTCAGGCCCGCGCGGGGGCGGGAAATGCAGGCCGCCGCAACGAGTGCTGCGACGACCTGCGTGTTCCCCCCAGAACACGCGGCAGACTTTGCCGGAGATTTGCCAACCCGCCAGTGACGAATTCGCACAATTTCGTCACAATCCGCGGAATCAATCCCAGTGGATTTTTTCCAAATTGACGCCACGGGTCTCCACCTGAAACCGCCAGGTGATCAGAGCGCCGAGGAGGGACGCTCCGACGAGTCCGTAGAGCAGGGCGGCCGTCCCGATTTGATTGAGCAGAATGGGAAAAAAGAACGCAGTGAGCACTGCCCCCACCTTGGCGAAAGACGCCGCAAAACCCGCGCCTAGGCCACGGATTTTAGTGGGAAAAACCTCCCCGGCCAGCAGGTAGGTCATGGCATTTGGGCCCATATTGGTCATGAAATTAAAGAGCATAAATCCGGCAAAGATGAGGACGATCTGCGCCGTGCCGGTGGCGTAGGTGGAAAATGCCGCCAGCAGCAACCCGGCGGCGCAGCCTAGGAAGCCCAGCACCTGCAGCCGGATGCGGCCCACTTTGTCCGCCAGCAGGATGGCGGCGGCGATTCCGACAATGAGGAGCACATCCACAATGGCCGCCCCTTTGGCCGCTTCCATGTCGCCGTGAATCACGGCCGCCAACGAACCGGGGTGTTCGTTGGTCACTCCAATGGTGGCCGCCAGGATTGTTGGGGTGAAGATGCCAATCCCATAGGTGCCGAGGTCCTGCAGGAACCAAGGCACGGCCGCCAGAATGGTGGCGCGGCGGTTTTTTTCCTTGGCGAAAAGTTTGCCGAAGCCGGGATGTTTTTCCGGTCCGGTGGACTCGGCTTTCTTCAACTGCACCTTGCCGGGATAGACGGGTTGGCGGCGCAGGAGCTTCTCGGTCTCACGTTCGGCTTCGGGGACCCGGCCCTGACTGACCAGCCAATGACCGCTCTGCGGCACAAAAAACCGTCCCACCACCACGGCGAGCGCAGGCAGGATCGCCACCCCATACATCCAGCGCCAGTCCGTCAGAGACTCGCTGGATTTGAGGAGAAAAAATCCCAACGCCGTCCCGGCCAGCGCCCCCACAGCCTGAAAGCCAAATGCGCTCAAAACCAGCCGCCCCCGATACTGGCTCGGGATGCTTTCCGAGATAACAAGATGCGCCGTCGGGTAGTCACACCCGAGCGCCAGCCCCATGCCGAAGAGACAGACCACCAACCAGATGAACCCGGGACTCACCGCGACGAGCGTGAGAAATGTCGTGAACAAAATCATCTCGACGATGAACAACAACTTGCGACCAAAAACATCCGACAACCCGCCCAGCGCCGTCGCGCCGACGAGGATGCCGGCAAGACTCGCGGCGCCGATCATACCTTTCTGCGTCGCATCGAGACCAAACTCCATGGAAATCAGGGGCAGCGCCACTCCGGTCATAAAAACCACCATGCCCTCGAAAAATTTGCCCGCCGTGGCCAGCCACCAGATTCGCCACTGCATGGCCGTCATCGGCGCATCCGCCACCCGGGTGCCGTCGGCCCACTCCGGCGTTTCGTCGATGTATTCCTGGACGGTTTTTTGCGGAGGTTCAGTCATGGCGGAGCCTGAAAGGTCGGCGACGGCAGCATCAGTGGATGCCAGTACAGCTGGCACGGCAAGCCCGGTGAGCGAATTTTTCACGACGGAGACGGATTTCGCCCATTGAACTCCCGCCGCGGCAAAAAAACCAACGGGAAGTTTGTCACAAGGTTGTCACAAGAAACACATTTCGCGGACGCGCGGCGCGGTCAAGGTTCGCCCACCCGACCATGATCGCCGCCCTTACTCCCAAACCGCAGCTTGTCACCCGCCGCCTGGGCAACCTGGCCGCCATTCAAAATCCCGCGGTGCACACCGTGATTTGGAGCCGCACCCTGCCCAAGGACAATGCCGCCGACATCGCCACCGCGACCGCCGTCAGCCGGACTCCCTTCGATTTTTTCAGCCTGACCAACGATCCGTTCGACCGCATCCAGCACCAGCTGCGCAAGGCCGGAATCGGCTCCCATTTTCTTGCCTGCGACCTCGCCCTGTTGATCACGGTCTTCGGGGAAATCACGGGCGCGAGCCGGGTCCGCGCGAGGCTGGGATCCGGACCAGGCTCCGGCGCTCCGGCGTCAGCGGAATTTCATCTCGTCGCCGCCTATGGATATTCCCGCCGCGCGTCCTCTCGTTTCACCAGCTATGTGGCCCTCTTTCGCCGCAGCTGGTCGCAAGATCACCCCCTGGCCAACCCGTCGTCGGGACTCTGGCTAACCCTCGACCCCGCTCCCGAGCTCGTGGCCCGTTAGTTATCCGCCCGGAGATGCTCGCGCAGCCAGCCCGGGCGGTTTGTCGTGATACCGTCCACGCCCGACAGGGCGAGTCTGTGTGCCTCGGCGGGATCATCCACTGTCCAAATGTAGAGAGACAATCCGGCCGCATGCACCTGGCGGACGAAGGCGGGATCGATGGGCCATTTGCGACTGAGGTTTATTCCATCAAGACGGGCGGCTTGGGCACTGCGGATCAAGGCACCCAAATCGCCCTGCGGTTTGCGCGGTTCATAGGAAGCGAGCCGGAGGACCTGGCAGGCAGGCAGGGCATGTTTGGCCGCCGCCGCCACCCCGGGATCAAAGGCGATCACGACAAATTGTTTCAGCGCACGCCCCGACTCTGCCAACACCCTTGCGAGGAGGGGCACCGTTTCCGGACCGGTCTTGATCTCAATAATCAAACGCCCTCGCTCCGGCAAAATGGAGAGAATGTCCTCGAGCAGCGGGATCGTTTCTCCGGCAAAATGCCTGCCCTTCCACGATCCGGCGTCCCGCGTCTGCGCCTCCGCCGCCGTCAGGCGCGAAATACTCCCCCGCCGCCCCGTGGTCCGGTTGGTGGTGGCATCATGCATCACCATCAAGCGGCCATCCGCGCTGATGCGAATGTCAATTTCGACCGCGTCCGCTCCCTGCTCCCAGCCCAGCTTCGCCGCCGCCAGGGTATTTTCTGGCGCATCAAAAGACGCCCCCCGATGAGCGATGATTTCCACGGCAGAAAGAGAGGATGACATGAGCAGCGCCTGAAAAAGAATCCACCGGATCCGACGGACTTTCATCTCCGATCCATCGCAAAACCGGCGACCCGAAAGCGAGCGGATTTTTTCCGAAAGCGAATATTGGCCCCTCGACGACCATTAGCCTCTGGGATAGATTTTTAGAGTCGACTGCAAAATCCCCACCCCATGAAACGTGCGTTCACCCTCCTGGAGTTACTCATCGTCATTGCCATCCTGATCATCCTCGCCGCGCTCACCATTCCAGCGTTGAATTCCATTGGGGGCTCGACTTCCCTCAGTGGTGCCACGCAATCCGTCACCGGCACGCTGGAGCTCGCCCGCCAGACCGCCGTGACCCAGAACCGTCCGGTCGAAGTCCGCCTTTACAAACTCCCGGAAGACGGCCAGCCCACCGCAGCCCCCTCCGACTATCGGGGCCTCCAGATTTTCCTGGTAGACGACGAGTCCACCAATGCCGTGGCCAAACCGGTGAAACTTTCCCCATCCGTCATTATGACCAGCGACGCGGCGACCAGTTCGTTGATGGACGACACCGCCTTTCCCGAACAACCCGCGGCCGCCGGCATGAACGTCCCGCCCGCAGGCTCCAACTACCGCTACCGCAGCTTCCGCTACAAGCCCAACGGCGGCACCGACCTCCCTCCGGACAAAAGCTGGTTTTTCACCCTTGTCTCCAAGAACGATCCCATCAAAGCCAACGGCCTCCCCGCCAACTTTGCGACCATTCAGATTGAGCCCCTCACCGGCAGGCCGACAGTGATGAGACCATAGGTGGCGTCAGCACCTAGCGGGCCGCATGTTCCACCAATCGAAAAGTCCTGGGCGGCTGCCAGTTCCCGTGCGTCGTTCCCTCAGCCTTCGCCCTCTTCGTCCTCGACGTCGCTGACCACCGGCGCGATGGCCTGCAAAATCTCGGCGTCCCGCATGTCGATGAGAATGACACCCTGGGCGTTGCGCCCGGTTTTGCGGATGCCGGCAACCTTGGTGCGGACCATCTTACCCTTATTGGTGATGAGCATTAATTCATCCGACTCGCGAACCGTCAAAGCACCGGCAACGCCGCCGGTTTTTTCGTTCGTCTTCATGGTGATGACACCCTTGCCGCCTCGGGACTGGATGCGATAAACCGGCCCGTTGTCGTCGTCGAACGGCGTGCGTTTCCCGAGGCCGTTTTCGCCGGCCACCAACAGGGTGGAATCGGGATCGACCAATGCCGCGCCCACCACGTAGTCGCCCTTTTCCGGCCGGATGCCCCACACGCCCACCGTGTCGCGGCCCTGGTCGCGGAGTTCCTCTTCATTAAAGCGGATACTCATGCCTTCGTGAGTGATGAGGACGATTTCGTTGAGCCCCGAGGTGAGTTTGCAATCGATGAGGCAGTCACCCTCTTCAATCTTGATCGCAATAATGCCACCCTTGCGGATGTTTTTGAAATCGTTGAGGTTCGATTTTTTCACAATACCGCTCTTCGTGGCAAAGACGACGTGCAGGTTCTGACTGAAGGTTTCCTCGTCGGTCTTCTGTCCCTGAATACGGATGGTCGCGGCGATCTTTTCGTCGCTGCGCAACTCCAGGAAGTTCGCGATGGAGCGGCCTTTGCTGGCGCGGGAACCTTCGGGAATTTCGAAAACGCGCTCGACGTAACACCGTCCGCTCTGCGTGAAAAACATCAGGTAATCGTGCGTGGTGGCGGTGAAGAGCAACTCGACAAAATCGCTATCCTCTTCCTTCTCTGCTTCGCGGGCGGTCATACCAATGACGCCCTTGCCGCCCCGTCGCTGCGCACGGTAGGCGCTGACCAGCGTGCGTTTGATAAAGCCGTTGTGCGTCAGCGTGACGATCACCCCTTCGTTGGCAATGAGGTCTTCGATGGCCATTTCGCCTTCCGCGGCCACGATCTGCGTGCGGCGCTCGCTGGCGTATTTTTTGCGTAACTCGGTGAGTTCATCGACGATGATTTTGAGAACCCGCTTTTCCTTCGCGAGAATGTCGAGGAGGTCCTTGATCGTGGCGATCAACTCGTCGTATTCGCCCTTGATGCTGTCGCGCTCGAGACCGGTCAACTGGTAAAGGCGCAAATCGAGGATATGGCCGACCTGTTTTTCGGTGAACTTGTAGTCCCCGGCGGCGTTGAGGCGCGCCTCGGAACGGATGAGGATACCGATCTGTTCGACCGCGGCGCGTTTCCACGATAGGGCCAGGAGTTTGCCTTTTGCATCGTCGCGATCTTTCGAATCCCTGATGATCTTGATGAAGTCATCAATGTTTGCCAGGGCGATGAGATACCCCTCCAACTTCTCGGCCTCGACCTCGGCCTCGTTGAGGAGGAAACGGGTGCGGCGGAGAATGACTTCACGGCGGTGTTCGATGTAGGACGTGATGGCGTCCTTCAGCGACATCAACTTCGGCCTGCCATGGTCGATGGCCAGCATGTTCACGCTGAAAGTCGACTCCAGCGAGGTGTGCTTGTAGAGGTTGTTGATGATGACCTTCGGGTTGCCATCGCGCTTGAGATCAATCACGACGCGCGTGTCCTCGGCGCTTTCATCCCGCACGTCGCTAATGCCGGTGAGAACCTTCTCGTTGGTGAGGTCGGCGATGCGCTTCACCAAATCCGCGCGGTTCACATTGTAAGGGATCTCCGTGATGATGATCTGTTCACGACCGCCCTTCACCTCGGCCACGCCGACCCTGCCACGCACACGCACCTGACCGCGGCCGGTTTCAAAATATTGTTTGATGCCCGCCGTGCCCTGCAAAATACAGCCGGTCGGGAAATCCGGCCCCTTCACATACGCCATCAGGCCTTCGATGGAGATGTCGGGATCCTCGATCTGCGCGCAGATGCCGTCGATGCATTCGCCAAGATTATGCGGCGGGATGTTGGTCGCCATGCCGACGGCAATGCCGGTGCCGCCATTGATGAGAAGGTTTGGAAAAGCGGCGGGGAAAACCGTGGGTTCCTCGCGGGTCTCGTCGTAGTTCGGAATAAAATCGACCGTGCCCTTATCCATGTCGGTCATGAGGGCGGCACCAAGATGCTGGAGGCGGGCTTCCGTATATCGCATGGACGCCGGCGGATCGCCTTCGACGCTGCCAAAGTTGCCCTGGCCGTCGATCAGCATCTCACGCATGGCCCACGGTTGGGCCATGTGAACGAGTGTGGGATAGATCGCCTGGTCGCCGTGCGGATGGTAGTTACCCATCGTTTCCCCGACGATCTTCGCGCATTTGAGATGTTTGCGATTCGGCTGCACGCCGAGTTCGTTCATTGCGTAAAGAATGCGGCGCTGGGAGGGCTTCAGACCATCACGCGCATCAGGCAGGGCGCGGGAAATAATGACGGACATGGAGTAGTCGAGGAAGGATTTCGACATCTCCTCCGCCACATTCACTTTTTCGACTTTTTCGTTTTGGTTATACATGGTGCGAAATGATTCAGATTAAAGGGGGACAAATTGCGGGTTCTGCTCACGCCAGCGGCATTCCCACTCGCGGGAGACGTTGTCCGACTGGCGGATGGTGCGCGGCGGGGTGATTTCCGCGCCACGCGGGAGTTTGATTTTCAAAAAATCCAGGACGGAACGGATGACCATTTCGTAGTTGGCGCAGAGTTCCTCATACCAAACTGGAAAGGGGGTGATTTTTTCCCGCGTAAAAAATTCCGTCCATATGGCCTCGTCCTTCTGCACGTCGGCAAGGCACTTCGCAATGAGTTCGCCATCAAACTCCGGCTCGCGGTGCGCTTCGTTGCCGTCCTGGATCTTCCAGAGACCGGTCTGCATGGCGCGAGCCTTCGAGATGGCCTGTTGCAGTTTATCGCGGCGCAGGATCTGCACAAACTGAAGGCGCGGAAACGCCGACTGCAAAACGCCCAGATCATTTCCCGCGCCAAAAGCGCCCGTGCCTCGCAGGCGGCTGACAAAGTCCTGCAAATACCATGCCATGATTTTAAAACTGAAGACCCGGTTGCCGAACGAAGCGGCGTCCACGATCCCCCTCACATAACCGGCAAAATCGTTTTGGGGATCGAGACCGTATTTGCCCGCGAGGTCCGCCTCGAATTTCGGCAGGAAATACTGTTGTCCGCGTCCCGCCCGCCGCGTGGCGTGCAGGCCGTCGCAGAGCAGATTGCTGCCCGTGCGTGCGATTGCGCAGACCATGAAGCTCCGGCGCGGATGACGCAGGTTGTGGAAAAGTCCGCCCATGGCTACGCCGCCTCCTCCGAAGGAAAGACTGGAATTTTCAAAAGTTGGGCTGCGTCGCGCACCCGGCGGTCCGTCGAACACAGCGGAAAATCCTGACTCAGATCACAAGCCGCCACATGCAGCGCGTCCAGCGTTCGCAGAGGCACACTGGGATGACAGGACTCGAGAATTTGATACGCTTTGCGCAATGTCGTTCCATCCAGTGGCTCGAGCACGATCTCTTTCGCCTGGACTCGACTGACAAAAACCGTCCACGCCGCCCGGCGTTTGGCCGGAGTGAGAACTCCCGACCGCTCCTTGGACAGCAGCGCTGCAGCGACCTCGGTCCACGCCAGCTCAGAGGTGGACAAGTAGAGATCCTCCAACCGCTCCTGGAAAAATTCGCTGTCCTTTTCCGGCACGAGCAATTTGACGATAATACAGGAGTCCAGATACATCACCAGCCGCGCCCGTCGCGATCTTCCCTAATGAGTTCGTCGGCCGTCGGCCCGCCGGACCAGGGAGGCATGGACGCAAGATGCTCGCGGGTTCCCGAGAAAGGTTTCCGTTGGGTCTTGAGATTCCAGGGCGACAACCGCGCCTTCGGCTTGCCATCGCTCGTGATCACGATCTCGCGACCAGAAGCGACCAGATCGAGCAATCCTGAAAGATGCGCCTTGGCGGCCCGCACGCTGATGACTTCGCCAACGCCCGGCATGACGGCAACTTCCCGCACCACCGGAGCGGGCTCGGGCTCGCCATCGGTCGTCCGAACTGAAGCCATTTCTTTCATGGCTTTATTGTAGTTACGCGTAGTCACATCGCAAGATCTTTTTACACGTCCAGGCGCGCATTGAGCGCGTTGTCTTCGATGAAAACCCGACGCGGTTCGACCACATCCCCCATCAGGATCGTGAACATACGGTCGGCCTCCACGGCGTTGTCCTCGTTGAGATCCACCTTAAGCATCTTGCGTTTGTTGGGGTTCATCGTGGTCTCGTAAAGCTGCTTGGGGTTCATCTCACCCAGCCCTTTGAAACGCTGGATGGCGAGTCCGCGTTTGCCAATTTCCAGCACCTTGGCAAGGATCTCGGGGATGGCAAAAAGCGGCTGCACGGTGGCCTTTTCGCCATCGCCTTCGATCAGTTCAAAGATCGGTTCGTCGCTGTCGGCGTAATGTTCGATTTTGAGGCCTTTGCGCCCAAGCTCGTCGATGAGCTTTTGCACCGCGGAGGCTTCATGAAGTTGAATCAACTTCGCCCGGCGGCGGGCCGCGTCGGATTTTTCCTTCTTGGTCACGGGCTTGGCAACTTCCACCACGACCTCGCCCTCGACGGGCTCGGGAACGGGGTCGTCGTACAGATTCAGGTCGCGGTTTTCCTCATGGAACGCGCGGACCTCCGCCTCACCCGGAAAATAGGTTGCCCACTCGGTGTTGCCTTCCCGGACCTTGACCATAAAGGTCGGCAGCAGACCCGACTTGGGATCGCGTTCCGAGAGATAGGTTTCAAAATCCCCACCGTGCCGACGGATGGCGTCGCTGTATTTCGCCAGACGTTCCAGCGAATCCAGCATGTCCTTGAGTTGCACGGGAGTGAACACCTTGCCATCGGCGAGGTTTTTCAACTTCACTTCTTCAGCCCCGAGCGTGATGAGGATTTTGTTGAGTTGGGCGTCGTCATCGACATATTCCTCGCGCTTCTTGCGCTTGATCAAATAGAGGGGCGGCTGGGCGATGTAGATTTTGCCCTGTTTCACCAGCTCCGGCATCTGGCGGTAGAAAAACGTCAGCAACAGCGTGCGAATGTGCGAACCGTCGACGTCGGCATCGGTCATGATGATGATGCGGCCGTAGCGGAGTTTCTCGATGTTGAAAGTGCCTTCCTGGTCTTTCTCGCCGCTCGACATGCCGATGCCGGTGCCGATGGCGGTGATAAGGGTCTGGACCTCGGTGTTTTGCAGCACCTTGTCGAGGCGGGCTTTCTCGACGTTGATGATTTTGCCCTTGATCGGGAGGATCGCCTGGAAACGCCGGTCGCGGCCCTGCTTGGCCGAGCCACCGGCCGAGTCCCCTTCCACCACGTACAATTCGGTGAGTGCGGGATCGCGCTCGGAGCAATCGGCCAGCTTGCCGGGCAGCCCACCGCCGGTGAGGGCGCCCTTGCGGACGGTCTCGCGCGCC
>JBGSVZ010000020.1:0-18415 GCA_041752695.1 Terrimicrobiaceae bacterium
CCCCAAGGGCTTCGCCAGCGGCCCTCAGCTTCTTGATGATTTCTTCAGGTGTATGTCGCTTTCTTTTCATGAGATTTTGGCGGCGCTTCCGCGCCGCCGACTCTCATAACTCCTGGATCAACTTTTGGGGAGCACTCCACGGAGAGAATCACCAACTCGTTCTAGAGACCGAGTTTCCATGGGGTACAAAGTCGCAAGGAGAGCGCACCAACATTATTTTTGACGGCGTATGGTGTCATCACCTCGAGTCGATTCAGGACGGCAACATCATTTTCGATATCGAGCAGGTCGAATTGGCCCAAATCGAGAAGGAATTTCGATCAGTTTTTGAACGCCTTAAGAACTATGGATGGCCTCGTCTGGAAGAGAAGGATGACACTTTTTCTCGCGTAGTTGAGCGCAGACACCTCAAAGTGTATCGGATTGGATCGAGCTACGGAATGGAAGGCTTTGTAGTCGCAGAATCTGTCCAACAAACAAACAGCGAACAAGCCGATGCAGCAAATCGCCATCCCTTCGGGACTTCTGGCCTGCTTCCTGCTGATTCCGCTACGCGGGCAGGAAGCAGGCCAGAAGCAAGTGGCGATTCCTGATCGGGGACGTTAGCTGAGATTATGACCTCCGCTCTGAATAATTCCGAGATATTGCAAATGACGATAATCGAAAGGGTTTTGCATTCTGGATCGGTAGGTATTGCTGTATTGCTCGTCATCGTATTAAGCGCAATACTCTGTATTATCACGAACCGACAGAGGAAGGACATCGCAAGTCTTGGTTTGGCTTTTATTCCAATCATCCTTGGTGTCCTTTTTTATGCATACTGCATTTCATTCGTAATTATTGAGTTTCTCTACATGGGTGGCGTAGCCGACCCTAATTGGTATTTTCATATGACCTCGGATGCCGCCCTCTTTATGCTTTTTGGAGGGTTTACGTCTTTGGCTCTTATTGGGATGAATGTGATTACATCATTCAAAACCAGAATATAACGCTAACGGGCCGATGGACTTAACCCCGGGCAATGCCGCACTTTCGGTGGTGAGCACGGATGCCGCTAATCGTTCAGGCACAGGGGCTGCGAAGACGAAGAGCAGCCTCAGCGCCTTCACTCCCGCCGCTTTCATGGTGACCGCCGTTCCGCCCGTGGCAAGTCATCGGGGACGTTCGCTGAATATATGTCGCTTCGCTCCCTGAGACTTAGTGATCTTGTGAAGCTGTCTGAGAGGAGCACGACGATACCGGCAAGTTATGGCGCGGGTGCAAGTTCAGGCCGGAGGATTGGCAGGCACACGTCGCCGGTGCGATGGCACGAAACTCCGAATGGATCGTAATCCTGCAGAGAATGCCCAGCGGGGTTCGACCGTCCCACGAGCAGAAAATATTTCCCATGGCCGGGCAAGGCAGGCGCGGACAAGATCATCGGGCGTCAGGACAGAAGAATTCGGAGTCCATGCTCGTCGCCCAATGAGAATGAAACGAAAAAGCGAACAGACCAGTCGAGGTAACCCCTACGCGCCGTCAAGGCTGATGCTTTTTCCGCTTCGCGGGCATCAGTCGCGCCCGCGCTCCGGGGCACCTCACTGGGGACGTTGGCTATGAAAATACTCCTTCGTTTATTCAAGCTCGCAGTTGTTGCTCTGCTTTTCATTGCATTTGCCGCCTTTGCGCTGATCCGATACCGAGCGTATCAGCGTGGTTCTTGGAAGAATGCCGCGCTTGCTCGACTATCACAGAACGTCGATAAACCCGACTGGATTCCAGATCAGCTGAAGGCATTAAAACAGGCTGGACCAGAGGATCAAGCGACTGAAGGAGGATGGTATACAAGAAAGTTTATCCTGATGAAGAACGGCGAATGGATGGCCTACACGAATATTTGCAGAAAAGAGGACTGGAGGATCGATGATTTGCTGCTCGGATTTGGATCAGATCATCAATGGTATTATTCGACATTTCATGTTTGTATCGGTGGGATCGTTTTCAGGATGCGTGGACAGCCAGACAGTCTCGCCGCGATGAGGAAGGATTATCATTTGCAGCCGTTCGATGGGAAATCTGACAAGTGCCTTGAACGAACATGGCCATAACCGCCTACAAACAAAAAGCCAACAGACCGATGGAGCAAATCCCCGTCCCTTCGGGACTTCTGGCATGCCTCCTGCTGATTCCGCTTCGCGGGCAGGAACCATGCCAGAAGCAAGCGGGGATTCCTCATCGGGGACGTTAGGTGAAGAATATGACGCGCATATCCGTAGAACTGGTGCCCAGATCATTCGATCATTTGAGGGAAGAGTGCGCCGCGATTTCAAGTGCTTTCCCCAGTCTGGACACTCTCAATATCCCCGACATAATGAGAATTCCAATTCGCAGTTGGGAGGCATGCCGTTTCACCACCGATTACTTTCCCAATAGCATTCCCCATCTCCGCGCCATTGATTTCAACCTTGAGTCCAGCCAAACGATTCTTGAAGTGGTTGAAGGATTTAGAGAGGTGTTAATCGTATCGGGCGATCCACCCCATGATTTTTCCCGAAGAGTATATTCGACCAAAGCCACTGATGTAATAAAGTTTCTGAAATCGAAACGATCAGACCTGAAGGTCTACGCAGCCATTGACCCATACCGCAGTGGAATACAGCAAGAGCTTGAATACACCACGCGGAAATTAGATTCTGGAGCTGACGGGTTTTTCACCCAACCGTTTTTCTCGATTGAGTTGATGAGTGTTTTTGCAGATCTACTACAGGGTGTTGAAGTATTTTGGGGGATCTCACCCGTAATTGGAGAGAGGAGTCGCAACTATTGGGAGACCACCAATCGTGCAATATTTCCTTCTCACTATGATTTCACACACGAAGGCAACCAAGAGTTCGGGCGCCGAGCTTTAGATTTCGCAGATCGAAATGACTCCAATATCTATTTCATGCCTATTCGAATGAAGGCCATCGATTACCTCAGCGGCATCATCCCAACCACCTAACGAGCGCATCGACCTAACCCCTACAAGCTGGCACTCGGGCTGCTAAAGCACCCCGACCGCCAGCTTTCTGGGGCAGGTCATGCGGGACGTTAGCTGCATGAAAATCCTCGCCGTTTTAGTCCTTGTTTGTGCCAACGGGTCAGACCTTATTAAACGGAAATTGCTGCTTCGGTCTCGATGCGGTAGCCGCGACCCGCATGTTACGATCACCGAGGTTTGGCGCAGAGGACTTTCTCGGCACCTCTGCGTCTCGGTGCCTCGGCTGTTGATCCTTTCCATCCGCCCTGCCTCAAGCGGGCGTGGCGACGATTTTGACTTGGAGGTCGATGAGGTCGTTGACGACATGCTTGCCGAGCCGGGCGAAGAAACGGCCGGACCCGTAGATCGATCCCCAGCGGGTGCGATCGAACGCGACGGCGCCTTGCGCGACCAGCGCGCCATCGTCACGGACCGCGGCGACGACCGCGAAACCGACTTCGTGCGTTTCGCCGCGCAGCGTGAGTTGGGCTGTCACCCGCAGGTTCTCCCGACCAGGTGTCGCCTCGACGATGGCCTCGCTGCGCGTGATCACAAGTTCGGCCTCGGGGAAACGCTCAACCGCAAAAAAATCCTCGCTGCGCAAATGCGCGATGAGGAGGCGGTTCATGGCGTCATCGGTGATGTCCTTACAGCTCATGGAATCCATAGCAATCTGCAGCTTTCCGCCTCGGAGAAGATTTCCAGCGACGGCGATTTCTCCGCCGCTCAGCCGTAATTCCCCGGAATGGAAATTCAACAAATTCCGGCCGGTCCAATACATCACACTCGCTACCGGATCGATGGCATAACGGCCGTCGACGACCCGCGCGGAGGTGCCGGTTCCCTCGGTGATCCCGCCCCGCGCTGTCCATCCTTCCAGCCCGCCTTCGAGGATGGTCACCTGAACATACCCCGCAGCGCTCAGCCGCCCGGCCGCTTCCTCCGCCTCGCGGGTCTGGGTGCTCCACCCGTAAACCGTCAGCGGTGTCGCGCGATCCGGGAACGCCGCGGAAACTTTGTCCACGAACGCGGTTTCATACACACAGAAGTTCCGCGCCCCCGGAATTCGCTCGCAGGCAAACGATTCATCGGACAACACATCGATCAAATTTTCCGGTGTCTTCATGCCGCGCACCGTAGTGCATTCTCGCAGTTCGTGCCAGCCACCTTGTCGAAGAGGCGTTCCGGCGGTTAGGTCCGCGCCATGGAGATTCGTTGCCGCAGAAGGGATTCTTGACAGTTTTCCCCACCCTCTTTGACTCCTTGCCGTGGCCCAACGGCCCCGCATTGAATTTCCTGGTACCTTCTACCACGTCATGGCCCGAGGGGACCGACACCTATCCTCGAGACCAGCAGAAGCACACCGCCATTTAATATTAGTATCTGCCGTTTGCCACCGCGGTCATTACGCCCGATGGGACCTCAATATCAACTTTCACTGACCGAGCCCTTCGCCTCGCCCAGGGCTCGGCCGTCTGGCTGGGAGTTCGATCACCCGCTCGATGCTTCTGTCGACTCGTACCCCATTTTCCCGCCGCGAAGAATGGCCAACAGGATGACTCCCGCAATGGCAAGGAGGGCGGCTGATGGTTCGGGCACGACTGAGACCGTCCCTGGCACCGAACTGAACGGCAGGTTGATACTTTCGGCGGATTCGAAATGCAGGGGAGTCCAGCCGTCCGTGAAGGCCACCGTCGTGGTGTCGCCTGGCAGGCCTCGTATGTCAAAGGTCAATGAGAAGAGTATTGTCCCGTCGGGAAGGGTGTTGCCGAGGAGACTGTCTGAGCTCCAGTCGAAGGTCAGCATTCCTTCTGGAATCCTGGAGAAACTCCCGTTGTCCAACTCGGGAATGCCGAAATCCCCTGCGTTCACATAATCCATCACTTGGGGATCCCACTGGATTGTTCCCATGCCTTCGGTGATTTGCCAGAAGCCCTCGCCGCGGAACACCACCTTGATATCTTCGCCAACCTCGCCCTCGACGATATCCCCCCGCAGGGTCAGGCCCGTCTGCCCCCAGCCATTTCCGACCGAGGCCACCAGGAAGAGAGCGAAAAGTACGTTATGCCAAACTCGAGGAACGTCACAGAAAATGATCCGCAGCGAATGCATATCGCCAAGATGCTTTCACGTATCCGCCGAGGCGGCCGTTTGTTGCCGCAGGCCTGGTGCTTCAATTGCCGTTGATGAGGGCGTTTTCCGTTTTCCTGTTGAGGCGGCGCGGGATCGACAGGGGCGAGTGCGGTTATTGTTTGGCAGCGGCGCGTTCGATTTTGGCGCAGAGGGCCAGGGCGTCTTTGGTTTCCGGGTTGTTCTCCCCGAGCACGCGTTTGCGTCCGGCGGCGGCCCAGCGGGCGTATTGCAGGGCGTCTTTGTATTGGCCGGCGTTGGCCAGCATCTGTCCGAGATTGCGGCAGGTGGTGAGGACGTCGGGATGGTCCTTGCCTTGAGAGCGCACGCGGATGTCGATGAGGGCGCGGAGTTCGGCTTCGGCTTCGCGGGAGCGTCCGGCTTCGTAGGTGACCATGGCGAGGTTGGTGCGCACCATGAGGGTGGCGGGGTGTTCGGGCCCGTGGAGGCGTTCCTCGATTTTGAGGATGGCGAGGTATTCGGCTTCGGCTTTTTCGTAGGATTTTCCGCCGCGGAGGGAGGCGGCGAGGTTGTTGCGGCAGGTGAGGGTGTTGGGAGCCTCGGGGCCGAGCACGCGGGTCATGGCGGCCAGGGTGTCGCGGAATTCGGCCTCGGCTGCGGCGTGTTTGTCGGCGGTCTTGAGGACAAGTCCGAGGTTACTGCGCGAACCGAGGGTGGTCGGGTGATCGGCGCCGAGGGCGGCAGTTTCCGCCGTGATGAGGTCGCGGAATTCTTTCTCGGAGGCGGCGTATTTGCCCTGACGGCTGAGGAGGAGGGCTAGATTCCCCCGCAGCGCAAAGGTGTCGAGGTGGTCAGTTCCCAGGAGGCGCTGGCGGATGGCGAGGTGTTCGCGCTGTTCGATTTCGGCTTCGGGGAATTTGCCCTGAAGGTAGAGCGCATTGCCAAGGGCCATGCGGGAGTCGAGGGCGGGAGGGCTTTCCGGGCCGAAGACACGGGATTGGAGGGCGAGCAGGGCGCGGGTTTTGCGTTCGACTTCGGGGAAATCCCCGGCATCGAAAAGGACGCCGATGAGGGCGAAGCGCGTCTTGAGGGTGGAGGGGTGGTCGGCGCCGAAGAGGCGTTCGCGCAGGGTCAGGACGGCATCGAGTTCGGTGGCGGCCTCTTCGTGTTTACCCTGGCCCGAAAGTGCCTGCGCAAAGGCGAGACGGGAATCGAGGGTGTCGGAGTCTTCCGGTCCGAGAGCTTTGGTGCGCGCGGCGATGAGGGTTGCGTGTTCTTTTTCCGATGCGGCCCAGTTCCCATGGATGGCCTGGGATTCCGCATAGGCAAACCGGGTGGCGAGGGTGTCGCGGTCCGTGTCGCCCAATGCCTTCTCCTGCAGATTGAGAATGGCCGCGTAGTCCGGGCGGGTGTCCGGATCGGGGCCGATCTGGTCCTGGGCTTCGGCCAGATAAAAACGGGTTTTGAGCACGGCGCGGTCATCGGGTTTCAGCAGGCGCTTTTGGATTTCCAGCACGCCGCCGTGCTCAGCCAGGGCGTCGGCAGGCTTGCGCTGGTGCTTCAGCGATTCCGCCAGCGCGGTCCGGGTTGCAAGGGTGTCGGCGTTTTCGGGACCGGACACCACCAAACGCGCTTCGAGAGCACGGCGCAGGGCCTGCTCGGCTTCGGCGGAGAGCCCTTGGTTGTCGAGCAGCACTCCGAGCGCGTGCTGGACATTGGCATAGGTCGCGGGATCCGCCGTGCGGTTGGTGAGGAGTGCCGCAGCGCGCAATTCTTTGATGCCTTCGTCGAATTTCCAGGCAGCCTTCGCAGCCTGCGCGCGAGTCAGGGATGTAACCACCTCGGAAGGGGAGGCCGAATTACTGGTGGCCACAGGGCCATCCGCGAAAATCTCGCCCAGGGTGCCGGTGAGGAGGAATGAGGCGGCGAGAGCGAGCGGAAAACGAAAATACTTCAAAGCCAACGCATGGCAGCGGGTTGGGGTCGGGAAGGCAATACAAATGGGGATTCGAAATTCCGTGCGGCCAGGGAAGAGGAAGACGACCAGAAGGGCAGACAGCAGAAGGCAGAAGGGGTCAGCCAACAATTCTTGATAGCCTGCTCCCTTTCAGTTCGCCGCTTAAGCGAAGGTCGCGCGTCGCTTTTTTAATTTTTGAACACGGAATCGCACTTTGTCGGGCACGCCTCGATTGGGCGAATTGTCGGCGCGCGATCGTCTTCCAGCCCCTCATCCGATGTTTGCCCAGAAACAGCATCATGAAAGTCATTCCCAGCAACGTGAGATCCAGCTCGGCCGATTTGCGGGTCGCATAGAAGCGCTCGAGGCGCAGAGCATCTCGTCCCCGCCGCGTCCCGAGAACTCCAGGCAGGCCGCTCATTCCGGGACTGACCTTCCACCGGGGATCGGTTTCGGTCCAGTTCCAACGAGTCGCGTCGTCTTCGGTCACAGGTCGTGGGCCAATCAGCCGCATCTCACCCCGCAGAACGTTATAAAACTGCGCTAATTCATCGATGCCAGCCGGGCGGAGAAGCCTTCCCAAGCGAGTGACTCTTCCATTCCGCATCGTCCGCAGTTTCAGAATGGAAAAAGGAATCCGTCCTATCCCCAAGCGCGCCTGCCGGTAGAAAACTTCGCCTCCGTCCTCCAGCCGATTGAGGATCCAAAGGACGGGGAACAACGGCCCCAACGCGATCAGAACCAACGCGGCCAGCCCTTTCTCAAACCATTGCATTTTCCGCGGCCGCTTCCCTCCGAAGATCCCTGACGAACTCGCCGATCTCCTTCCGAATCTCGGAGTAGAATTCCTGAGTGGTTGCGCCCATCACACACAACGCGGGCGCGTGATTCACCCAAAGCATCGTCGCCGCGGCATAACCCAGGAAGAAAAATCCCGCTTCCCAAATCGCTCCATAAGTGGCTTTGCCTTTCGACCCTGCCAAAGCCATTCGCGCCCGATGAAACGCCACGTGACCGGCCTCGTCCCGCATGATCAATCCGCACATGGCGCGGATCGGCTCGTCCTGACAGTGTCGTTGGATCAACCGATAGTAGATGGTGCTGACAATCTCCGTCAGCAACAGCACGGTCAGCTCAAAATCGACTCCCAGCCACCGGCGCACTCCGCAGAAGACCGAGAAACTCCAGTGTTCCCGGATCGGCGTTCCTCCCAGCCTGGCCATCGCGCCGCCGAGCAATCGGGAATGTTCTTTCTCTTCCAGGAACCACAAGTCCACGAGTTCCTTGCTCTCCGCGCTGCTGCCACGGAACGTCTCGGAATTCCATGCGATCAGCGAAGCCGGGCCCCCTCCATCGCCGAGCTGGTACTGCTCCAGCGACTTGACCAGGAGTTTCCCGACAGATCGCGGCAGCGACAGCGGGGCATCCCATTGTGGCTCTGGCCGATTTTGCCGATTGCGTTGGAAATGGGAGATCCAAAACCGGGGATTGGCCATTTCATATTTCGGGGCGTCGATCCGCGCCGATCTTCCGGCTAAGGATCCCTGAATATTCTCCACTACACGGCTGCTTGTCATGCCGGGGACGATCGCAATCTCCCGTGAAACTCTGATGAAGCGTGTGTGAAATTTGCGAGAAATCGCCGAAGGGTACGATTGCGCCAATCACCTCTGCAAAAACCTACTGAACCGAAAAAACTTTGGTCGTCGTCGGGCTGGGAGCCTTGCCGGAAAGAAATGCCTTCGCTTTGACCGTTTTCGAGTTTCGGAGGCGGAAAGGCTTGTTGTACTTTTTCGCGTTCTTGTTGGGTTCCTTACCGTTCGTCGTATACCGGATGGTGGCCTCGTCGGTGGGACAGGAAAGACTGATGAGTATTGCGTTCTCGATACCTCCCTCGTCCGGGGTGATGGACGGCGGGGCCACGGCAGAATCGTCGATCGGACTAAACAAAAATCCCCGGGTAAAAGTGTTCCCCTCTCCGTCGTCCCAGGTTCCGGTTCCGACGATTTGGCCGGACTCATTGATCGCCACTGCCCGATTGAGCTCGGTAAAGCCTCTTTCACCGGCGCCAGCGAGAGGAACCAGGGTGTTGAGATCCGTGATCTCCCCCTGTTTGAAGAGGACCGCCCGTTCGTTTCCAGAGGCCGACTTTATGAAACCAACTACCTCGCTTTTTTCGTTGATGCCGAACGCGAAGCTGTCGGTTGCATCCTCCGGCACTCCCAATCCGGAGAGAGTGGAATTTCGGTAAATGAATGCTTCATAGCTCCCGTCGGCCCGATTCGACCAACCGCAAACTTCCCCTAGATCGTTGAGACCTCGCGCGCTGCTGTCGTCGCCACCCAGCGTGCCAAGATCGATCAGATCCTCTTGGGCACCAAGGTCCATCAGATCCCCGTTCGCCAGGAGGAACGCTCGACCCTGCCGATGATCGAAATATTGTGGTCCAGTGATCTCCTCGCCTTCCCAGGTTATCAAGTAGACCCGCATGGCGACCCAGTTCGATGCATTGATCGCCCAAGCTTCCGAATTGTTCCACCAAATGGGAGTGTTGAGCAGAGCGAAACCCCCATTTTTGAAAGTACGGACCGCTCGGGCAAAAGTTAAAGATGGGTTTGCTCCCCCAAGGCCCGTCGTTCCGGCGATGATTCCACTTTCGTTGATACCCGTCGCAGAGTCGGTGTACCCGCCCATTGGAAGGCTAATGAAAGAAGGTTCCAGGAAGCACGCTCTGCTCGGGTTTGGAGGACTGGTGTACGCTCCAACAATGACGCCCTGATTATTGATGGCATTCGCCACGGAGCCCATCTGACCAGACGGCAGCTGAATCTCGGACATCGAACCATTGTGAAACACGAACGCCCGATTCGCGGAATCACTCGGCCGAGCCGGATCCACGCAATGCCCAACCACTTGCCCCGCATCATTCAGGCTCGTCGCGGAGGAAGAGGCGCAACCCGGCAAAACGCCGATTTCCGTGAGTTGGTAGCCGGCCGCCCATGTCTGTCCCGAACCAACGTAAAGCGCCAAGAGACAGCCAAATATTCCGGAGCGGAAGCGAAGGCCGAAGAGCCAACGATGGGGCAATCGGGCACAAACTTTGGTTGGCATAGATTTCACAGGCACAATCTGTAATCCCAGGTTAAATTGCGCCAAGAAGATTCCCGCGATAAAGACCCAAGCGGTGGCTCTGATACCCTCCATCTCACCATTCAGTAACGACCGCTCCATGCGCACGCCAAGGGTCTTTGTAGAGGCCGATTTCGTCCAATGGGATCGGGCGAAACCCTACACTGTCAAAGAGGCGCGTTCCGGATTTTACTTGGAAATCGCCGTTGCCTGAATCGGCAAATCCAGGATCGATTTCAAACGCACCGTTCCCGAGCATATCCAGACGAGCCTGGCTCCCGCTGTTATCAAGCCCCCCGCGGTAAAAAACGTTTCGCCACAGGAAATTCCCAGCACCTTCTTCCAACAGCATCCCGATCAGCTGCGGATATCGTGCACGGTAGAGCGCGTTGTCGATGAATTCTGGTGATGTTTTCCCGTCGCGCAACTCCTGCCAGACTTTGTTGGCCGCATTATAGCCGCCAGTCACCCCCCGCGGGCAATCGATAAAAAGGTTGTTGTCGATGATGTTGTCGCGTCCGGAATTTATCTGGACGCCGCCGAAATTCCCGTTGGAGGCGCGGTCAAAGACATTACCGTAAATCAGAACTCCGCTGATCGCATCGTCCAGCCGGATGCCGGCCTGACCGTGCACCATTGCCTTCCCCACGGGGACACCGATCCGACGAAAACGGTTGTGTCGGAATACCACCCCGCGATAGGTCGGATTGCCCCACATTTCCATGGCACCCTGATCATCGGATTCCAACACAGCATCATGCACCTCGTTGAATTCAATGATGTGATCATTGCCCTCAATGCGCATCACGCTACTCGGGCAGTTGTAAAATAGATTGTGCGCCACCCGGTTACCAACTCCCTCGAGTTGCACCCCGGGAGTATAAGTCCGGTCGATGCGTCCGAAATTATGAATCCGGCAGTTTGCAACCACATGACCGCCAGGGGTCAAGGTCTCACGATCGCCGCCCACAATCTCCGTGGCACGCCGTCCAACAGTGTGAATATCGCAACTCAACAGCGTGTTCCGATTGCCGCCGGCAATCCTGATTCCACTGCCTGCCATGCGCTTCACGGTGCAGCCCGCAAAAATGCAATCCGAGGAATTTTCCAAGACAATGCCATCACTCCTGGAAAGATCGAACTCCAGTCCTTCGAAGCGCACATGACGCAGGTTGCGACCCATGATCATGGGCTCTGACAGCATGGATATTTCAACCGTTGCCTCATTCAACCCAGCGGGCGGAATCAGATACAGAATTCCGGTGTCACGATCGAGCACCCATTCCCCTGGGCGGCTCAATTCTTCGAGCAGATTAAACGCATAATAAATGATTCCCTGTTCCATGCTCATGCCAGTTCCGCCGGCTTCGTAAGCGGGGGCAGTCGCGATGGATTTCTCCTTGGAGTCAATTGCGCTGATCCTGGCTGTCGCGTCCGCCCATAAAAATTGAAAATAGCCAAACAGCCAGCCGTCCCGGGCGCGGGTCCAGCGTGCGTGACGGTCGTCGTGATACTTGAGCACGGAAGGCCGTCCGATTTGTCTGCTCCCCGGATCGAGAAGCGCCGCAGCCTTGACAAAGCCTTCGTCCGGCCACCGTGCCAGGGTCTGCGGTTCCCCGTTGATATATAACTCCAGCGTGGGAGGCGGGGCCGGTTGCCCGAACCCCCGCACAGCGAGCTTCCCATAGGAAGTGATACCCCGTGCCTTTAGATCGATCTCCACCGCTTTTCCTCGCATTTCCACGAGCAGCCGATCCAAAATTTCTGGATCCGTGACGGGCGTAAACCCAGACACTCGCTTTCCGCCATACAGGACTGCAGTGCCCGGCTTTTGTGCCCGGTACACCACCGGCGATTCCGAGGTGCCGGAATCTTCGTCCCCCAAATGCAAAGTTTCTGTAATTTCGTATTCCCCTGGCAGAAGTACAATTTCCGCACCCGGTCGACCGCGAATCAGATCCCTCGCTTTTCTAAGCGTGGCGAGGGGTCGGCCTGCACTTCCCTGGTCACTGTCTTTGCCATGGGGAGCCACAAAAATACTAATTTTCCTCTCATTATCTTTTGTCGTGGCCCGCACTCGAGAGGCCTCGGGATCGCGACGCGGCAGACCTTTTTCCATCCGTTCCAGTTCCCGAACCATCGCCGAGGCCTCCTGCCGGTGCACTTCGGGATATTCCGGGATGACGGCGATCTCCGCGTACACCGATTTTGCCTGAGCATTCTCTCCGGTTGCCTCATGGCTTTGCGCCACTCGCAGATGAGCTAAACTTCGGTAATGGGCGGGTGCCTCCCGATTGCCCAGAATGCCGGCCAGGAGCACGCGGGTCTGGTTGAAATCCTTGGCGGCCCATGCGGAATTCACGGCGTCGAATTCCTCGCGCAAAACCTCCAGCGCTTCGGCGGGACCTGGCTGGAAGTTGAACATGGCCTTGTTTGACTCGAACAGCGCCCTGATTTCACGGGAGGATAGCGCGCGTCTATAGAGCCGGACTTCATCGGCGGCTCCATGGTAGTTGTGCCAACTGTTGCCCACGGTGAACTCGCCGCCGACCGACAAATCCGCGTGCAAAGCAGGACTTTTGGCGTTCCGCAACCGGCCGTTGATATAGATGCGGTTGCTACCTTCGTCGCGGTCGCACACCACTGCCACGTGCGCCCACTGACCTAATGTGAGGGAGGACTCGGAGACGACTCCCGCAGTACTTTCCTTGCCATCCCGATGAGAGACTTCGAACAGAGTCACTTCACCAGTATGCAGAATATCCACACAAAAAAACGCCTCCGGATAAGCACCGTAGGCAAAGAGCCGCCGTTGATTTTGCTCATCGTCAATCTGGAACTCTTTTGGTTTGACCCATGCCATGACCGTCCATGAGTTCTTTCCGAGGCGCTGGCTCTCTGGAAACAGGCAACGGACGAAGCCCGAATCTGTTCCGTTAAAAAAGGCGGACGCTCCTGGATGTTGGTCGCTCCAATCGGCGGACATGGTGCCTTCCCTCCCATTCCCGGAGGCGTCGGTGGCGACGAGACCACTTCCCTCGTCGAACTTCCAATGCAATAACAATGCATCTTCCGACGCCCGCGAGGAAACGCCGCAATGAAGCAAACCAATGAGTGTTAACAAACGCAACAAGCCGCCCTTGTGAAGAGTGCCAGGGAAACCGTCAACCACGATCTTCTCGAGGGTCTTAAAATCGCCCCGCTCTCAAGGGAGGCCTTAAAATTCCGACGCCAACCCAATACATCGCCAACGACCGCGACGCGCACTGACGGACTCGGTCTCAGGCAAAACCCTTTGCCCCAAGATCCGCTGCTCCGGGGCGTCTGAGCTTTTGATAAGGGACCGCAGCCGTTGCGAAAATTCGGAGTCCGCTTGGGTCAAGGTCCTTCCGTCACCCTGGTGAAGGTGCCGGTATCGAATTTATTGAGGTTTTGGATGGCCAAGGTGGCGGCGGCGCCTTCATTGACGGTGAAGAGAAGTCCGGACGTTCCGGTGCCAGATTCTCCATCGGTCAGGTCGGTGAACGTGTCGCCGTCCCAAGGGGTCATCGGGTATGCCTTTTGCTCCGGGCCAAGCCGCAAAACGAGCCCTCCATTGTGTTCGACCACGGATATTTCTCCGTAGAAGTCGTTAGTGAAGCGGCCTAGATACACGGTATTGGCTGCCGGTGGAGCGGGGGCCACGGGAGGAACTTCGTATGCCCGCGAATCGGCAAAGTCGTCCTCCTTGAGTTTGGCAAAACCTTCGCGGTAGATCTTGATCCAATCGCGGGTTGGCTCTTCGTAGAGCACGGTGTCGATGAAGGTGGAGACGAGTCCCTCCGGCAAGCCGACGGGAGCAGCGTTGGTGAGAATGATGATCCCTAATTCCTCGGCAGGTGCGATATGGACATGGGTAGCCGCCCCGAGCTCGAAAGCGCCGGAGTGCGTGAGGCGGAGGCGCTCCTGAGGATCCCGGTTCACATTCCAACCGAAGCCGAAATCCCCGCCGTTCGGTCGCGTAATCTGCTCGGTCTGGGTCGCCTTGGCTCTTCGGGCACTCTCCCCCGCTTTTGGCACACTCAATCGTCGTCATTTTTGGAACGTTCAGAGCGTCCCGCGCCGCGTTCTTCCGGGTTGCCCCGCTTACTCTCCTCTTCGTTCTCGCCTTCATTCTCGCCAAGGCGAATCGTGGTGCCGATCAGCGGGAGTGTAACGGTCCCGTTCGCGCCGTTGTAACTGGCAAAAAGACCGCCCAGCCAAGCAATGGAAATGATCAAGAGGGCGAGTCCCCAAATGGGATGCGCCGAGGGGAGTGCGACCTCGAGTGGAGCGGGCTTCGCGCCAGACACCATCGAGAGCGAAATGTTTTCGCGGTAGCGGAAAGTGTGAATGGCAAGTCCAACTAAGTGCGCCACGATGAGGGCGAGAAGCGCGTAGGCCAGAATCTCATGAAACTCCTCGAAGTCCCCGCCCCCGGAATTGACACCCGTGAAAAACAAAAGAGGAACGATCGCAAACATGGCGAGCGCGACAGCGGAAGTTCCGGGGTTATGGACAAAATACCGTCGCGCCTGACCCGTCACAATACCGACACCGTAGCGGAAGGTCTCCCCTGGCGAAAAAAGGAGAGCCCGCCAGCGGTTGTGCGGACAACCCGCCAGTGCGAGTATAACCCGGATCACCAGAAAAAAGCACGCGGCAATCCCCAAAAGCATGTGAAGTCCGAAGAGTGGACTATCGTCGTCAACAAATAGTCCGATCGCGAGAGCGCCCGCGCAGCAAAAGGCAAAACCTAAGTGGAAGAAACGGATCGGGAGATCCCAGATGAGTTGCTTATTCAAAGCTATCTTGAGTCTCCCGCGATCCAAAAGGACGGAGATAGTGGCCTACGACTTTTTTCAGAGTTGAGAGCCATGTTCGTGGTGAGAGTTATGACCCTGTTTGCCCAGCCGTGGTTGTTTTTCCCTCCACGGTTCGGCGTGAACGACGATGGCCGCAGGCAAAAATGGTGCCCGCCAGGGCAAGCAAAAGAACCGAAGACGGTTCCGGAACGGGATTGACGCCGAGAACGAACGGAGAAAGCCCGGGAGTCGCTACCTGGATCGTATTGTTTACCTGATCGACTGTGCCAGCGAGAAGATCCCAGGTCGTCCCGTTGAAGTGGTAAATGACAAGGCTCCCCTCGTCGAAGTCCTCTGGGAGCAGGTCCGGGTTGTAGGCAAATGTGAGGTGAATTTCTCCCGTAAACTGTCCGTCAAACTCCAGCAGCCAAAGCTGCGCATCCGTGCCTGCCAGGGTGAAATCGATCGGCTCGAACTCGCCCTCCGCGATTCTGTCCTCGATTTCGAATTCGTCGGCTTCAGAAAACTCAAAAAGAAACTCCCCGGCCTCATCCACGCCCTCGAACTCAAAGTCGCAGCCGCCGACATACGTCGTCCCTCCTCCCACGCTGCCGGAGGTGCCTGGGTCATCAAGCCCGCCCGCCGCGACCTGCGTCCCGGTGCGAATCCCGAGAACGACATCGAGGCTCACTGAGGAGCCCGCAACCAGAGTTCCAAGGGTCCACTGCTGGGCTCCGGCGACCCACTGGAATTCGGGCGCAAAACTATCCGTGCCGTTCAGAGCGTTGCCTTCGATGGAGAGATGTACTCCCACCGAAGGTTTGCCGATGCTGTGGTTATCGCCGCTGACGCCATCATTGATGCCATAATATCCGAGTTCGACATCGGAAGGTGCCAGGGACGACCCAAAGCCAATGTAGTCCTTAAATCCCTCACTCGACGCTCCCGCTGCGCCGATGGTGCTGGGATCAACCCCGGCAAGGGTTGTGTCGTAGCGATACCCGCCAAGTGATCCGGCATAGGTGCGGTCGTCATACACTCCGCTTTGACCGTTCAGATCATGCAAAAGCTGAAAAAGCTGCACATTCGTAATGTCCGATCCCGAAATATTTTCAACGGTGTAGGTCTGCTTGAGGACATAGCGATTACTATCCACGCTGACCCCCGCCCCTCCGGCTGACGCGGCCGTGTTGCCCATGGCCATGCCTGTGATGGTATCCTGCATTTCGTAGTCAATGGTAATCTTAAGGTCTCCATTCTCGATGATTGATTGGGCAATTTCCAGGCCGGCGGCATTTGTGCCGGTCACGGCAATGCCGGAAACAACGTTGAAGTTGGAATTGGTCGTCCAGTCGGGATAAATGAAATTTTTCTCCAGCCAAACCGGTGCGACGGTCGTCCCACCTACCGTGTATCCCACGGCCGCGCCCCACTCGCCAGAAAGGTATTCTCGGCCCACAAATCCCGGCGTCAGATCCCCGAGGTAGTCGGAATACCCGTAATCGGTGAGATTGATCTGCCAACTCGGGTTGTTCAGCGTGATGGCGGAGGTATAAGTTTGGGCGTGAACCTCGAAGACCGAGGTTACCAGGCAGGTCAGGATGGTGAGGGCGACTTTGGATTTCATGATCGGGATGTAGGGCTTGAACTAACTACCGAGGATCGGGTTATTCGCAGCGTGTCGGTGGAAAATGACGTGAAGCCATGGGCTTTCATGACGTCTATGTCATTTTTTGGCTCACGGTCAGGGTTTGAGCAGGCAAAACCGCGACGAATCGGGGAAGTCAAAGACTACCATATTTGACGATGGCGGCGGGCGCTACGGACACGAATAGAGCCAGCGCGAAGCGAGGAGAACCGCCACAAAGCGGGGCAGCCGGGGAAGGATGGTGTTGGTTTTCCTGGCTGACTGCTAGGAATTTGCTGTTGAGGTGAAGGCCGTGGATAGAGTTCATGAACGGACCGGAAGCGGGGAAAAAGGGCTTGGAACCTTGCGCGCGGTGCAGTCGCTGCGCCGCACGAGCCCGCCCGTTTCAACCCCTGGCCCCGCGACGCATCAAGGCCAAGCCCGCTGCGGCTGCCATCAGCAGCAGCGCCGATGCCGGTTCGGGCACCGCCAAAGCAAGCGACACATTGTCAAAGCGAACCGTGGCCTGGTCGTTCTGCTGCGAGGCGGCGATGGTGCCCAGATACAAGGTGTGCAAGCCGGGTGACAGTTGCAGTTCCACCTGCTGGCCCAGATGCCAGGCGCTGGCGACGCCCTCGCTGCCATAGGTCTTGCTGAACGCTGCCTCCGCTACCGGCACATACCAGTTGTCGACCGCCACCTTGACGCCGTTTATGGCGTTGCCGTTGTAGGCATTTCCGAGCAGGAAGTCGAATGTCAGATCAAACGTACCACCCGCCCCGGCATCAAATTGCTGGTAAACGAAGTAGCGGTGGGTGGTCACGTGATTGCCGGCGGTGCTGAACAACAACTCGCCGTTAAAGACACCGGCGTTGTCGGTGTTGCTACTCAGATTGGTCCATCCTGTCGGCAGCGGGTTCGACGACAGCACCGGCTGATAGGTCTGCGCAAAGTCTCCGTTGGTCAGCAGGTTGGCTGCTGCCGCGTCCTGGGACGCAGCCGCCAGCATGGCGAACAGTAACAGGCCGACTCGGGCCAGCGGCTTCGTGGCATTCCTTGCGAGAACAAGCGATTTTGTTTTCATGGATGGTGTTTTTGTTTTCATAGTTGGTGCTGATATTGACCTCGGAATTGCGATGCGTGTTCTCGACTTGATTGTTCTCACGATCATGGAACGACCTGGACCCGATAGAAACGTGCGCCCTGGGTGGGAGCGCCGCCGGTGAGCGTGAAGTCGTCGATGAAGCTCTGCGTGGAAGAAGCGCCGAGCGCGGCGGGATCGAGCTCACTCGCGATCGGCCGCGCGACATCTATGAACCCTCCGACGAGGTTGTCGCTGAACTGCACCCGGTAACGCACACCTCCCACGCTGGCCCAGGTGAAGGTATTCGACCCGTCGGCCTCGCAGGTGAGGCTGATGGAGTGGAGGCTGGAAGCCGCACTGACCGGGTCCGTGTTAGCCAGGAACTCCTGCAGGTTGGTGAAGCCATCACGATCATCATCGAGCGCCGGATCACCGCCGGTGGTGGTGCCGAAGTGGATTAATTCCCATGCGTTGGGCATACCATCGCCGTCACTATCGGGCAGCGCGGTGACGTTGAGCGAAATTGCGGCGGACGCACTGGAGGAAAATCCATCGTTGACCCGGAAGCAACGGTGTTGAAGGTAGCTGCTAAGTGACAACGCTTATTCATAACGTTAAGGGGCCAGCAGCCCCGCCACGACCCTGGTTTTTCGGATATCGAAAAACCATTCCTTTGATGGGAAGGCAAAAAAGAACGGCATTTCTG
>JBGSVZ010000021.1:0-21341 GCA_041752695.1 Terrimicrobiaceae bacterium
GCGGGGCGGCCCTGACGGTTGCTGGCCTGGGCGAGTTCGCGCAGGGCGGCAGCCGGAGACTGCACCAGCCGGGCCGCCATGGCGGACAGTTCCTTGAGCAGGCCCTCCTTGTCCTCGGCGCGCCAGACAAAAAGCTCACACGGCCAAACTGCGCCGCCGCACGGCGAATCTTCCAGCCCCCCCTGATACTCTTCGAGGATGGCATGAGAATTGGTACCTCCGAACCCGAAGGCGCTCACCGCGGCGCGACGGGGATGGCTTGGATGGGCAAACCACGGCGAGGCTTCCTCCATCAGGCAGACGGGAGTCTCGGGATTGCGCAGCGGGGGCAGCGGGTTTTCCACCCCGGCATGGGCGGGAAGGACCTTGTGATGAAGGGCCAGGGCGGTCTTGGCCAGGCTGGCCACGCCGGCCGTGCTTTTGGTGTGGCCGATCAGGGTTTTCACCGAACCCACCACGCAGGATTTTTCCTCGGCGGCGTTCTCCCGCAGCAGGGCGTTGAACGATTCCAATTCGACCCTGTCGCCCACGGCGGTTCCGGTGCCGTGCGCCTCATAAAGACTGACGGTGGACGGCGAGATCCCCGCCTTCGCGTAGGCGCGGCGCATGGCGCGCAACTGGCCTTCGTTGGTCGGCGCGGTCATGCTGGCTCCCCGGCCGTCGCTGGACGTGGCAGTGGCGCGAATGACGGCATAAACCCGGTCGCCATCCCGTTCCGCATCGGCCAGCCGCTTCAAAACCAGCACGCCAACACCCTCACTCAGCACGATGCCGTCGGCGGATTCATCAAACGCGCAGGACACCCCACGCGGCGAAAGCGCCTGCGTTTTGCTGAAACAAATGTAACTGTAGGGCGACTGCATGGTGTCCACCCCGCCCGCGAAAGCCACGTCGCACGTGCCCGTCTCCAATTCGCGCACGGCCTGGTCCACCGCCGCCAGTGAGGACGCGCAGGCGGCATCAACGATGTAATTGGACCCCCCGAAATCAAAGCGGTTCGCCACGCGTCCGGTGACAATATTAAAGAGCAGTCCGGGAAAAGTTTCACCGGTCCACTCCGGGAGCCGGTCCATGGTTTTTTGGTCCACCTTGCCGAGGATGCGGGGAATTTCGCTGCGCGCGGCAAACTGCTGGCCGAGATCCGCCAGTCCGCCCCCGACCCCGAAGATCACTGAGGTCCGTTCCTTATTGAATCCGCCGTGTTCGTATCCCGCGTCAATCAAAGCCCGCCGGGTCGCCTCGAGCGCCAGAAGCTGCAGCGGCTCGATATTTTTCAGGGAATTCGGAGGGATGCCAAATTCCAGGGGATTAAACGCCACCTCATCCAGGAAACCGCCCCATTTGGAATAAATTTTGTCCGGCGCGTTTTTGTCCGCGTCGTAATAAAGGCGCCAATCCCACCGGTGCGCGGGGATTTCGGTAATCGAGTTGGTTTTGCGGAGAATGTTCGTCCAGTACGCCTCGGTATCGTGCGCGCCTGGCAGGAGCACACTGATGCCCACGATGGCGACATCCGAAGGTTTCGGGGCAGCCACCGCCGGAACCGGCAAATCCTCCGCGGCGTCGGCCACCACGCGAACCGCCCCCTCCGAGACCTCGCAATGAAGATCCTCCAGGCGCACCAGTCCGTCATGCATCGTGGCAACCTGACCGATCATGTACATTCCCTCGCCGTATTGCACGGACTCCGCCACGCTGACCACCTTGTCGCCCTGGCGTTTCAACCCCTTGGAAGCCACCCGCAGCCGACCGAGGGTCAGTTCGTCGAGCTCCCGGGTAATTTCCTGCTTGTCGTGGCCGGCGCGAACCAGTGTGCGTCGGGTTTCCAGAAATTCCTGGGTAAACGGCGTGGCCACACAGCGAATGGCGTGGCCGGGACCGGTTTCCAGATTGACCGTGCGGTCGCAGGCCAGGGCCTCTTTTTGAAACTTCGGCACGATGGCCCCGCAATCCACCGCTTCATGGGTGAAAAGGTAAGCCGTGCCCATGAGCACGCCGATCTTCATGCCGCGGGCTGCCAACGGAGCCGCCAGCGCGCTGATCATCGCTCCACTCCGGGCGTCGTGAATGCCGCCGGCAAACAGAATATGCATCTCGCCGGCCACCTTGTCGGACACCAGAAGAAGCTGCTGGATCATGGACTCCCAGAGGCAGAAACTGGTGAGCGGCCCGATATGGCCGCCACATTCGCGGCCTTCAAAGACAAACTTGCGGCTGCCTCGCTGGATGAAAAGCTCCAGCAATTGCGGCGTGGGCACATGCAGGTATGTCGCGATACCCTCCTTCTCCAACTGGGCGGCCTGTTCCGGACGTCCCCCGGCAATGAGGGCAAAAGGCGGTCGCACTTCCCGCACCACCGCAAGCTGTTCATCGCGCAGCTCGGGCGGGACAAAACCCAAAACCCCAACTCCCCAGGCCTGGCCATCCATCAACGCCTTGCACTCGCGTAGCAGCTTGTCCACCTGCGGCCCACGCAGCAGGGCCAGCGCCAGCATCGGAAGCGCGCCCGCTTTGGTCACCGCATGAGCAAATGGTGCGGTGTCGCTCACGCGGGTCATGGGACCCTGCATGATGGGGTACCTGGTGCCATGCGAGCGAGCGAGCAGCGAGTCCGGCGCCAGGGGTTCCAGCGTTGCGGCAGCACGCAGCGAAGCCTCCGCCCCGTCGCGGATGGCGCAGACCAGACGACCCGTGGTGTGATATTTCGCGGCCAACCCCGCCGCCATTCCGACCGCCTGACCGACCGGCCAGGCGTATTCCGCCGACGCACCCCACCCAAGCAGAGCGGCCGTTTTTGCGGTCCACCCGGCGGTGTCCCCGCTCAGCTCCGCCTCATCGGCAAACGCCCGCAGATTTTCCACGGCGGCAAACCCGGGACGCCCGAGCACGCGGATGCTGGCACCCAGGCGTTCGCCGAGCAAAAGCGTTTCCGAGCCATTGAGAGGCTTCAGAGTGGTCTTCCAGGAATGCGGCAGCGGCGATTCTGGCATGAGCCAAAGCTGGTCGTCGAGGACCACCCCGGCGGCCCCGGCAGCGAGGCAGGCCGCGGCCGAATGCGGGCCAATGCCCCCCTGGACATGAACGGGGAGGTCGGTTTTCGCCAGGACCTGCTGGGCAAGGATAAATGCGGGATATTCGCCCACATAGCCACCCGACTCCTGGCCTTTCACGACGAGACCCGTGTAAGGCACGCTGCCCAAAGCGTCGAGCTGGGCAACGTCAATGATCTCCCGGTACCACTCTCGCAGAGGAGAGGCGGGAAGCGATAAGGCAAAATCCGCAGAGTCTCCCGCCACCAGCACGGCATGATGGCGATCGGAAAGATGCGGCAGGAGGGCCGCTGCCCTCTCCGCATCCGGGGCGCTGACCCGCAAGCCAATCACCGCGCTCTCAGGAACACCCGTTAGCGTCTGGAGAAGATTGGCCTGCTCGCGGAGCGTGTCGCTCTCCCGGCAAAATTCGAGGTCGAGGTAGATGACCGCTCCCGCCCGCGCGCCGGCGATGGCCAGCCCCGGATGCGAGACGTGCGCCGGCGTGATGATCGAAACTCTGAACATTGGTGATTTGATTGGCAACCTACCAGTCTGACCGCATTTGAACAATGGCGGATTTGGAGGGGAATCGGCAGGCCGTGTCAACCCCGGGTCCAAGGAAGCTTCTGAGCCCTTCCACCGATCGACGGCGGCCATGTTCCAGTTGACACCCCGGAACGGCCGCCCCTAGATTCCCGGATGTTGCAGGTTCGTCGAGGTCCCGGGAGTCTTGGCACTCGTTGGGTGGTGGGTTTCGTCTTCTTCGTGCATGTCGTAGTTTTTCGTGCTCCAGGAAACGACTCCTTGGCCGAAATCCCTCGTCTCACCGGTGCGATTACCGAATCCACTCCCGTAACGCCGGCTCAGCCCCGAATCATGAAAAGCACTCACGTTTACGTTAAGAATAGCACCGTCCCTGCGAGCCAGAGCCTGGATCTTTACGTGCCGGCCGGGACCACGCCCGGCGCCAACCTGCCGATGGTGGTGTATGTTCACGGCGGCGGCTTGGCCAAGGGGGACAAACGGAACCTGAAGGACCACGAAACCGCCTTCCCGAAGGCAGGGTACATCATTGCCTGCATCAACTACCGCAAATCCGACCCCGATGCCTCGGGGGCCAGCAAAGCGATGTATCCCGATCACGTGGAAGATGCCGCGGCGGCCATCGCCTGGCTCCATTACAATGCCCGGCAAATTGGCGGGGACCCCAACCGGATATATCTGATGGGACATTCGTCGGGCGCAGCCCTGGTAGCCCTCGTCGCCACCGACCCACAGTTCCTGGCCAGGTTCAAAATTTCCCTCGCTTCCCTGCAGGGCGTGATCTGCAACGACAGCGGATTCTATGATCTCCTGGAACGCGCCCGCCGCCCCCAATCGCGCCGGGTCATTGAAAACGCCTACGGGACCGATCAAAACGTCTGGAAGATGGCGTCGCCCAGTTCCCACGTGAGCGCGGGCAAAAATATCCCGCCGTTTTTCCTCACCTACACCACAATGCCAAAAGAGGCCATGGCGGAAACCTTTGCCCGCCTCCTCTCCCAGGCGGGCGTTCCCGTCACGGTTTTCTCAAGCCTTGGTCGGGACCATGAGGAAGTGAACTCTGCCGTCAGTCAGCCGGGCGATCCCCTCAACGCCGCGGTTTTTGGCTTTCTGGCTAAACATGGCGGCACCGGAGCGACGGGCGGGGCCGCTCCCGCCCCGGAAATCCCGGGTCCGGGTTCATCCCCACGGCAAAGGAAGCGCGTTTTCTCGGCCCTGCGGGACGCCCTGAAAGGCCGCACCGGCGGAATTTGATTGTCCCCCCAACGCCTCCTTCTCTATTTTCGAAAAAACTTATGACACCGCTCTTTGGTCAGACCATTCAAGCACAACCCGGCCAGACTCTGATGGACCTCGATCTGGAGAGCGTCCGTCAAACCTATCGGGACTACGGAGCGATCTTTTTCAGCGGTTTTACGCCTTCGATCGAACACTTCAAAAGCTTCACCAGCGCCCACAGCACCGAGTTCATGGAATATGTCGGCGGTGCGATGAGCCGTAGCCCCATCAATGGCGACCAGACGGTGGTTTCGGTGACGAATCCGGGAGATACGTTTGCCGTCCCCCTTCATGGAGAACTTTACTACCGGGACAACCCGCCCCGGCTGCTCTGGTTTTATTGCGATGTTCCCGCAGCAACGGGAGGGGAAACCACCGTGTGTGATGCGTTCCTCATTTTCGAGCGCCTCTCCGCCCACGCCAAAAGCTTTTTCGAGAAAAACCCGATCGTTTACATCCGCACCTACTCCAGCGATGAGCTGGAGTCCATCTACCACACCCGCGATGTCGAGCAGGTGCGGGCGATGTGCGAGGCAAGCGGAATTGCCTGCGAATGCAAGCCGGACGGCTCCGTGGTCACCCGCTACACCACCTCGGCGTTGCGGCAGGATCCGAGCGGAACCCGTCTGGCATTTATCAACAACATCCTCCCCGTTCTTGGCCTCGAGATGTCCGGAAAAACCGGCAGCCTCATCCGGCTGGAGAATGGCTACGGCCTGCCCCACGATGTGATTATCGAACTCCGGCGCGTGTGCGAGGAAATCACCTTCCCCGCCCCGATGCGAAGCGGCGATTTGCTGATGATCGACAATACCCGGATGATGCACGGTCGCCGGAGCTTCACCGGAAAACGGGCCGTTTACTCCCGCCTCGGCGCACCCGTCTTCGAGGCTTAATCCCTCGCGCCGCGCCGTCGCTTCTCCGCGGCGGCTACCCGCGCGAGCCCTGCCAGATCTCAAGCCCCCCCTGCGGGTTGTCTTGATAGGCCCATTCCCACGCCTTGGGGGACTGGCGCACCGCGACCTTGGGGCCAAAGGGATTGGCGGTTCCCACGAAAAGTCCGTGGGGAGTGGAAATCAAATTGCGTCCGCCGTAGTTGTACGGGTTGCCCAAACCGGTGCGCGAGACCGGCACCCAGTTGATCCCGTCGGCCGTGCGCCAGAGTTCAAACCCTCCATTGTGCGATACAAAATCATCCACCCCGGAATTGGCGATGAGGCGGGCCGAACGGGAGGGCTTTTCGTGCACCTTGCTGAATTTCAAGATGATGCTCCAATCCATCGTGCTGGCGTACAGCCAGCCCTCGTGGATCTCCATCATCCAGAGGTAGCCGGAAAAGAAATTGCCAAATCCCGCCCCCAAACCGCTGAGAGGCTTCTTTCCATCGCGTTCGCTGCCGCAAATGATGTCGTAGGAACCGTCCGGGTTCAGACGCAGCACTTCGGCCGCAGCCGGCCCGATCTTGTTCTTCATGTCGTTGCCACCGTTCTGAATGCCCGTGCCGATGTAGAGTGAGCCCTGGAATCCCTTCATCGCGACCGCCCCCTGGTTCAAAGGACCACGGCCAGCCCCCTGATCGAGGACTTTTTCCCACTGATACGGCGGCTTGCCTTCCGCCTTCGTGCGCCAGATCTGGAAGCCCGGCAGACCGCCGGTTCCCGCATACAGGTAATCGCCAAAAGCGCAAAGCGAGTAAATCGTCTGCACCGTCCGGAGATCCTCAAATCCCGGATCATTCACCGACTCCCACTCGCCCGTCGAGGGGTCCCGACTTTCATAAATCAGAGACGACAGCGAGGCATTGACATTTCCCTTGGCCGCTCCCGTCGGTGCGGTGAAGAGCCGGCCTTTGAACGCCACCAACGCCCGGATCGCGGTGATCGGCGTTTCTTCCCGATGATCCCGGAAGCGCAGTTTGGGCAGCAAATCAAAATGACTGCCATCTTCACTCCGCAGCAACTCAGGCCCAAATCCTTTCGAGCGCGACCACGACGCGACATAGAGGGCCGGCCGCGAATCCGATGCCCCCTGGAACACCGCCATACTGCGAAATCCCAGGTGTCGCCGCATCTCCGTGCCATCCACACCCTGAACCATCGGAGAGGCATAGACCCGTTCCCACGTTCCAACTAGCGGATCATAACTCCAGATCTCCCCACGCGCCGCCTCGGCTTCAAACTCCGGAGAATAGGGAGGATGCGGCGTGTCCACCGGCCATTGGTCAATGGTGACAAAGGGCATCCCAAATTTGAGCAGAATCAGGTTGGCGCGCCCCGTGCCGACCAAAATCCGGCCGTTGAACCAGGACATGGAATAGGCATAGGCATTAAACCCATCGCCAAATCCGTTCTCTGAGATCTTTCGAAAATCACTCGCCCGGAGCCCGGGCACTGGCTCACTTGGACAGACGCCCATCTTCGGTCCCCTGCGCTTGAATATCTTGACTTATGGAACGCACGGGGATGCTTTAGTTCAGATGGTGTTGGCTGTCCACTGCAATTGAAAGACGGCCCGGCACACCTTCTTTTTCTCATGACTTCGACCACCCGCAACCTCTGGCGTGACCTGACTTCCGACCTTCCAGCCGAATCGGCCTCCGGACCCAGGGCGATCTCCTCCCTGGCCACCTCTTTTCAAGGGAACCTCATTGTCGCCATGCTAATCGCCACCGGTGACGAGGACAACGCGGCCAGCCTGAATATCCACTCCAAGGCGGCCACGGGCGACTCCTGGAAGCTGGTGGCCGAGTTCCCCCTGACCGGCGAATCCCTTTCGGAGGAAAAAGGCGTGCCCTACGCCCGAATCTTTTCCGGGCTACTGAACGACGAAACCGAAGGAGCCGAAGTTTTGCGCATCGACGTCCTTGGCGGGGGATTCACCGCCGCCATCACGAGCGCAGATGCCGAGACGTTTGAAACCCGTCAGGCCATCGATGCGGCCGGCCCCGTGCTGGAGACGGCCAGCGTCGCGATGCACCAGAAAAGCGTCGTCGCCCTGGCCCGGAGGACCGGCGCGACCGAGTGGTCGCTGTGGCAGCCTGAGGGCCCACGGAGCGCCCAGTGGCAGGAGCTGAAAAATGTGCCGGAGGCACCGTCCCGCGCCCATGGCCCCGGAGCCGTCGCCTTCGCGGCAGACCGCCTTTGGGTGGCCTTCCGCAATCCCATCCGTGGCTTCGAGATCTGGTCCACGCCCTGGGTTCCGGAAAACCTCACCTGGACCAAATCCCTCGGGGACGGCGCCTGGAAATGGGCGGCCAATAGCGATGTGTTTGCCCTCCTCCCATTCGAAGGGGCCTGTTATGCGGCAACCGGCGCCAATGAGGCCCAGCAAACGAAGCTGGCACCCTTTCACCGGCGGGCGTTTGAACTGCTCCGCCTGTATCCGGAAGGCGACTGGGACCTCCTCGTCGGCACACCGGTTTTCACCGCAGGAGGTTTGCGCGCCCCGCTTTCCGCCAAAGGCCCGGGGTTGGACCAAATTTTAAACGACCGGGTGTTTTCCTTCCTCTCCCACCAAGGCTCCCTTTTTCTCCTCGGCCGCGACCTGGAGTCCCTCAAGCTGTGGGTCTCCCAGGACGGAGAATCCTGGGACGCCGTGCCGGTTTCCGATCTGCCGCCCCTCGGGAACAAGTGCGAACCCGAACTGGCCTCCACGCCCTTCGGGCTGGTCATCAAGTGGCAGGAATCGGCAACGACGGAGTCGGGCAGCCTCCGACTCTTTTTGAAGGAACCCTGACGGCAGCGGGCCGTCAGAAATAGCCCAGAAAGGCCGCAAACTCCGAGATGTCGGATTGGATTTCCGCATCCTCGGCCGGCTCAAGACCGTTGGCACGCATGTCGGCAATCAATGATTCGCTGCCCCATTTCCAGTCCGACTTGGCAAAAAAGGCCGCGAGATCCGGCTCGCGCACGCGGCCACGCCGGAGGGCCGGGCTGCGGGTGAACTTCTGGTCGTTCCCGCCGCGCACCGGCCAGGGGCCGGGACAGGCAAACGGGGAATTTTCGGGGTGCATCATGGCCTCAATGGCCTCCGAGTCGGTCCGCAATCCCATCCATTCCGCGATCTGGGGGAGATACACCTCCGGTTCGGAAAGAACGTCTTCTCCCTTGATGCGCATCCACTGTCCGGCCGGGAGCGAATCGAGAAAGCGCACGATGCGCTTGTGGACGTTATACCACATCAACATGGCATCAAATTCCCGCCGCCCCGAAGGAGTGCTCGAGCCGCCGCGGATCCGCTCGCGAAATTCCTCGATGGAACTGCGGGCGGCCACGGGATGCCGGGTCAGGTGCAAGAAATAGGCCCCGGGAAACCAGGAGAGCGTGCGCTCGAGATGCTCCATACTGCTCGCAGTGGCCGGGCTTTTTTCCACGCCCATCTTGGGGTTCACCCATTCGAGGAGGTGATCGAACATTTTTTTGCACGGCCAGTGTTTCCGCTCGCGAAACCACGCAATGGCCATGGTAATGGTTCGCTGGTTCTGCCCGCCGTAGAGTTCCTGGGCAATCAGCCGGATGAGTCCGGGAGGGCCGGGACAACCACGGCGCGCCTCCCAGTGCAGCACGTCCTCCACGGCATCGCTCGTGCAGATGTGAAGTTCGGGAAACCCATACAGCTGAGGGTGCTCACCGATCATGGTGGAGACGACCGAAGAAAACGAACGCGGCGGCGAAAGGATGACCAGCGGATCCGGCGGCAGCGGCTTTTCAAAGCGGATGCCCGCGGCAGTTTCCTCGCGCCGCGACGGAGCCGGGCTCGCTGCAATGGGAGAAGCTTCGGTGGTCATTGGTAGCCCAGAAGGTGGGTCACGGTGCGAACGTCCTCCAGCATGGCCTCGTCGGTCACGCCCAGCTCCGCGGCGGGATTTCCGCCATGCCGGGTCTGGAACTCCCGGCTGGCATAATTCCAGTCCCTGCCACGCAAATACGCTTCGAGGGAAGGCTCGCGCACGCGGCCGGCCCGGAGCCGGGGATTGCTCATGAATTTTGGGTCATTGCCACCAACGATCGGGCGGGGCCCGGCATAGGCGTAAAGGGATTCTTCAGGGTGTTTCATGCACGCGATCGCTTCCGCGTCGGTGCGCAAGCCCATCCACTCGGCAATCTGCGCCAGATAACGGTCGGGCTCGGAGAGGACGTCCTCGCCCTTCACTCGCATCGTTTTTCCCGCCGGAAGACTGTTGGTGAAGCGCAGGATGGACGAATGCATGTGATGCCACAAAATCAGACGGCTGAAGGCCTCGCGCAGGGATAACTTTTTGGAGGCAAGAATATCTGATCCGTAACGCCGTGCGCGCTCCATTTTGTTGTCGAAAAACTCCTCCATGGATTTAAGCGCCGAGACCGGGTGCCGGGTAAGGTGGAGAAAATAGGCGTCCGGGTATTCGCGGGCGGCTCGTTCCATGAAGCCAAACCGACCCGACGTAGCGGGGGATTTTTCCACGCCCATCTTCGGGGCGACAAGGTCGATGGCAAAATCCAACATCTGCTTGGTCGTCCAAGAACGGCGCTCGCGAATCCAGTCGATCGCCTGGATGGCCGTTTGCGCATTTTGCACCCCGAAAACTTCTTGCGCAATGAATCGGCCCAACCCGGCAGGCACGGACTTCCCCTGCTTCTCTAGACTCGACATCACCTCGTCCATCGACTCGTTCGAAAAAAGATGAAGCTCGGGGAACCCGTAAAGCTCCGGGTGCTGGCCGATCATAGTCGCCACCACGGAAGAAAAGGAGCGCGGCGGGCAAAGGACAATTAACAAGCTCGCCATGCGTCAACCGGGAACCGAGCTGTCCGTCTTGACCGCGCGCAAATACGCACTGATCACATCGAGCTCCTGGTCGTTCATCTCTTCCAGTTGCCCAAGGACTTTGCGACGGTAGAGAGCCTGCTCGTACACCTTTTCCACTTCTTCTCGAGGAGTGGTGCTCAGGTCCACATTATCCGGAGAGACGCTCATCCAGATTCGCGAATGTTCGAGAAAATCCACCGTCAGGAGGTCGAAAAACATCTGGCGACGTTCTTGCTCGGGCATGCCTGCCACCGGGCCCGGTTCCTGGTCCGGGTTGAGCTGTCGCTCGCGCCGATTTTTGATCAGGGTCCGCCATTTCGCGAGGGCTTCCTCGGCGGTTTTCTCCCGGAGGTTCACCAGGTTCCGAACCTTCGCAATCCGGGGAAACTCGGTCTCCGCCGAAGGGCCGGCCGTGGCGGACAAGTCGTCGCTGCCGAGCAACGGAACCTCGGGGGGAAACGAGTGGTCGGACTCCGGAGACTCGTCATCACCATCCATGGGCGGCAATAACGTCTCATCGACCTCCTCCTCCTCCCCGGAAAGCAAGGATTTGTAGGCCTTCGTGATCAGGGAAAGACGATCCTGTTCCCGCTCCTGCCGGGAAACAAAAATGGCCTGGCGGGGCGCTCCACGCCGCGCGCGGAGCTTGGCAAGCGCCGCCTGACGTTTGGCTTGGATCGGATCAATGTCTTCGCTCATGCGGGATGGTGGGGCGACTCTAGCGGCTAGGTCGGGTGAGTCAAGCGGACCGGACACGGCGCGAGGTTTGCACGGAGGCACTTGATGCCGCCCGCCATTCTTACTATGCTGTGCTTTCATGTCCGACCAAGACTCTCCGGCAATCCTCACCTTGCCCGCGCATCCTCCGCCCATCTTTATCCTGGCCTCCCAGCGCTCGTTTACTTCGGTGGTCTGCGCCATGCTGGGACAGCATCCGGAGGTTCACAGTGTCCCGGAAATCAATCTCTTCTGCCGCGGCACGATGCGGGATTTCCTCCGTTATTCCGTCGGACGTTGGCAATACATGCTCCACGGCTTGTGGCGGTGCGTGGCCCAGCTTTATGCCGGTGAGCAAACCATGGAGAGTGTCGAGATGGCCCGCCGCTGGGTCCAGGCCCGGGTGGATCGCACAACGCAGGAGGTGTATGAGGAACTCTGCCTCAAATTAAACCCGCTCCACATCTGCGACAAAAGCCCCGCCTACGCCAAAAGCCCCCGCGCCATGGCCCGGATGGCAAAGGGCTTCCCGAATGCCCGCTACATCTACATGACCCGGCATCCCCGGGAGCAGGGGAAATCCGTCCTCAGCGCCCCGCAGGCTCTGGGAACATTGATGGCCTCGGACTCGGTTGATTACGATGTCGATCCCCCGGCCCTCGACCCCCAGTTTGTCTGGTACGAAACGCAGGTCATGATCCTGAATTTTTTGAGCGGCATTCCGCCCGAACGCCAGTTCCGCATCCGCGGCGAACTCCTGCTGGCCGAACCCCGTCAACAGCTTGAAGAGATCTGCAGTTGGCTGGGCCTCGCCTGGAGTCAGGAAATCTACGACGCGATGTGCCGGACCGAGGAGGGCGTTTATGCCCGGATGGGACCCTTCGGCTGCATGTGGGGCAACAATCCCGGTTTCCAGAAGTCACCCGCCTTCCGACCGTCCAAAGAAAAACCCAGCACGCTGGAAGGTCCGCTGCCGTGGCGAAAGGACAACCACCCGTTCCATCCCGCCGTGGCGGAAATGGCGCGCGAACTCGGCTACCGCTGAGCCACCGGCGGGAGAGCCGGATCGATCAAGGGAGCCACGACCACATCTCCACGAGGAAAAACCGCAGGAACGGTCGCGCGAGAAGGAGCCCGAGGGGCTGGACCCCGGCATTAATCTTTGCATAGCCGGTCATTCCCGCCTTCAACTCGACCGGGGAATTTTCCGGCTTGATCACCACCCGAAAGAGCCGGGTGATGGAGAGCTCGCTTTCCTGCGCGCCAGGCAGGGCGGCGGGCTGGATCGATGTCACCGAACCGGTGAAAGGCGAATTCGGAAAGGCAAAGAGCTTTACCGTCGCCACCGCGTCCTTGCGAACCCCTTCCAGGTCATACTCGGGCAATTGGACTTCCACCTGGGGGTCACTGTTGTTCTGCGCGGTCGCGAAAACCTGCCCGACCGAGAGATAGGCACCCACTTTGAAATGCAGCTGGGAATCCACCAGATACCCATCGAAGGGCATCAGCAGGGCGCTCTTGGCATCCTCCCCCTTCGCATACTGGATCTGCTGGTCCACCCGGGCCACTTCCGCCTGCGCAGACTCCACCGAATGCCGCGCGGAATCCAGATCCTCGGGGCGCGCTCCGGATTTCAGAAGATTGAGGTGAGCCATGGCCTCATCTCGGGCTTTGGTCAGGGATGCCACATTTTTCGAAGCCCTCTCCACATTGATCCGGTCAATCTGCGCCAGTTTCTTGGCTTCCTCGAATTGCAGATACGCCATGGAACCCGATTTGTACAATTTCTCCATCCGCGGCAGAGCCATCGTGCTGTAGGCGGCACTGACCCTGGCCGACTCCAGTTCCTGCTGGGCACCGCTCATCTGTTCAACCGTCTGCTGCAATTTCGCCTCGGCCCCGGCGATTTCCTCTCCGCGTGCGCCGGATTGAAGTTTTGCCAGTTCCGACTTCGATTTTTGCAGGTCGGCTTCGAGCTGGGACTTGGTCTGGGTGAGGGTGAGGATCTGATTGTCGATTTCACTCGAGGTCATTTTCGCAATCACCTCCCCCTTCGGAATCAACCTCCCGTCCCCTCCCTCGAAGAAGACTTTGGCAACTTTTCCTGACACCGGTGCCTGGATCTGCTGCTGGGTGGGCGGGAGCACCTGAATTTCCCCACCGGGCCGGAAGGGTGTCGGCACGCACATCAGCAGCCCGGCCACCACCGCGCCTGTGAGCAGTTTGTGCCGGCGGACAAATTCCATCACGGTAGGTTGGTCTTTCCGGACGGATGCCTCTTCTTCCAATTCGTCGTAGTCACGCATTTCGTCGCCCTCATCGGGATCCACCATCCCCCGCGGGTGGCGCACAATTCTGGTGAACCAAAACCCAAGCAAAATCAGAAATCCGAGCAAAAAGATCCCGTAGGTGGCCCGCCCGAAGATGACCGGAAAGGTGCCACTGAACCCCGCCGCCATTTTCGTCGCCAAATGAAAAAGAATGAAAGGCAGTCCGATGATGAGGATCGCCCCGTAAATCATATACACCGTCCCCTGCCAGCCTCCCAGCACTCCCGGCAGCGGCTTTCGCTGAATGCGCGAGAAAAAGACCTTCGTCGCCAGGAACAACATCGTAGGCGGAAGGTTGAAATAGTTCACAATCCACCGGTAGCCGTCCGTAATGTCGACCGGAATGAACTGAATGAGAAGGCCAATCAACCCCGCCTGCGCCATCACCACCCCCACCTGGGGAAGCAGCGAAGGGTTGTCCATGTTGAGCGCCCACACCAGACCGCCCCCAGCGATGAAAAATAGTCGAATGAGAATCGATGTCCCAAAGATCCAAAGTTTGGAATGGCGGTCAAGCGTGCGAACCTTGGTTTTGTCAATATACAGCCGGGGAAATATCAGCCGCCGTAGCTTGATTCCGGCCGCCTCCGGCGGAATGCGGTAGTAGGCCATCACCACGCCCTGGACGAGGCAACGAATCAGATTGGCTGTCAGCATCCCAAAAAGTATGCCCCCGAAATATCCCAAAGCCATTGACATCGAGCGGACTTCCACGCGGAAGAGATCGAGGTGGCGAAAGATCACAAAAGCGACCGCGGGAATGACCACCCACAGCGACCAGACCAAGACGAGTACGAGCGGCCGCAGGGGACCAAAAATTTTGAGCAGCACCTCAAAAAAGCCCGCCGGGTTCCCCACCTCCCATTTCGGCGTGGGAGAGGACTTGGCGGGCTTCGGTTTCGCGGAACCCCCTGTCGCCGGCACGGAAGCCGACGGCTCCGCAATGCCCATCGACATCAGATGGTTCTGAAAATCCTGAAAATGCTCCGCCGACATATCCACTCCGAAGCGGCGGCTGAAACGGCTGAGCACATCCCCAGGCTGCGAAACCCCGTCCAGAGCCTGGCAGAGGAAATATTCTTCCTCCCCAAACGAGAAAACCTCGCCCGTGTTCTTGTCCTCGATCTGGTAGACTCGGGTTTCCGGAGAAGACCCCGGCCCCTCTTTGATCATGACCTCTTCACGAAGGCGGGCGACCGGCTTCTCGACGCCGCGTTGAGAAATCATCTTTTTGGACACGAGTCTCAAGTATTCATGCGCCACACCCACGATGCAATAGAGAACAACGTACTTGCATTTCCCTCCAGCGCTGGGCAAACAAACGGGTCATGGCGACATTTCAACCCAAAATGACCCGCGTCGAAGCACCCTCGTCCATTCAAGGCAGGGTCAAAACCGCGCGTGACCTGGCGAAGCAGGGAAAAATCGAAGAGGCCGTGAGCCTGGTTGAGGAGGCCGTGAAGATGGATCCCAATTCCAAAATCGCCCACATGGTCCTCGGCTCCCTCAAAGCCCGCCAACTCCTTCCCGACGAAGCGATCCGCGAGTTTCGCGAGGTGCTGCGCATCGATCCCCTCAATGTGCAGGCCTATCTGCGCATGGCCCGCATCCATCTGAAGAAAAAGGAACACAACCGTTGCCAGGAATGCGTGGAAAGTGCCCTCCGCATTGACGAGAAATCGCCCACCGTTCACTTCACAGCCGGACGTCTCGCCGTCGCCCAGAAAGATGCCGAGAGTGCCAAACTTCATCTGAACCAGGCCCTGGTCTACAACCCGCGGATGATCAATGCCCGCGTTCAGCTCGCCACCGTTCTCCGCGCCGAGGGTCACTACCCCGAAGCCCTGGCCCAACTCAACGCCGGCGTCCGCATCGAACCCGACAACTACAGCGTGCATGAGGCCCTCGGCTGGCTCCATCTCATTCGCAAAGAATTTGGCAGCGCCCGCGAAGCTTTCGAGAAGGCTGTTTCGCTCCGGCCAGAGAACGAATTTGCGGCCCGGATGGGCCTGGTGGAAGCCCTGATTGAGGACGGCGAAATCGACCGCGCTGAATCCGTCCTGCGGATGGGCTCCGGTAAAACCGAAGGACGCGCCGGCGTGCATAAACTCTGGGGCGACCTTTACCTTCGCCGGGGGCTCTATCCCGAAGCAGTCGAGGAATTTAAGGCCGCCAGGATGATTGCCGCCACCAACGACGAAGAAATCGAAAGCGACCCAACCCTCACCGTCGAGCCGCCCGAAGGCGACATCGCCGCTTGGAAAAAACTCGCCGCCGACCTCAAGGTCGTCACGGATGCGTACCGCGACAAATCCCGGCTGCGCCTGGCCGCCAGCGAGGACGAAGCCGACGAATAGTCGGCATCCTGGCCTTCCTTACCAAAGCCCGGTGCCTCCGTTCCCGACGCGCCGGTTCGCAGCATAACGTACATGGTATCCCTGACGATTCCCATCTATAACGAGCGGGAGTCCATCGCGCCTCTCTTCGCCAAAATTCTTTCTGTCATGACCCGCCTGGGCAAACCCTGGGAGCTCATTTACGTGAACGACGGCAGTCTCGACGGCAGCGATGCCGTGCTCGACGATCTCGCAGCGAACCATCCCGAGGTGAAGGTGGTGCATTTTCGTCGCAATTTCGGTCAGACCGCGGCCATGATGGCCGGATTTGATTTTGCGGCCGGGTCCGTGATCATCCCCATGGATGGCGACGGTCAGAATGATCCCGAAGACATCCCCCGCATGCTGGCGAAGCTGGAAGAGGGTTTTGATGTGTGCTCCGGCTGGCGCAAAGACCGCCAGGACAATGCGCTCCAGCGCAACCTGCCCAGCATTCTGGCGAACAAGCTCATCTCCGCGGTCTCCGGCGTGCAATTGCACGATTTCGGGTGTTCCCTCAAAGCCTACAAGGCGGAGGTGATCAAAGGCGTCCGTCTTTACGGTGAGATGCACCGGTTCCTGCCCATCTACGCCAAATGGCACGGCGCGAAAATCACCGAGCTTCCCGTGGGCCATTTTGCCCGCACCGCCGGCTCGTCGAAATACGGTCTGGAACGCGTGCTGAAAGTCATCATGGATCTGATGACCGTAAAGTTCCTCGATAAATACATGCTCAAGCCGATGTACCTTTTCGGTTTTTGGGGCATGATCTTCTTTGCCGGGGCGTTCGTTTTCACCCTCTGGACGTTCTACATGCGGTATGTGGAGAACTACTTCTTCACCCAGACGCCCCTGCCCATGATGGCGGTCTTTTCCTTCATGACCGGCGTCATCTGCGTCCTCATGGGCCTCCTCGCAGAAATGACCACCCGCACCTTCCACGAGTCGCAAAACAAATCGATCTATCTGGTCCGCGAGACGCGGAATATATGAGTGGGGCTGGGGGCCAGGGGCCGGGGGCCAAAGTGGGGAAAGAGGACGCCCTGCGGAGGTTTGGCGCTTATCTGAAAGCGTTGGAACTTTTTGATGCGGTTGCGCAGGACATGGAGGAACTCGTGGGCAAGCCTCATTTGCTCCGTTTGATTTCCCAGCAACTGGCGTCTGCGGACTCCATCGCGGCAAATATTGAAGAAGGCTACGGAAGAGGAAGCCGGAGAGACTACGTCAAATTTTTGATCATCTCCAGGGGGTCCGCGCGTGAAACGGCAGGCCGTTACCAGCGTTTCCAACACTGGATACCCGAAGATCGAATCGCCCCCCGCATTCAGCTCTGTCGGGAGATCATCGCCATTCTTTCCTCTTCCATCCTGTCACTTCGTGCGGCCGAAACCGCAACGGCTTCCAAGTCGTGAACAACGGCTCTCGCTCAAGACCCCCCTGGCCCTCGGCCCCCGGCCACCGGCCCTCCCCGCCATGTGCGGCATAACGGGATTCCTGGGCGCGGGCGACCGCGGAGACCTCGCCCGCATGACGCAGCGGCTCACGCATCGCGGGCCGGACGCCGAGGGGCTTTTTGTCGATGGGCCGGTGCACCTCGGCCACCGGAGGCTTTCCATCGTGGATCTTTCCTGCGGTGCCCAGCCGATGCAGACCGTCGACAGGCAGCTCACCATCGTTTTTAACGGCGAGATCTACAACCACCGGGAACTGCGAGCCGAGTTGCAGGCCCTCGGCTGCGTTTTTCAGACCGACCATTCCGATACCGAAGTCCTCCTTCATGGCTACCGCCAATGGGGGCCGGGCTTTGTCGATCGGCTCAACGGCATGTGGGCCTTCGCCCTTTGGGATGCACCAAACTCCCGGCTGTTTCTTTCCCGGGATCGCTTTGGCAAAAAACCCCTCTATTGGTTTTTCCGCAACGGCACGTTCGCATTCGCCTCGGAACTCACCGCCCTGCTCGAACACCCCGCCGCGCCGCGCAGTGTCTCGCCCCGCGCCGTGCAAAAGTTTTTTGCCTATGCGCTGATTCCCGCGCCGCTCTCCATCATCGAGGGCATTTGGAAACTCCCGGCCGCGCACAACCTCACGGTCTCCCTCGGCTCGGAACCCCGCGTGACCCGCTACTGGCGGTATGTGTTGGAACCGGATGAATCGTTGGCTTCCCGCCCCGAGGAGGAACTCGCCACCGCGCTGCGCAAAACCCTGGACGCCGCGGTGAAACGGCGCCTCATGGCCGACGTCCCGCTCGGCGTCTTCCTCAGCGGCGGCATCGACTCCACCGCCATCGCCGCGCTTGCAACCCAACACGTCGCAGCGGGGCAACTCCAGACCTTCAGCATCGGATTCACCGAACCCAGCTTCGACGAATCCGCCTTCGCCCAACGCGCCGCGGAATATCTGGGCACCCGGCACGAACTCGAAATCCTCGACCTCGACAAAGCCGTCGATGTCCTGCCGCAGATCTTCGACCAACTCGACGAACCGCAGGGCGACAACTCGCTCCTGCCCACCTGGCTGCTCAGCCGCTTCACCCGCCGCCATGTGACCGTCGCACTCGGAGGCGACGGTGGCGACGAACTTTTTGCCGGCTACGACACCTTCCGCGGACTCGCCCATGCGGAGACCTACGACCGCCTCGTTCCGAAACCGCTCCACCACGCCCTGCGCGCCCTAGCCGGCCGACTCCCCGTCTCCGACGCAAACCTGAGCCTCGATTTCAAAATCAAACGCGGCCTCCGCGGAGCCTCGTATCCGCCCCGGATCTGGAACCCCGTCTGGCTTGGCGCCCTCGAACCCGGCGATATCGCCCGTCTCACCGGCCAGCCCGCCGACATCGAAGATCTGTATTCCGAGGCGATCGAAACCTGGGACGCCTGCGGCCAAAAAAACCTCACCGACCGCACGCTGCAATTTTACACCGAAATCTATCTTCAGGACGGCATCCTCGCCAAGGTCGACCGCGCCACCATGATGCACGGCCTCGAAGCCCGCAGCCCTTTCCTCGACATTGAGGTGGCCGACTTTGCCCGCCGCCTCCCGCACCGCTTTAAGCTCCGTGATGGCATCACAAAATATCTCCTGAAAAAAGCCCTCGAGCCCATCCTCCCCGCCGACATCATTTACCGCAAAAAGAAGGGTTTCGGCACACCGGTCGGCGCGTGGTTCCGCACCGGACATCTCTCCCCGCGGCCCGATGGAAAATTCCTCGAAGAAAAACTGGCCGCCCACCGCGCCGGCCAGGCCGACGAACGCCTCTACCTCTGGTGCCAGCTCTGCCTCGGCGAATGGCTGGAGCGGCGCGCATGATTTTTAAATTGCTCAGTCTGAGAGGCGAAGTGAAAAACCTGTAGGTAAAAAGGGAGCCACATGAAGGAGGAGGAAATGCAGTCCCTGCTAACACGGCTCATTGCGGAGTGGGAGAATGAGGTGGTGGAATTCAAGCAGGCGGGAAACGACTACGACACCGACAAAATCGGGCGTTATTTCGCGGCACTCTCCAATGAAGCCAACTTGCGGGATCAGGATCGGAGTTGGCTTGTCTTTGGGGTCAGCAACAAAACCCGCATGGTGGTCGGAAGCGACTATCGCACCGAGCGGGAACGACTCAACGGGCTCAAGCAGCAGATTGCCAGCGATACAGAGCCCGGGTTGACCTTTCGGGAAATTCACGTCCTCGAGAACCCGGAAGGTCGGGTGATTCTTTTTGAGATCCCCTCCGCCCCACTAGGTATTCCAATCTCATGGAAGGGTCACTACTACGCGCGGGCGGGGGAAAGTTTGGCTCCCCTGGGTTTGGACAAACTGGACACCATTCGCAACCAAACCCGTGCAACGGACTGGAGCGCGCAAGTGGTGGAAGGAGCCAACCAGTCCCACCTCAATCCTTCAGCCTTGAAGCGGGCCCGGGAGAACTTTACCCGGAAATATGCCAATCGGTTCGAGGAGGGTGAAGTGAAGGTTTGGCCGGACCCGGTCTTTCTTGATCGTGCCAGACTGACCATCGAAGGCCGACTCACACTTGCCGCACTGTTGCTTCTTGGCACGGCGGAGGCGGCGCATTTTCTCTCTCCCCATCCCGCGCAAATAACGTGGCGGCTGGAAGGCGCGGAACGCGCGTACCAGCATTTCGGTCCGCCCTTCCTGCTCAACACCACGGCTCTTTATCAGAAGATTCGTAATATCCAATTACGCATCCTGCCGGAGGATGAGCTGCTGGCGATTGAGCTGGCCAAATACGATCAAAAGATCGTGCTCGAAGCCCTGCACAACTGTATTGCCCATCAGGATTATCGGCGCGACGAACGAATCGTCGTCATAGAGCAGCCTGATGGTCTGATTTTTGAAAATGCCGGACCTTTCTTTGAAGGGTTGCCCGCCGACTACCTGACCGGCCATAGAACCCCCCGTCGCTATCGAAATCCGTTTCTGGCGCAAGCGATGGTCGAATTGAACATGATCGACACCATGGGATATGGCATTCATGAAATGTATCTCGGCCAGGCCCGGAGGTTTTTCCCCTTGCCCGATTTCGACCTTTCGGACGCGGGAACGGTCAGGATGAAGTTGCCAGGCCGTATCGTGGATCCTGCCTACACCCGCTTGTTGATCCAAAAATCGGATCTGCCATTGGTTGATGTCATTGCGTTGGACCGGGTGCAGAAGCAGCTTCCCTTGACTGCGGAGACCATCAGGCATCTCAAACGGTCGAAATTGATCGAGGGCCGCAAACCGAATTTTCACGTCTCCGCAGCAGTCGCCAGCGCGGCGGAGACCAGAGCTGCCTACATCAAGACCAGAGCGTTGGATGACAGGTTCTACCGAAAACTCGTCACCGAATATCTGGAAAAATTTGGCAGCGCGAGCCGGGCGGATATCGACGATCTCCTGCTGGACAAATTGAGCGATGGGCTCGATGAGCGGCAGAAGCTTTCAAAAATTAAAAACCTTCTGACAGCAATGCGCCGCAACGGAATTATCCGGAATGAAGGCCCGCGCAAAACTCCCCGGTGGGAACTCCGCACCCCGGATGCACCATAAAAACCAGAGAGCGCACTATAAATGCAGAATAATTTTGAAGATCAGTCTTTTGTAACCTCCTTGAAATCAATATCTTGCTATACTTTTCGACCTTCGCATACCTGCGTAAAGTTCAAATTTAATCAGCTGATATTCCAGGGACGGTTGGTCAACCCAGCATGAAAATCCTCGTCCTCTGCTACGAATACCCGCCCGTGGGCGGTGGCGGCGGACGCGTTGCGGCGCAGGTCGCGGCGGGGCTC
>JBGSVZ010000022.1:0-13717 GCA_041752695.1 Terrimicrobiaceae bacterium
CCGCCGCCGCCCCGCAGGCGGAGGCCCCGGCCGCGCCGAAGATGGGCCTCAAGGAAATCAAGGAAATGCGCCGCGCCGAATCCGCCCGCAAACAGGCCGCCGCCAAGGCAGAACGCGAACGTCAGAAACGCATCGCCGAACTCGAAGAAACCATCCACCGCCTGGAAGCCCGGCAAAAGGAACTCACCGCCGAACTCGAAACCCCAGAGACCCACGGCAATTCCAACCGCTCCTTCCAGCTCAACCGAGAACTGGCCAATCTTCACGATCAACTCGACGCCGCCAACGCCGCCTGGTCGGCCGAGGCGGAGGCGCTGGAAGTTTCGGCGTGAAGGGCACATCTGCAAGCCACCTTGCATAGTTACCCGGGAGCGGTTAGACGTCTGTCGTGAAGACGCATCAGGAAATTGACCGCCGGAGCCTTCTGCTGCACCGGCTCATTTCCCAAAAACTTCAGCGAAACCCCCACTTGGTCGAACACGCACAGCGAACCGCAAGCCGCTGGGCAACCTGCCGTCCGGAATCTCCCGCACCCAAGGAGTGGTCCCGGTTATTGGCCCGCTCGGACGTTAGGTCCATCGTTCAGATCTTGCGTTCGCGTTCGCGGGAAGCGACCCGTCTCCGCCAATCTAGCCCGTTCACGGGCATCCTGAGCGAGGAAGAGCGCGGCAAAGTTCTTCGCCGTTATGCGGCTGCCTGATATCGAACACGTGTTGCGCGCCGCCAAAGCGGCGACAGAAGAAACCGAGTTTGTCATCATCGGAAGCCAAGCCGTGCTGGCCCGGTTGCCTGATGCCCCCCGCTTTCTCGCGTATTCCGACGAAGTCGATATTACACCCTGCACGCCCCGGAGAAATCGGATATGATCGACGGCTCTCTTGGCGAGTTGTCTCCCTTCCACGAAAGTTACGGCTACTACGCCCATGGAGTTGGTCCGGAAACAGCGGTACTCCCACTTCGGTGGCGCGAACGCGCGATTCGGCTGGAAACGCAAAATACCGCTGGAGCGATTGCCCACTGCCTTCACCCACTTGACCTGGCGTACTCGAAACTCGCGGCGGCGCGTCCAAAGGATACCGCTTTCGTGGGGGAAATGATTCGGTGCAATTTGGTGAAGGCAGGTGCCATCGAGAAAATCATTGAGGAAGAAACCGCTGACACGCGCGTCTCTCCGCAATTCCTGCTCACGACATTGGACATCGCCAAGGGGAAGAGTCTCCAGCCTCCCCAAGAGTAAACCCCGCAGATATCGTCCCTTCCCGTGCCCGAATCTCTCCCCAAAGACTCCAAGCTGCCGACCCGCGAATTCGAACGCGCGACGCGGCATGTGTTTCTCTGTGTCGGACCGGACTGCTGTGATCCCGTGGCCCATGCGGGGCTGTGGGATCTCCTGAAGGCCGAGACAAAAACGCTCGGAGTCCCCGTGATGCGCACGAAGGCTGCGTGCCTGCGCATCTGTCAGGAAGGCCCCTGGCTGGTCGTTTATCCCGACGGCGTCTGGTATGGCCGGCTCACCCCCGAACGCCTCCGCCACATTCTGCACGAGCATGTCGAAAACAACCGGCCTGTCCGCGACTGGATCGCCGCCGAGATGCCGGCGCTGCGGCAGGGCAACGAGTAGTTCACGCACGCGGCATCCATGCGTCCGACCTGCCGCGACAGGACAAGGAAGGGCGAGATTATCTCAAGGGCGGGTAAGCGAACGGTCCCGGTCTGGCGGAAGTTCGGATTAAGATGAAAGAGCCAGCGACAGACAAATGGCGGGCCTACCTCCTTGCCCAGGCCAAAACCCCGATGTCCAATGCGCCGAAGCCAAAGGTTCGTGCGCTCACCATTTCACGGGAGACAGGAGCCGGCGGAGGAGCCATCGGACACTTGGTGATGGAAATGATGGAAGCCCGCCTGCGGGACCGCCAGCCGTGGGCGGTTTTTAATCGCGACCTGGTGAAGCAAGTGCTGGAGGATAGTCGCCTCCCGGAATCCCTGGAGCCCTACATGCCGGAGGACGCACGCAGCAGGGTCACCGAGGTGCTGGAGGAACTTCTGGGCACGCACCCGTCTTCCTGGACGCTGGTGGAACGCACGAACCAAACCATTCTCCGATTGGCGATGGCCGGCAATGTGGTCCTTGTCGGGCGCGGGGCCCATCTGGTCACAGCGCAACTGCCGCATGTCTTTCACCTCCGCGTGATCGCGCCTCTTGAAGTTCGGGTGAAACACGTGATGGAGAAAAAGCACCTCCGGGCCGTGGAAGCGGCGGAGTTTGTACGGCAAGGGGACCTCGCCAAGGCCCGCTATCTGCAGCGCAATTTCGGTGCCGGGGGCCGCGATCCGCTGCACTTCCACCTCACCATCAACACCGGGAGGATCAATTTTCTCCAGGCCGCCGGGATGGTGGCGGACGCTCTCACGGGGTCGCACTGACTCCACCGCGCCCCCGGACAGGATGGGCTTCCCTAACGCGGGATATTCCGTTTAACTCCCCGCCCTTGTGATGAAAACCCTCAAGGATGCCTGGCCTTCCATTTGCGACTTTTCCGTCAAGCTCGACCTTCCGCCGAGCCGTTGGAAACACGAGTGGTCCACCCACGAAAAAAGCGCCAAACGTCTTTACAACGCCATCCGCTGGCACAAACCCCAGGTGATCGTCGAGACCGGCACCTTCGAGGGCCTCGGCACCTACACCATGGCCAAAGCCGCGGCGGAAAATGCCAATGGCGCGAAAATTTTCACGATCGACTACGACGGAGATCCGGAGGTGAGCACGATCCCGATGGAGGATTGGCTGGAACTCCGGCGGTTCCGCGAAGAAAACCTCCAGCTCGCCCGCGACACCTTTCCAAACGTCGAGATCACTTTTCTCAACGGCGATTCGCGCCAGATGCTGCCAACGATTTTCCCTTCGAAGGTGCCGCAGTGGGATTTTTTCTTTCAGGACTCCATGCATTTCACCAGCGGCATCCTCGACGAATGGCGGCTGATGCGGCCGTTTGCCAAGGCGGGGTCGGTGGTGGTGTTTGACGACGTCTGCCTGGACTGGAAACTCCTGCCCCACCACCTGATGGGTCGTAAAAATTTCTGCCTCCACTTCGTGCTCAACGAGTCCTGGAAAAATGGCTGGCCCTATTGCTCGACGGCGGAGGGCCGCTCGCAGTTCTGGGCGCAGAAGAGCTGAGGATGTGCGGCAAGAGCCTGCCGCTCCCCATCAGACGGGATTCACCGCGCCGACGAACTTCACAAAACCTTCGGCCTGTCCGCGCAGGCGTCCGAGCCATTCCTCGTTGGAAAGGCGGCCTTCCGAGGTGAGATGGTCATTGATCCCGGGCATAAAAACACGGTCGGGAAAAATGTGGGCGTTGCGATACGAAAAGATGGCCTGGAGTTGCTCCACCGGACGCAGCGCGCCCCACATCCCGGCGGCGAGACCGGTGAAACACACCGGACGGCCTTCGAAACTCTCGGGAAATTTCAGCATGTCGATGAAGTATTTCAGCACACCGGGCAGGCCGCCATTGTACTCCGGAGTCACCACATGGATGCCGCGGCTGGCAAGGATGGCGTCGGAGAAGGGTTTGAAGGAGGAGGGTTTCTCCGCATAGCTGGCGGGCGAAAAAATTTCGGGCGGAAGGTCGGCGAGGTCGAGGATTTGGGTTGGCTGACCGAGCGCGCGGTAGATCGCATCGAGGTGGGCGACAATCTTACGGGTGTTGCTGCCAGGACGGTTCGTTCCAGAAAGTAGGACAATTTTCGACATGCCGCCAAGGAAGCATCAATCGCCCCGCCCCGCCACTGGGAAACACGCCCTCAGCCGAGAAAAAAGACGCACTCGTAGTTTCCGCCGATCTGCCTCACTTCGCGGCGCACGGGCACGGCGAGCACGCGTTGGAGGGCGTCCCGCTCGAGGTCCGGGGTGCCGGGGTAGGCTTCAATCAGCCCCAACATCGGATGGTGGCGCTCAATCAACCGCGGAGGGTCATCTGCAAATTCTGCCATATACCCCTCCTTCTCGCGGAGCTTGGCCAGAGACAACGCGCGTTCCGGCAGGGTGTCCCCTTTGACTTTCGCCGCGTAGTCCGCCGCCTTCTGCTGGAAGTGCAGGTAGAGCATTTTCTCCGGGGCGCCGGGGCCGAAGAGTTTTCGTGCCTGCTCCAGCAGGGAAATACAAAGCGCGTTGTCGGCCTGCGGGAAAAGGTCCTGCGCCTTGGTGGTGAGCCGGTAGAGCAATTCCGGCCGGCCCACACCGCGGTGACGCCGGAAGGTGTCGAGATACCCGTCGCGTTCGAGTTCGATGCAGTGCTGTTTCGCGCCCATGTAGCTCATGTCGAGACGGGCGGCGAGTTCGGCCACGGTGAGACCCTCCGCGCTACGCTTGAGGTGATTCACCACCGCCAGCCGCTGGCTCCGGCCAATCTGGGAGATGAGACGCTGCATGGTTGCGATGCCCGGAACATCACCCGCCCAGACGCCGGCGGCAACCCTCAACTCAATGGAGCGTGCTTAAAAATGCAAATTCTGGAGGGTGCCGGGCCCTCAGCACCAGGGGATGCGTGCGCCCGCATTTGCCGCCGCTTCGCTTCGCCCTTTGGGTTGCCTTCGGCAAGCGGTCTCGCTTCGCTCGGCTCTCCACTTTCCCCAAAGATCCGCAATTTTTAACCCACTCTTACTGTTTGAGGATTTTGAAGGTCCGCTGCCCCTCGCGCTCGATAAAAATCATCAGCCCCCGCGAAAGGTCCGCCCCGGCAAGCACTGCCTCAAGGTCGGCTTTGTTGCGAACCGGTTTGCCTCCCGCCTCGATCACCACATCGCCAGGCTGCAGGCCCGCAAGCGCGGCCGCCGTGCCCTCGCCGACTTCCGTCACGACCACACCCCGGGACGGTGCCCCTTCCGGCGATTCCTGAAGCGTCATTCCCGGAAACGCGGGGGCTACCTGCGGGCCGGGAACCGATGGGACGGCTGGGGGCCGGCGATTTGTCGCGCGCATCAGGCGATCGGGCTGTTCCCCGGTCTGAACCGCAACGTTCATGGTCTGGCCTGCCCGCCAGACTTCCAACTGCACGCTGGAGCCCACCTTTTTCGAGAGAATCTCGCGCTGCAAATCCCGGGAAACCGCCACAGGCACGCTGTCCACCTTGAGAATCACATCCCCCTCGCGCAGATCGCTGGTGTAGGCGGGGGTATTAGGCTCGATTTGTTCCACGACAACGCCCTTCTCCAACGCGGTGAAATAATTTTGCAGAGGGACACTTTCCTCAATCCCTTTTATGCCGATGCCCAGCCAGGGCCGGGACACCCGTCCGTTGGCCACGAGCTGGTCACTGACATTTTTCACCATGTTGATCGGCACGGCAAATCCCAGGCCGCGGTTCATGCCGGCAATGAGGGTGTTCACCCCCACCACTTTACCGTCGATATCACAGAGCGGACCGCCGCTGTTGCCGGGATTGATCGAGGCATCAGTCTGGATATATTCCTCATAGTTCGGGGACTGCTGAAGATCGTTGCGGCCTTTCGCGCTGATCACCCCGACGGTAAAAGTGTAGGGCAGGGCCTCGGGCGCGCCAATGGCGAAGGCAAAGTTGCCCACCTTGACCATGTCGCTGTCGCCGAGTTCGGCAACGGGAAGATTCCCCGCGTCGATCTTGATCACGGCGATGTCGGATTTGGGATCTGCTCCCACGAGAGTCGCCGGAAATTTCCGACCGTCCTTGAGTTTCACGAGCAGGCCGTCCGGAGCGGCATTATCCACCACATGATTGTTGGTAATAATGTGCCCTTCCTGGGAGACGATAAATCCGGAACCCTGGTCGGGCATCAGGGGAAGGGAACGGTCCGGCTGCTGGCGGCGGAAGAAAAATTCCAGCCCCTCGGGAAGACCACTCACCGGGGCATCCGCAGACCGGCGGACCTCGATCACCACGACGGTCGGTGCGATCTTGTCATAAACCTGCGCGAAGGAATCGTTGAGTTGACGGACGAGGGCGCCGGACGATGCGGGCTGTTCCGCGACGAGGGAACCGGCAACCAGCAGTCCTGAGAAAAGGACGGCGAAAGGCGAATGATTCATGGGCGGAAAATTACGCCTTGCGGCGCAGATTTCAAGGGGTGAGGAAAAATAAGGAAAAAATCCGTTGCCAGCTAGGAAAGCGTATGTTTCTACTGGCCGGTCGGATGGGATTTCACGTTGTTTATGAGCCGAAAATCTGCTGAGGGAACTGGGAAAGCTGCCGGCTTTCAATTGAAAAAAACTGCACCTGCCGAGGACGCAGAGGCCGGAGCCGTCGATCATCCAATCGCGGAACCCTCCTCGGAGCTCGACCGCCTCGGCGACCTGCCGCATAGCTACGGATCGGACACGATCTTTCTCGTCGCCCAGGAGCCGCACTGGCTTTTCACCTACTGGGACATCGACATCGCCCGGCACCCCGGCGGTCAGACTTTTCTCCGCGTCTATGAGGGCGAGGAGAGCATCGAAGCGGAGATCGAAGTGCCCTTCGAAACCCGGAATTGGTACATTCCGGTCAAAGTTGCGGGAGCCCGCTACACCGTCGAAATCGGCTATTACCGCGGCAGCGCGTGGAAGTTGATCGCACGTTCCGTCACCATCCAGACCCCGCCCGACCGCCTTTCGGATTCCGAGAGTTTCGACTACGCGACGATTCCTCTCCATCTGAGCTTCCAAAAGCTCATGGAAAACATCCAGACCGCGATCAAGTCCGGCGAGACTCTGATCCAGGCCCTAGCCCGCCTGCAAAAGGACGGCAAATTGATGGCTTTCGGAGAGGGCGTCGCCGCCGATTTTTCCACTGACCAGCGTGTGGTGCTCGAGGCGCTCCTTGGCCGCGAGTTGATGGATAACCTCTCGAGCGGAGCGTTCAGTTCCGAGGAGATCGAGTCTCGCATCCGCCAGCATCTCGACGAAAAACTGAGCAGTGGCAACGCCAGTGAGTTGCTTGCCAAGGGCCAGTGGGGCTCGGAGGAAAGCAGTCTTTTCAGCGCGCTCGGAGCCCTATCCAGCGGCGGCGGCAGCAGCGGGTCCAGTTGGGGCGCCGCGGCGCTTTCGAGCTGGGCCGCAGCGGCTCTGACCAGTTGGGCTGCGGCCGCCCAAGGCCCCACCTCGAGTTGGGGCGCAGAAAATCTCGGCAGCTGGCCCGCCCAAGCGAGCTGGAGCGCGGCAGCCCTTTCCAGTTGGCTGCAGGGTGCGCAGACCAGTTTTCTGCAAGCCGCCCAAAGCAGCTGGCCCGGAGCGACCGCGCTCTCCAGTTGGAGCCAGGCCGCTCTCACCAGCTGGTCGGCGGCGGCCACCAGCAGTTGGGCGGGAGGCTCGGAAACCCTGAGTTCCTTCGGCCAGACGCAGCGGGAATTTTTCATGCACGTCAATGCGGAGGTGATCTTCTACGGCGGCACGGATCCTCGCGCCAAGGTCACGGTGGACGGCAAACCGATCACCCTGAATCCCGACGGCACCTTCCGCTACCATTTCATATTCCCGGATGGCACCTACGAGATTCCGATTGTGGCCACTTCGCCCGACGGCGTGGAGACCCGCTCGGCCATTCTTCGTTTTGACCGCGGCACGCAGAAGCAGGGCAAAGTCGACGACACCGCCCAGCCTCCCCTCGCTGCTCCCATGGGCGCAGGGTCCTAGGAGCGCCCGCTCCCGGTGAGAAAAGCGGCGCGACCTGCGGAAAAAAACCGGGCTTCGGCCTCGGCCAACCGCAACCTTCTCGAAGAGCAATTTTACCGGCATTTGGAGGGAGAAAAAAATGCCTCACGACACACCCTCACCGCCTACCGTCAGGCCCTGACCGGATTCCGCGAGTTCCGGCCGCAGGTTTCCTGGCGCTCCGCCACAGCCGACGATTTTCGCGCCTACCTTTTCAAACTGACGAAAGACGGCAAGGCCCGCTCCACCATCCGAGCCGTCTTTTCGGCCCTGCGCAGCCTTTACACCTTCCTCGTGATCCGCGGGATCCTCCCGACCAATATTCTCAAAACCGTCGAACTTCCCAAAATCGAAAAGCAGCTTCCGAAGTTTCTCACCATCAGTCAGGTGGAAACCTTTTTGGAAAAACCCGCCAAAGCGGAACGGCAAAAGCAGGCTCCGGCCTGGATGGCGTCTCGCGACGAAGCCATCTTCGAACTCTTTTATTCCACGGGCTTACGCCTCTCCGAGCTTGTTTCCCTCGACGTGGGATCCGTCGATCCCTTCAGCGAAACCGTCCGCGTGCTGGGCAAGGGTTCGAAAGAACGGATCTGCCCCGTCGGAGGTCCGGCGCTCGAATCGATTTCGCGCTACCGCTCAAAGGCCGGCGTCCACTCCGGCCCGCTTTTTCTCAATAAGTCCCGCCGCAGGCTTTCCTCCCGATCGGTCTGGCTGGCCATGAAAAAATACCTCCAGGCGGCCGGATTGCCGGCGGACCTCAGCCCGCACAAACTTCGTCACAGCTTCGCCACCCACCTTCTTGATGGCGGCGCAGACCTGCGCAGCGTCCAAACCCTCCTCGGCCACGCCAACCTCTCCACGACGCAGATCTACACTCACGTCACGGCTGAGAGGCTTAAACGGGCCTACGAAAACGCCCACCCGAGGGCATGAGCGGTGAGGGGACGATTTCCCTGTGGCTGAGAAGGAGGCTTTGCACCGGCTTCTGCCGGTGAGTAGAAACAGACAACGGCAGGATGCCGATGCCACCTTCCGCCGACTACCCTTTTTTCAACAAAGGCAGGCCGGTTTTTTCGTTCTCCCAAACCACATAACCCGGGGGCACAGCATCAATCGCACCCGCGGCGGGCTGGCCGGCGAAATAATATAACGTCACTTCCTGCCCGCCCTTCAGCTTTTGCAGCCGGGCGTGCAGGTAGTAGGTTTTTCCCGATTTGTTGCTGACAACACTGAAGGCCATAATGGGAAGCCTGGGGGCGATCACCCGGGAAAACCCCGGGAGTTTGCCTTAAATGAGGCCGGCTTTACGGAGGGTCTTGTGCGCTCCGTTTTTGGCGACGGTCTTGAAAGCCCGGGCCGTTGCCTTGACAACCACGAACTTCTTGAGTTCGGGCACCCAGACACGTTTGGTCTTCAAGTTGGGCGTGTGCCAACGCAAAACCGACTTGGTGACGTGCATGCCGATGCCGCCTTTTTTCTTCGCGAGACCGCGGCGGTGGATTTTTCTCCCCCGCTTGGGGCGTGCTCCGGTGATATCACATTTAATAGCCATGGAAATTTTGAAAAGGGGAGGGAGCTTCTCCTTCAATCCCCAGTCCGTCAAGCGCGTTTTTGCATTCTGGAAAGGCCACGGGGCGTCATGAAAAGTAGGCGAGGCTCAAGATCAGCACCAAAGGTGCGGAAGTCTCATAGCCCAGTCCGCAGGGCTGGGTTCGCGATGGTCAATTTCGAGCGGCCTGACGGGCCGCGATTGAGCCATGAGCTGGGACGGGCATCGGATCGCGGCCCTTCAGGCCGCCTTTTTTTCGGCCAAAGCCCCGGGCCTTCGACCCGGGCTGTGGAATAACAGGCCTTCAGCCCTTTCGCAGACCTCACCCACTTCTCATAACACCCGAAAGGCCGCAGGCGAAAAGGGACCGTCGTTTCCCGCAAGGCGGACAAGCGTGGTTTTTTTTAGGAGGCCAACGCAGCGTTCTGAATCTGCAGTAGCTTTTCGATCCCCGACTTGCCGAGATCCAACATGGCGGTGAGTTGCGCGGACGAAAAGACCGCCTCCTCCCCGGAGCCCTGCACCTCCACGAAATCGAGGGCATCGGTCATGACCAGATTCAGATCCACGCTCGCGTCCTTGTCTTCGAGGTAATTTAAGTCCAGCAGGGGCACGTCGTTGACCATCCCCACACTCACAGCCGCCACCTTGCGTTTCATCGGGGACCGCGCGAGCTTTCCCGCCGCGATGAGTTTGCGAAAAGCCAGCTCCACCGCCACGCAGGCTCCCGTAATGGCAGCCGTGCGGGTGCCGCCATCGGCTTGCAGCACATCACAATCCACCCAGAGCGTCCGAGGCCCGAGCGCCACCAGGTCCACCGCGGCTCGGAGCGAACGTCCGATGAGGCGCTGAATTTCCGTTCCCCGGCCATCGGGGCGGCCCTTGGTAATATCGCGGGGTTTCCGGGCAATCGTGGAATAGGGAAGCATCGAGTATTCCGCCGTCAGCCAACCCCCGGGCACTCCCTGTTCCTTCATCCAGCGAGGCACCCCCTCATCAATCATCGCGGCACAAATCACCCGCGTCTGCCCGAAGGCGACCAGCACCGATCCATGGGCATGCGGAGCGACGCCGGGTTCGAGGGTTACTACGCGAAGTTCACCTGTTTCTCTGCCATCGAGACGTGTCATGAGCCACGCAGAGTGGAGCTTGGGCCGCGTCCAGGGCAAGACTCATTTCCCGAACGAAACTGGCAACCCCTTATTTTTCGACGTCCGCGCGAATCTGGGCGGCGATGCGGCCGAACTCTGCCGCGACCGCGCCATTAGGTTCCGCGGAAACCACCGGGCGTCCAATGTCGCCGCCTTCGCGGACCGCCATCTCAATCGGAATCTGACCCAGCAAAGGCACTTTCAGCCGGGCCGCCTCACGCGCGCCACCGCCCGTGCCGAAAATATCGTACCGCTGGCCGTCACTTGGACAGAGGAAATAGCTCATATTTTCCACGATGCCGCGAACCTCGACGTTGGTTTTTTGGAACATGCCAACCGCCTTGCGCGCATCGATCAGGGCAACTTCCTGCGGGGTGGTGACAATAATGGCCCCGCTGAGAGCAATGGTCTGGACAATGGTCAATTGGATGTCCCCCGTTCCCGGAGGCAGGTCGAGGATCAGGTAATCCAGCGGGGCCCAGGCAACCTGACGAAGGAATTGCTGGGTGTACCGTGTGACCATAGGGCCTCGCAGCACGGCAGGCGAACCGTCGTCGATGAGAAAGCCCATCGACATCAGCTTGAGCCCCTCACGCTCGATGGGAATAATGCGATCCTGTTCGTCCGCCATGGGGCGTTCGTTGACCCCAAACATCAGCGCGATGCTGGGACCATACAGGTCACAATCGCAGAGCCCCACCTTCGCGCCGGTGCGCGCCAGGGCCAGGGCGAGATTGACCGCAACGGTCGATTTCCCCACCCCACCCTTCCCACTGGCCACAGCGACGACATGACGCACCCCTTCGATACCAGCCGGGCCGGGAAGTCCTGCGGCTTGGGCGGGTGCCTGGATGTCGATTTTCACGTCAACAACGCCGACACCCGCGACCGAGGCCAGCGCGGCTTTGGCTTCATCCCGGATCTGCGTGGCCACCGCGGGTTCGGACGTGGTCAGGGTCATTTGCACGGTCACATTGGGACCATTGACGGTGATTTCCTTGACGAGTCCAAAGGACACAATGTCGCGGGAAAAGCCGGGGTATTTGACGCGGCGCAGCGCGTCACGGAGAGACTGTTCGTCGAGTGAAGCCATGAACGCTCAAGTATGCGCAGCCTGGCGGCGGCGACAAGCGCGGTCAGAAGGATTTTCGCAGATGGCTGGGCAAAATCCCGAGCTGTTCCCGGTATTTTGCCACCGTGCGGCGGGCGATGGGGACGCCTTTTTCGGTGAGACGCACGACAATTTCCTGATCGCTCATCGGATGTTTCGGATCCTCGATGCGCACGATCTCCGCAATGGCCTGGCGTACGCTCTCGTTGCTGACCGACTGGCCTTCCGCCGTGGTGTAGCCCGAGGTGAAAAAATACTTCAACTCATACAGTCCGCGCGGGGTCTGCATGTATTTCCCGGAGACCGCGCGACTCACCGTCGTCTCATGGACGCCCACGGACTGCGCCACCTGGCTCATCGTCATGGGCCGCAAATGCGCCGGACCAATGTCGAAGAACTCCCGCTGACGTTCCACGATTTCCCGGGCGATATTCAGGAGCGTGTGCTGGCGCTGCTGGATACATTTGATGAAAAACCGCCCACCGCGAATCTTGTCGCGCAAATAATCCCGCACCTCGCGGCTCGATCCCGTTTGCGAGAGCATGTCTTTGTAGTCATTGCCAATCCGCAGGGCGGGGATCTCGTCGTCGTTCAGCGCGACAATGTAGGAGTCCCCATCCTTTTCCACCGTCACATCAGCCAGAATGGTCTGATCCTCCTCGGAGGTAAACTGGCGGCCCGGGCGCGGATCAAGTTCGGCAATGGCTTCCGCTGCGCGCTGCACCTCGCTGGCGGTGACGTGCAGAAGCTTGGCGATCTCGGGAAGTTTCCGTCGGGCCAACTCGTCGAGATGATGCTGCACGATGCGGCTCTCCAGACCATACCCCCGACCGCTGCGCCGCAACTGCAGCAACAGACATTCCGACAGCGTGTGCGCGCCGACCCCGGCGGGCTCCAAAGCCTGCACCGCCTCCACCACCCGCATCACTTCCTCCACCCCACAACCGGCCTGGCTGGCGATCTCCTCATCCGTGGCGCAGAGATACCCGCGGTCGTCAATATTGCCAACAACCACCAGCGAAATTCCCCGCTCCCGCTCGGAAAGCGACGACCCGCTCAGCTGCTCCAGCAAATACTGCTGCAAGGTGGGCGAACGGGTTTGCGAATCGAGAAAATGCTGACGCCGCTCCTGCGCTTCCGACGTCCAGGGCTCGGCGGTCGCCTTCTGCGCAAAATACTCATTCCACTCGTCGCCCATGTCCGAAGTGGTTTCCGCATGCTCCGCATCCGGGGCGTTCTCCCTCGGCTCCTCTTCCAAGACAGGATTCACTTCCAACTCGGCCGCCACCAGTTGACGCAACTCCATCAGGGGAGCCTGCAGGATATTGAGACTCTGCTGCATCTGCGGCGACAAAGTCTGCTGCAGCGCCAGTCCCTGATATTGCTCCATTCCCGCCATCCGGAGGCAGATCATTCAGGCACTTAACTTGCTAGCGCAAGCATTTTTCACGCCAGAAAGGCCGGGGAGGAATTTTCTCCTCCGTCGAACAACCTTTTGCAAACACTTGGCGAACCGCCTTGAAACAGCATACCCTCCGGCAATGCCCCGACCTGTCGTAAAAATTGGCCGCCACACCCTGGGCGGCAAGGATCCGCTATTTATACTCGGCCCGTGCGTGATCGAATCCGCGGCTTTCGCCCGCCGCATGGCCAAAAAACTTCACGCCATCTGTGGTGACGCGGGGGTGGATTTTCTTTTTAAGGCCTCCTATGACAAAGCGAATCGCACTTCCGGCAAGTCCTTCCGTGGCATGGGCGCGAAGGAAGGGTGTGCCCTCCTGGCGGAAATCGGCGGCGAGTTTAATGTCCCCGTGACCACCGACGTCCATTCCCCCGAGGAGATCGAAATCGCCCGGGAGTACATCGACTTGCTGCAAATCCCCGCCTTCCTCTGCCGCCAGACCGACCTCATCGAATCCGCCGGGCGGAGCGGGCGGGCGGTGAATGTCAAAAAAGGCCAGTTCCTCGCGCCGTGGGATGTGGGCAACATCGGCAAAAAACTGGAGGCCGTCGGCTGCAAGGCGTTCTTTTTCACCGAACGGGGTGCCACCTTCGGCTACAATAACCTTGTCGCAGACATGCGCTCCATTTACTGGATGCAGGAATTGAATTATCAGGTAGTTTTCGACGCAACACATTCCGTGCAACGTCCTGGTGGAGCGGGTGACCGAACCGGCGGGGACGGCGTGCTGGCACCCGTCCTAGCCCGGGCAGCCGTGGCCGCCGGTTGCGATGGCGTGTTC
>JBGSVZ010000023.1:0-45931 GCA_041752695.1 Terrimicrobiaceae bacterium
CGCCCCCTAACCCCCGGAGTTTTCGCTTTGGACGCAATGAGAATCCACAGATCACCACAACCAATAACAACACCTTTCCAAGCGAACCTCGCATAACCTATTTTACCGCTCTTTTGGTCGGAAAATGGGGTCCACCTCAGAGAATTCCTTTCCGCCATGCGTCCGGGGCTCCACAATATCACCACCATGCTCGCCAAACTCGTCGCCCGCCGCCCGATGTACCGCTACGGGATCGAAGACCTCGCCGAAGGGGGCGCGATGTCCACCGAGGTGAAGATGCCCGTAGGAGGCATGGGAGCGGAATTGATGGTCTGGAATTCCGAGAGTTCCCGTTGGATGGGGCGGCTGGCATCATCAATCGAAAAAGATAGCAAGATTCCCACGGTTTACATTCTCCCTCTCGGCCTTTTCCAACCCGAAGCCGCGGACGCGGCCCGCACCGCCAACGGCGAATTTCTAGCCCTAACCCCGCCGCCCATCCAACCGATCCCCGATTCGGCACTCGGCGTCGCGACGAATCCGGAAGACTTCTCCGACTCAGCCCAACATGTGACCGAGGAGGCGCGGAAGGAACGGACATCAACGATTGGGGGCATTCTGAAACCAGCCCTCCCAAAACTCAAATAATCATGTCAAACGATCGCCATTCCATGGCCATGGTCGCCCCCATTCTTGCTATGGTCGCGGGTGTCCTCATAGCCCTTTACCTTGGCAAGTCGGTTGGACAAGGCAACACCTTCATGGTGATGGCGTTTTTTGGCGCGACCTTCGGGGCGGCTTTCATCTTGGCCGCACGAAGGCACATCTGGCTGCTCATTCCCCTTTGCTGGCCCCTCACAGGAAGTATCGGCTTCTTGCCTCTGCCCTTTAATGTGCAAGAATTGGGCGTCCTGACCGCATTTTCTGTTTTTCTCGCTCAGATCGCGATGAAGCAGTTCCGCGGCATGGGAACAAAAATCGATTACCTTGATGTACTCCTCTGGATAAATGCCGGACTGATTGTGGTCATGTTCCTGAAGAATCCCATCGGCCTGGCCTTCCTGGGAACCGAGCAAGTAGGCGGCCGGCCTTACCTCAAAGTGTTGGTAGGTTTACTCGCCTTCATCGTTCTTAAACGCATCGTGATTGGGCCAAAGCTTGGCTACTATTTTCCGCTGATAACCTTGGGGCCAAGCTTTCTAGTCGGCATAATCAACATGTTGACTCAGATTTTTCCATTCCTTACTCCGTTGATCGCACCCATCTACTCGGGGGTTAATGTCGAATCTTATCTCGACGAGCAAGTCCTAAACAAGGAAGCCGGAGGCCTGAACATTCAGGGGCGTTACCAAGGCCTAACCTTCATCGGACCACCCCTTGTCACGGCTTTAATAGCCTACAACAACCCTTTTCGGGTCATGAGTCCAATGAAACCAGGCCACTTTGCAGTACTCACTTTTGCAGTGCTTTGCATCGGAATGGCAGGGTTTCGCAACGTCTTTTTCGCGACGGCAATTACCATGATCATCGCGGCCTATTTCTGGGAGAAAGGTATCGGGGTCATTAAAATGTCGATGGTAGGTCTCGCTGCAGTCGTTTTAATTATCGCCACACAAGCCGTGGTCGACCTCCCTCGAAGTATCCAGCGCTCTCTCAGTTTTCTCCCCGGGCCATGGAATACGGAGGTGGCTCAAGGAGCGAAAGAATCCACGGACTGGCGGGTAGAAATGTGGGTCCTAGCCCTAACGTCCGATAAATACATCAAAGATAAAGTCATGGGGGATGGTTTCGGCTTTTCCAAAGAGGACTTGGAAATTATGCGTGGCTCATCATTCGGCGGCGCGGGATTCATTGGTGAAGACAACATGAAGGAGGCCTTTATGATTCAAGGAAGTTTCCACAGCGGCCCGGTAAGCAGCATCCGCTTCGCGGGAGCCGTTGGGCTCGTCGCCATCGCAGCTCTTCTTATTGGAATCAGCCTATATTCCGTAAAGGTTTTGCGTGAAGCCTGGAACACTCCATTCCGTCCATTAGCAATAACATTGGCAGTTGCCGCCGTGTACGCCCCATTTGCTTTCATTTTTATCTTTGGTGAATATCGGAATGATCTGCCAAATGCATTTTTTGCCTGCGGAATGTTGAAAATGACAAGGAATTCCATCAAACAATTCCTCGAGGAGAAACGAATGGATACGAACATCCCCGCCCCAATTCCCGACCCAGCTCTCCGCTCCGCGAGTTAGTTTCGCCTTCACGCGAAGTTATTTTTCTTAAGCAGAACCACCCGCCGTCCGAGGCGGCCCCCACCCTTGAGCCGCAGCTAATTTCATCACGTGTCTCGCAAGCTTCTTTTCTTTCGCGGGCTTGGTCTTGGTTATGTCGCCATGGCGGCAAACATCGCCTATTCTCTGTTTTCAATTCCGCTCGCGCTTGGATACCTTGGAAAAGAAAACTTCGGACTCTGGGCTGTCGTGCTCCAAATTGTCGGCTATCTGTATCTCCTGGATTGCGGCATTTCACAGGGCATTTCACGGCTATTGATTGATGAGAAAGACCATCGGGAAAACGGAGTCTATGGATCTATCCTTCTGACCGGAACTATTGCACTCTGCCTGATCGGCGGCGCGGTTGCCCTGATCGGCTGGAGCGTCGGCCCGATGCTTGCCAGCATTTTCGCAATCCCAGAATCCCTCTCGAACGATTTCATCCTACTAATCGGACTTCAAAGCACAATTGCAGGAATAGGCATCGGCGCTCGCATGTTGGGTGCGCCTTTTTACGCCTTCCAGCGTCAAGACCTCACCTCGGTTTCGACGATTTTGGTCTTCGTCGTCTATCTCGGCACGCTGTGGGGTGGATTTAAGTTGGGATGGGGCGTCTACTCAATGGTCTTCAGCCAGGCAGGAGGGCTTGTCTGTAGCGTAGTTTTTTCTGTGATCGCCGGCCACCGGCTCCATCTACTGCCACGCGGCCGGGAATGGGGAAAACCCTCTTGGAACCGCTTCAAGGGAATTTTTCAATACAGCCGTGACCTTTTTCTTATGGGGGTGGGGTGGCAAATTCTCAGTGGCAGCCCAATCCTCGTGATATCGAAGATTCTTGGCCTTGATGCTGCGGCCGCGTGGACCGTTTGCTATAAACCCTTTGCTATTCTCCTGCAATTTCTTTCCCGTCCGATGGATCATTCGACTCCTGCATTTTCTGAAATGTTCGTTCGTGGCGAGACCGAGGTCCTTAGGAACCGTTTTAGAAACATTTTTCAACTGACAGCCGCTCTTGCGGCAGCAGGATGCATGGCATTTGTGGCCATCACTCCTGATTTCATTTCAATCTGGACGAGTCAAAAGATCTCTTGGCCCCCCATAAACTTTGTTTCCCTGTCGCTGATGGTCTTCACCTACGCAGTCTTCCGTTTGGCCAATGGATTTGTCGGCGTAACGAAAACAATCGGGGCATTGAAATTCCTGTTTTTCTTGGAGTCTGTAATCTTTTTGGGCCTGAGCCTCATTTCTACAAGCACTTTCGGTGTTGCAATAATTCCAATCATTGCTGTTTTGTGTCACCTTACAATCAGCTCTCCAGTAGGCATGCATCATCTTTCCGAGACATTAGGAGTGCCTGTTTCAATAATTTTGATGTGGCTCAGACCTTCGGGATTAACCATTTTGCTTATGATACCCGGTGTTGTTTTATGCATGACTTGGACACCCGGGGTCACAGCTCTTCAAAATTTCATCGTGCGGGGTATAGTTATTTCTATAACCGGGGTTATCGCAATGCTCGTTACTCTCCCTACGGAACTGCGAGAACATTTGGTCGGACGCATTTTTAAGCCTCGCACACCAAGTTAATCTTATTTACTTTTTATTGTGCGGTTATCCGATAAAATACATAAGCTAAAAGCGCAAAGCACAGACCATTTGCTTCCGGTAGGTCATAATACGAATTTTCCTTGCATAGGAAATTTCACCACCAATCCGAATTGCCAATTTTCTCAACATCCTAAGAAACGCCGAAAAGATGAATTTCCGACTGCATCATGACACCTTAAGAATCGAGCTTGAAAACCTCTACAAATGCCAACTTCCTACTTCTTCAAGGATCAAAAAATGCAACAACGGCTTTCTTGCTGTTGACTGCATTGAACGAAGTATCTTTTTGCTGGCCTCGGAAGTGAAAGGGCGATTGCTCGACGTAGGTTGTGGTGACCAGCCTTACAGAAAGTTTTTCGAAGACTCGTGCAAATCAATTTTAGCCTGCGATTATGAGGCGTCAAAGCCAGGAATCGACTTCGCCTGCCCTGCTCACGCAATCCCCCAGGAAGATCAGTCTTTCGACTCGATACTTTGTACGGAGGTGCTCGAGCACGTTCCGGACCCAGCTGCGGCCCTAAAGGAATTTTGCCGCCTTCTCGCTCCCCGTGGCAAGTTGCTTCTGACAGCCCCTTGCTATTGGCCCCCCCATGAACTTCCCTATGATTTTTTTAGGTATCCTTCTCATGGATTGATTGAACTTATGGAAGCCAATGGCTTTCGAATCGATCGCTTCCTACCACGCGGTGGTCAATGGGCATTTCTCGGTCAAGTAGGCAGTCATGTTCTTAATCGACACCTTGCGCGCCCCCCACTACAGTCAATCTGGAACTCGGTTTTTCAGGCTATTGATCGCAAGCGCCTAAACCCATCTATCTCACTAGGATGGGCAGTCCTAGCCAGCAAGCTGGATTGAAAATCTGAAGCAGATTCTACCCTTCAATCACTTCATTTGTTTTACCAATGTCTTAATACACCAACCGCTTATAAGGCTTGGCAAAAAACAAGCTCTCTAAGGAAGTTTTCGCCATACAGTTATGACTTGATCCAATAGGCTGAGTCGCAATCAATTTTGCGCAGCTGATCAGATATCCCTAACCGTTCTCTGAACTCGTCTGCGGCCTTACTGCATCCTTCCCATGCATAATAGTCGTCGAGCAAAAGGACTCCGCCTTTTGCTAATCTGCCATAAAGCTCGTCTAAGCAAATTTTCGTGGATTCGTACCAATCCCCGTCGAGGCGCAGCACCGCAATGTCACCACAATTTTTGCCATGTTCGGGGACTGTATCTTGAAACCAGCCCTTGTAATATTTGACTCGATCAACCGGCAACTTTAGATCGCAATGCAAGAAATTCTTTACCACCTCAATTCCGGCCTCACATTGGTGGACAGACTCCAGTTTCCCGAGAGCTTTGCCTCCGCTATAAACTTTCGCAAATTCGCCGTCATCCTGAGTGGGTTCCGGTAGCCCCTCAAAGGAATCAAACAGATGGAGGGTCCTATTTAGTTTGGATGTCATCATGGCTAGCCCCATAATGCCTGCTGATCCGCCTCTCCAGACGCCACACTCAACAAAATTTCCTTCGATACCGTCGTGCTCCATTTTTCTGCATAGATCCCAAAGAATCATACATCTCTCAGGTGACGTCATCGTATTGTGCGCTACCCGGTATAGAGCTTGAGCACGAGTAAGATTCGGGAGCGACGCAAGCCACCACCGCGGACGCTTGGCGTGCCAGATACGAGAGAATAAATTGGGCATAAAGGTTGGAAAAGCCGTCAAATTAATCCAGAAATCCTCTGAGAATCACGATAATTATGACACCCTTAAATTGAGAAACCATCGTCGAAACCTTCGGAGAGTTCTGACTGGGTGCGCGTAGAACCAAGTGGGCGCGGTCTCGAGCGGAACGGCTATCCTGGTCAAATGGGCCTTCCAGGTTGGGCAGACAGTAACCAACGGATTCTCCCTCGACGTACTGAGATACCTTTGCGCCATGGAGCCAGCGGAGTATCTCGCGCGGGCTTCTCCCCGGGATTGATCGGACATCCGTTTTAAGAGAGAGCGATCCAGAAGCAGCTCAATCAGCGATTTCACCGCCCCATCAGGGTCGCCTCCGGCGACTTTCATACCGCACTCTTCGGTAACGACATCGCGGATCCCACTTTCAAGGTCAGAGACGACCGGCACACATCCCATGCCCATGGATTCCAAAAGGGCGAGCGGCAGACCTTCATAATCTGAGAGGAGAAGAAAAACGTCCTGCTCTGCAAAACAGCGCATAACAGTCCCATTATCAATCTCCCCAAGAAATCGAACGCCTGGGAGGCCTCCGACCTCCTGTTTCATCCATTGCTCTTGGGGCCCTCCACCTGCGATCGTGAACTCAAAGCTCCCGGACCCGTCCGTAAGTGTCTTGATCACTTTCGCAATACGGCTTATCCGCTTCTGCTCTTCGACGAGACGGCCCGCATAGATAACCCGGAGGGGAGTATTCACCGAACGCAAAGGACGGGGTCTCATCTCGTCGCGGAACGCGATGCCATAGGGGATATAGACCGTTTGTTTTCCCTCGAATTGAGGCATTGCGGCAAGGCGACGACGGATGAGGTCCGAGACCCCGATCATGCCGTCGAGCCATCGCGCATAGACCGCAACCATCCGATACACACCCGGATCGTCCGATTGCACCATGCCCATGCGCAGCACACCCTTCGGAACATAGCGCTGCACTTCAAAACTCTCGCCGCTCATGCAGGAGAGGACCATCGAAGGCTGATAGGAAGCCGTCAGCCGATAGACTTCCGCGATTCGATCCTCATAGATCGAATCGTTCCGGGAGATCTCGTGCAGGATCGCTCCCGTAGCCAGAAATTCCTGCCGATAGGGATTATTCGTCCCCATCACGATCAAAACCAATTTCTTCCCAAGAGACCGCATCCCGATGGCCAGATTAATTAGAAAGGTCGAACTTCCGCCCAAAGGCATCGTGCCTGTCACCGCGACAATCGGAAAGTCGTCGCCCGCTTTCCCAGGTGTTGCCAACGTGCTCATGCGGATTTTCCCAGCGAAGCAACTCGTTGCATGCAATCTACGAGCTTTGCGGAAGAAATCGACGCAGCGAAGTCCCCAGGCTCGACCACGCACCCTTTCGAAATTCGGGACCACCAATTTAGGGCTGCCTCGGAAATTGCGCCTGGATCTCGGATCGGAACCACTGAGCCGTTGATTCGCTCTCTCACATACTGGGACGTCCCCGTGTTGGGAGTCAGAACCACAGGTACACCACACGCCATCGCCTCCAGCGCGGTCCTTACAAGGCCCTCCTCAAGCGAGGGAAGGATAAAGAGGTCGGCCGAACGCAGCCGGTCAGCCAGCTTTTCCGGCATGAGATAGGGAGACCATTCGATCGGCAGGTCAGAATATTGCGCCAGGATTGGCTTAATGGAATCAGAGACCGCTTCGGTCAACAAGAGGCGGGCATCCGGAATTTCTTTCCGGATCAGCCGGAAAGCCTCAAGGAGGTAAGGCGTACCTTTGCGGAGAGACAGACTCCCTGTGTTGATAACCGTAAACGGCCGATCCTTCGGCCGCGCCTCGGTGGAAGGCTTGAAGACACTGAGATCCTGCGGATAGACCACCGGAATGATCTGTTCTGGGCGGAAGCCGCGGGTCAAAAATGAATTGGCCACGAAGTCACTGGGAGAGAGGACATAATCCAAATCGTCCATCATCCGGCGAGCCCTTTCGATATAGAACTTGGGCACGGGGGGATAGGGGCATTTCCAACGGCGGTGCTCTTCTTCCAAAATCTCCCAAAAATTATCGGGATGCGAGTTGCCACCATCCAAAAATGTCTTCCCCCCATGTTTCCTCACCCACCGAAAACATTCGTTGGCATAGGCGTAACTGGAGATGATATTGTCCCCAGGTTTCAGGTGTTGTTTGGCCCAAAGGTCATAGAGCGGATAGAGCGCAAATCGAAACGCCTCGGCATAGTAGGGCGGTAACGAGCGGGCTCCCGCGTAAGCAGCCAGCCCAAGAGCGGGATTCTTTTTTGTCAGGTGCTCAGGAATACCGTCTGTACCGCGCCGATTCCAGACGAGATAGCGCCTGAGCGAATCGTGCTGCGCCAGAATTCTGGCTTGGTCATCGCAGACCGAGCGAAATGGGACAGCAACGACAAATTTTGACATCGAACGAATTACGCTAACTGTGCGTGGGAATGGGAAGCTGTTTCCCCATCGGCCATCACATTCCGATAGAGCTTTATGTGGCGGGCAATCATTTGGCTATATGTCATTCCTTTCGCTACTATGGACTGACGGCCCACGGAGCTGAGCGAAGCCCGAAGGGCGGGCTCTGTAATGAGACGCTCCAAAGCTGCAGAGAGCAAAGGAACATCCGTGGGAGGCACCAGGAGTCCAGTTCTCTCGTGCTCGATGAGATCGGTAATCCCGCCCGTCTCGGATCCCACACAGGCCGCTCCAGCGAACATGGCCTCCTGTAGCGAAAGGCCAAGTCCTTCCTTGAGCGAAGGGATGGCAAAAATCGCGGCGGATTCGAGCAGGCGCTGAGCCTGATCCTCAGGAACATCTTTCATGATCTCGACCTGTTCACCGATCTGGCATTTTGTGATGATTGCCGATAGGGCCTCTGAGGTGTCTTTCTCGGCATGCCTCCCGGCGATCACGAGCTTCCAGTCGGGAAACCGACGCGCAATCTGGCCGAAGGCCTCCGCCAAATACACCTGGCCTTTGCGCAGCCCCACCGTCCCAAGACAGAGGATCGTCTTCGTTTTTTCCGATTGAAGAGCGCGCGTGCCATCGAGCCTCGAATGGTAGATCTGGATGAAGCGCTGTCGAACGGGGAAGAATCGTCTCTGGACAGCGCGGAAGTCGTGCTGCGAGACGGTGGCTTCCCATTTCACATGCGCAACTTGATAGAGTTTGGCAGGCCAAAAGAGTGGGAGGGAAGCAATTTTGAACCAGAGGGGTTTCAACGGCCCGACACATTCAAAAATGGAGAACGCCCCATGATTGGTCGAAACACAAGGAACCCCCGCCTTCGCCACGATTGGGATTGGGCAGTCGAAAAATGAGCGTGCCCGCCACTGGTAAGTCCCTCCAAAATGGAAGTGGGCCAGATCAACGTCATGGGCAACCATCCACGCTGCCAGTTTCTTTCCGTCTTCACGACCCGCGCCGACCGACGGCCAGGAGTAATGTTCACTCCAGCAAGGCCTGAGAGGAGAATCTTCCAACGCTGCGGGCAAATCTCCGGAAACCAGGAAGATCTCAAATTCTGAACGAAGCCCTACCAGAAGTTCGCGAACCAAGACTTCCACGCCGCCATGTTGATGGAGGGGATACTCGAGGCAAATTGCAATCCGTTTACGACTGGGCATGGGGCAGTTTTTGAACCTACACAGGCGGAAGGTGTTGCCGCGAGCAAACAAAAACGCTGGATTGAGAAGCGTCCTATTCCTCAGAAACCGAAACGGAAGTCCTTTGTCGTCCCTTTAACTCCTGCCCTTCCCGATGCAGATTCTCGCGTTTCAGCCGCTCGTTTATAATCCAGGAGACGAACGTTTCCGCGTGACGAACTTGGGTGCCCTCGTAGAGGGCTTCCGGCTTCAAGGCATAAACTCCTACCAAGTCGCCTTTGCCCCACGGCCGGAACTTGCCGGAACGACAGTGGACGGCATACGACTCTGCTCGCCAGAGGAGGCCTGTGATCCAGAGTGGTGGAAAGCGCTCTCCCCTTGGGCTGTGGTGACAAACACGTGGTGTGCCCCGCGGATGGCAAGATACGTTGAAGCCATCAGAGCCGCAACACCGCGAGTGCTCGACCGCCTGGATACCGATGGGAATCGCTCACCGAACATTTCTTTTGGGGATTATCTTTTTCGTGAAATCTCCGCTCACCGCGATTTCCGCTCCCCAGTGAAGCGCTTTCTGGCGTTGCCACTGGCCTTTGCCCGCACGAGCATCCTCAAGTTTCGTCCGGACCTGCTGGACATCCCCACCGTTAATACGATGGCAGGCTGCCCGTTGGTTGGGGCCGAATCTCCCATCGCCGCCGAGCGCATGAAAAGATTGATGCGCTTGTTCGGGAAGGATTCCGCCCATATCCATTGCATCCCCTTCCCCGTTAATGAAGGCGGCCTGCAGTTTGCGGATCTGTCCGAACGAACGAAGACCGTCGTCTCGGTCGGACGGTGGAATTCGGACCAGAAAAACTTCCCGCTCCTGCTCCAAGTGGTTGATCGGTTCTTGGAAGATCACCCAGATTGGACCGTCACCCTCCCGGGCGCGCTCCCAGACGATATCGCGCAACTGCTCGCCCGCCATGCCCCGCACCATGGATCCAAAATCGGCCTGCCTGGCCCCTTGCCCCATGAGGAAATTTACCGTCTTTTTGGAACAGCCCGAATATTTCTGATGTCGAGCAGGCACGAGAGTTTCGGCATCGCCGCAGCCGAAGCCCTCTGCTCGGGCTGTAGCGTCGTGGGCCCGCATCACATCCCCAGCATCCCGTGGTTCTGCGGCTCCAACTCTGGAACAGTGGCCTGCCGTTATACGCCTTTCGACATGGCGGACGCCCTCGCGGTGGAAGCCAATTTTTGGGAAATCGGGCAGCGGGATCCCGTCTTTATTTCCAAGACATGGAAAGAACGAGTCTCGGCCACATCCGTGGCCAAAAGGGTTCTGGCTTTGCTGGAGGCCATCTAACAGAATCTTGGCACGTTAAGAACGGACATCACCTCAGATGAATTTTTCCAAACTTGGACTGGGAACAGGCACACTCGCCTCGCTCGGGCGGGCCGCCTCCTTCACCGAAGTCCAGTGCCTCCTGAAAACGATGGAGAGCTTGGGTGAAACCCTCATTGATACGGCAGATTCCTACGGGTCCGGCGATTGCGAAAAACTCCTCAGCAGGGCCCTGCGTGCCGGAAAGTCGGAAACCTTTCAAGTCATCACCAAGGCCGGGTATCCCATGTCCAATCTCCCGGGTCCCTTCCCCGGCCTCAACCAAGTGGCGAAAAAAATCCGGCATCGTCTTGGGGCCCGGCCATGTTTTGAACCGCAGTATCTGGAAAAATCTTTGGAAGCGAGCCTCGTCCGGCTCCGGTTGGACCGAGTGGAGGCGTTTTTGCTTCACGATCCTCCGCTGGAAGCTGTGACCTCCGACGAAGTCGCCGCCGCGTGCTTGCGATTCCGCGAAACCGGGAAGGCCCGTTTTGTCGGAGTCTCATCGGGCGATGAAAATGTCATCCGCCACGCCTTGGACCAGAAGATTTTCCAAGTCATCCAGACCCCGGCGAATCTGATGGCAGCCCTGCATTTGCAGCCTGTCTGGAAAGCATGCGACGATGCGGGCATACATCTGATTGGAAATCATGTCTTCTCGCCTGAGTGTCTTGCGGTCCCCGGAATGGACCGCCGAAGCCTGATGCGGGCCAGCGCAGCCCTCCTGCCCGGACGGGCTACGATTCTTAGTGGGACCCGCAACCCGGAACACTTTCGAGAATGCCGTGGCTGGGTGACGGATCCCATGGACGTTTCGGAGGCCCGTCAGCTTGTGTCATCCTTTCTGCAGGGCGGGCCTGATCCTCTCGCAGCCCCCGCTACCTCGGAGTCGGCCACGAATTTGCCATCATGATTGAAGACGCCCGCCAGATCCCCGCAGACAGCACGATCGATTGCGAACTCTGCGTTATTGGTGGCGGGGCTGCGGCCATCGCCGTTGCTTTGGACCACGCGCGAGCCGGTCGCCAAGTGGTCCTGATTCCGGGCGGGGGCCCCAATCAGACGTCCTTCGGTATCGACCTCTACCGCGGCTCGATCTCTCCCACCGGGAGCCACGAACCCCTGGAAGAAAACCGCCTGCGGATGTGGGGCGGCACAACCACGGTGTGGGGCGGACGCTGCATCCCCTTTGACCCCATCGATTTTGCGCACCGCGATTGGATCCCCCACAGCGGTTGGCCGATCGGCCTCGACGACTTGCGCGGCGACATCACGAAAGCCTGCCAACTGGCCGAGGCGGGCGACGCGGATTTCGACGCCCGGTCGGTTTTTCCCGACCGGCAATCCGAGATTGTCACCGGCCTGGACGATGACCGCATTGTCTCGTGGCCGATGGAACGCTGGAGCGTCCCCACCGACTTCAGCCGGCGTTACAAAGACGAACTCGAAACGGCTCCGCACGTTCGGATTCTCCTCCATGCTCATGCGATCCACCTGCAAATGGACCGCGAAAGCGGGAGCCTGCGCTCGGTAACGGCATCCTGCACTCCGGGCAGGAATTTTGCCGTGCGGGCCCGCCACTACGTTCTTGCCTGCGGGGCACTGGAAACAGCCCGGTTGCTCCTCGCCGCCAATGACGTCCTGCCCGCCGGGATCGGGAACGCCAATGATCTGGTCGGTCGGTATTACCAGTCTCACCGCTTTGGAGTCTGCGGCGCGGTGGAATTAACGGATCCCCGCAAGGGATTCATTTATGACTTCGAGAAGGACCGCGAGGGTGTCTATTGTCGGCGGCGGTTCTGGCTCACCCCTGCGGCGCAGGAGGATCTGCGCGTCGCCAATATCACCGGGTTTTTCTTTCGCAATGTCTCGTCGTCCTCCGAGCACCGGAACGCCATGGTTTCCACCCTCATGCTGGCGAAGACCCTGCTCGGCGGGGCTCGCAAAGGCCCCAGGCGCCTCACGCAAATCATCAAGGACCAACGCAAGGAACTCCTCACTCACCTCGGCATTGTTTTGCGGGACGGGCCGGGGATCGCCGGCCAGGTGGCCCAGGTGGCCTACACGAGATTTTTCCAGAAGCGCCGCCTGCCCATGATCCTGCCCCCCAAGGAGGAGAATCATTTCCCGCTCTTCTTTCAATCCGAACACACGCCGCTGCGCGAGAGCCGTGTCTTGCTGGCCCCCGGGACCCGCGACGATTTTGGCATGCCCCGGCTGGAAGCTCAGGTCCGGTTTTCCGAAGTGGATTTCCGGACGATCACCTCGTTCATCTCCCAGTTCAAAGACCGGCTTGAGTCCTCCGGCTTGGGAAAATTCCACCTCTCGGATGGGGATCGTGAGTTCCTCGCCCGACCCGAACGCCAGGAGTTCAACAGCAATTCCCACCACGTGGGGACCACCCGGATGGGCGCGACTCCCGAGGAAGGCGTTGTTGACCGCGACTGCAAGGTCTTTGGCGTGGATAATCTCTACGTCGCGAGTTCGTCTGTTTTTCCGACGAGCGGACACGCCAATCCGACCCTGATGATCCTGGCGCTTGCGCTCCGGCTGTCTTCCCACCTGAAGGCGCTGGGAAAATAAGACTGGAGCATTTTACGGCCGCAGGAAGTGTAGCCGCACTGCTGTGTCAGGGCGTTCTCCCGGCGCGGCGACAGAGCGCCGCGGCTACAGGAAAATCAAAACCGTTTTGATCATCCCCGCCGCCTCCAGTGGTTTCGCAGACGCCGATAGACATTCCCAGTACGCTGAAGGACATAATTTTGCTCAAATGCCAGCGCCAGCTTCATCCGAAGAATCTCCCTGAGGTCGAGGCGGCCTGGCACCGTCAGTTCCACCTGACGTCCCTCCTGTCGAGGTTCCAACCGCCGGATCTGCTCCAGGTGAGGTTTCCACATCCCGCCAGGGAAGTGCATCGCCAAGTGGGGCAAACCAGCCACATCGTAATGGACACCAACCCGCGTCCGCCCGAAGTCTCCCAAGGCGAACGCGAGTGAATCGGGAAACAGGTAGGCTAGGATTTCCTGATCCGTGCTGTAGAGATGATCCGGGGTGTAAAGCCCCTCCTGCAACATCCTCTCAAGCCGATCCAAGGGAAAGGGCGGGACGATCCAGGCAAATCCGGAGTTCACCCGCCGGGGGATGCCCTCCTTGATCCAGCGCAAGGGCCTCTGCATCCCATAATACCAACTCCAGGTTTCCGTGGAGAAGACCGCCCGGTCCTCCGCAGGGGGAGCAAATTCGAACGGCTTGAGCCAGAGGATATCGGAATCGAAGTAGAAAAACGGGTCGGGCTCGACCGCCAGCACCTGTAATTTCGTCATATAACCCCGCCCCCCCAGGAGTCGGCCCGCCGCCGGAAAGTCGACCGCCAATTGGTCAAGTTTCACCCGACGGTCCGCAGGCTCCACACGGCGGAAAGGGAGGCCGTCCGCCGCCTGTTCCAGAAGGGACCAATCCCCTTCATCCAACGACCCATCCGAGTGGATCTCAAAGACCTCAATACCCGAAGCAATCTTCGAAAACGTGCGGACCGATTCGGTCGCAATGGGCATTGCGCCCTGGTGCACGAGTGTCTTTACTTTCCGCATCTTCTCCCGACGAGAGTTATCCCGAAGTCTCATGCGAAACAACCCCCTTCTAACTTCTCCAAGCCAGTAGCCTGAGTTGCCCTCCCACTGATGAACCTGGCCTACATCCTTTCCCAGCCCCGCAGCGGGAGCACCGTGCTCTCCGCGATTTTGGACCATAGGAAGGGTGTCGTCTGTATGCCGGAATCCTCCTTCCCTCAAGTCCTTGGGGCGATTTCGGCCAAGGAACGGGCCGACAAACGCTGGCTGGCGGGGCTCTATCGGGGCAGCACGTTTCCTCCCTTTCCCAACACTCCGACCCCTCTCACAATTGCGGATGCGGAGGCCTGCATGGAGGGGACAGACGAAGAAATCCTCTTCGCCCTCGGCAAGGCCCTTGCCGTCAAACTCGATCGTGACCCGGCGGAAGTCTCGACGGTTGTCTGGAAAACAACCCGGACGATCGGGATGCACCGCGGGCCTCTTGCCACATCGGGCAGGTTTGTGGTCCTCCGGCGGAACCTCCTCAATGTCTTCGATTCCCAATTCCGGGTGGACTTCGGCATCCGCAACCGCGACCCATGGCGCTACGCCATCTTTGCCCACAGTTACGAAAACGCCTTCGCCCGACTTCCGCGCGACCGGACCATGGAGATCGACTACGAGACCATTCCATCGACCTTGGCGGACCTGATGCGATTTCTGCGCATCGAAGATCGGGGCGAGTGGGAGTCCGGCGCTTCAAGCATTGATCTCGTCGCCAAATCCGGGGCTTGGCTCGCCCAGGCGACCCAAAAGTTTCGGAGCACGGATGGGGAGAAACGCGCCAAACTCAATTCCACGATGGTGCGAAGGGTTGAAACGGGATACCGAATCTTCCGTCCCTTTCAGCCCTTGCTCCGCCCCGTTCGCGCCTACTTCGACCATCGCTCGCTCAACCACATTCGCGAAGACGCCAAGGTCCAGATTGCCCACTTCCTCCAATCGAGCGCCGCCTAATCGCCCACCCAAGGCACCTCTTCGATTTAACCAAACGTCCGCTCTTATCCTTCCCTGATCCATGCTACCTCCCAACGTAAGACTTTTGGGAAGACTGGAAGCCGCCGGAGACGATTTCCTCGAATACACTTACCTAAGCAGGTATTTCGAGAAGCTCTCGCAACTTGCCCCTGAGGCTTTCCGACATCATTCCTTCGACATCCTCTCCCACAATCTGATGCATGGTCGTCCGCCGGAGTTTCCGTCGGCCAAGAGCCGGGCCGTCCTCATCTGGCTCAGCGACGAATCGTCCACGGTTCCGCTGGAGATTGCGGACCGATATTCCCTGATCCTCAAATCCTACTTTCCAGCCGCCCAGCCCATTCGGAACATTCATCCGTTCCCCCTCTGCGGATCGAATGAAGTCCTGACGACGGAGATTAAACCCTTCGACGCCCGCGGGACCGAAGTCATGTTTTCGGGCAACCTTTCCCCCAACCGGCTGGACTTCTTCCGCTCGTTCACCCGCTATCGCCATCTTCCCCCGTTTGCGATCAAGAATTATGTTGTCCGCCGCCTGTACTCCGCCGTTCTCTATCGGATCGAGAAACAACGCTCGTTCTCCGGGGCATTCCCACGGTCTTCCATCCAGTTCACCAACGGCTTCCGCCAGGGTCTCGGCCCCGCCGATTTTGCCGCGCAATTGGCGAACACCAAAATTGCCCTTTGCCCGGAGGGTTTCCGGTCCTGCGAGACGATTCGGCATTTTGAAGCCATGAGTCTCGGATGCATCGTCCTGGCGTGCCAGATGCCTCCCAATCGGTTCTATAACGGTTCGCCGATCGACCAACTCCCTGCGTGGAGCCAACTTCCCGCCACACTCAACCGCCTCGCCAAAGATCCCAACACCCAGCAAAGGCTTCACAACGAGACCCGGGCCTGGTGGAAAAACGTCTGCTCACCAGAGGCCATGGCCGCCTACACCGCCCCACTCCTCGTTGACTGACACGCCACCCGTGCGGTTACATCACTCATCGAACGCATGAAAAAAGTTGCCTTGATCGCAAGCGCCGTGGACTTGGGATCGACGAGCATTTCCAATTCCCTGATCAACGCCCTTCGTCCGGAAAAAGTCGTTTTCATTGAACAGAGCGCCAAATCCCTGGGCTGGGCTGGGCTGCTGAAACTGCGCGATGAATTTGGAACGCTTTCGAAAGACGAATGGGTCGTCTTCTGTTCTTTACATGTCCCCGTTCTGATTGGAGCTCTCCTGCCCAGAAAAAAGAACATTCGCTTTATTGGCCTCAATGATTGGACCCCGGGAATGTGGTTCGCCAACAAGCCGTATCATCCCAGAACCTTTTTCTACAATCTCACCTATTCGCTACTCATCGGAAGATTCTCCCGCTTTTATTCCCACGCCGAGAGATTCCGCAGATTCTACCGGGCATGGGGCAAAAGAGTGGATCCCTTTCTGCTCCCTCTTCCTTACGAATTTGAGAACGTGGATCTTCCTCCGTCCCTGTTAAATTCCCTCCTTTTTGTGGGGGCGGACTATCGAAGAAAGGGCGGAGATCTTTTGCTCGATGCCTGGAAAACTTCCGCCGTACCGGATGCCAGCCTCACCTTCGTCTGCCCCCAGCCCCCGGAAGACAAGGTGGCCGGGGTGACTTTCCTCACTCAAATCAAGGCGGCCACAGCGGAACACAGGAACCTCTTCCGCTCCCATGGGGTCTTCATTCTCGCGTCCCATCGCGAAGCGTACGGCTTCGCGGCACTCGAGGCGATCAACTTCGGAATGTGCGTCGTAGTCACAAAGGGATGCGGTGTCTCAGATGTCGTGGCGGAAAGCGGTGGGCTGGTTGAGGAGAATTCGGAAGCCGCGGTGCAGGCTGCCATCCGCCTTCTTTCGAGGCCTGACGAGATTGCGGATCGCAGGCGGAGGTGCGCGAACTTTGTCTCTAAATATTCAAAAGCTGTTTCCGTGCAGTTTCAAACAATCCACTCGTAACTGAAGAGCACTCTCCAACGATACCCGAGCCGCCGATTCCCCTGTTTAAAACCACGAGTTCCGCAACCCCAACTATGACTCCGAAATTCCTGAAAAAACTTGTCCGTTCACAGTTAGCCAATTTGGGCCTCCATCTGATGAAGAAGGAGTACCTTCCTGGAATCTCAGAGCGGAAGATTTACCGACACTACTTGAACCAGGAAACATTTTCGGTCATTTTTGATATCGGGGCAAATGTCGGACAAACGGCGAAGGCTTTCAGCCAGGAATTCTCCGATGCGAAAATTTTCTCCTTCGAGCCATTTGAGGAGAATTTCCGAAAACTCAAAGAAATCGCGAGCCAACGGTCCAACGTCTCGGCCTTCCGCGTCGCCCTGTCGGACAAGAGGGGATCCGAGATTGTTCTGCGTGACACTAACCCCTTTTCAGAATGGAATTCCCTGGAAAAATGGACACAAGAGAATCTCGCTGCCAGTTCTTCCTCGGTGAAAGAGGGGATCGAACTCGAGACCGGCGATAATTTTTGTGCTGAACATAAAATTTCAAAGATCGACGTTCTAAAAACGGATACGGAGGGTCACGATTTAGCAGTGTTGAGGGGATTTTCGCAGATGCTGAAAGAAGGGAAGATCAGCGCGATCGTCTCGGAGTGTGGCTTCCCAGACGACCCGTCTCACACCAACTTTGATGATCTCAACGAGTTCCTCAAGGCCTACGGATTTAAGTTTCGTGGATGTTTCGAAGTGAGTCATAAGTCAAATGGGAACTGCGAGTATTTTAATGCCTTATTCGTTGCTTCGCTCCCGAGATAACTCGGACACGGAACCCCCTCAGAAAGTAGCGGCTATAACCCGGCAAACCCGATCAGATTCCCCTTGAACGAAACTTTGAACCTTCTTGTTTCGGCCTACGCGTGTGACCCCGAGGGCGGTTCGGAGCGTCACGTCGGGTGGACGGGGGTCCGACTGCTGGCACGGAAACATCGCGTCACTGTCCTGACCCACGGCTGGGGTCGTGAACCGGTCGAACACGCACTGGCCACCCTCCCGGAGCGCGAGAATCTGAAATTCATCTTCATCGGGGGCCGTCATACGTGGCATCATAACCGGCTGATTGCGAAGATGCAGGATTGGAATCGGCTGGCAGCTTGGACGAAAGCCGCCCGCCGATTGGCCCAGGATCTAGTGCGCTCCGAGAAGTTCGATCTGGCTCACCACATTACGATCGCGACTTGGCGAGCACCATCGCCCCTAGCCGGACTCGGCATTCCCTTGGTCTTCGGCCCGGTCGGCGGCGGGGAGTCGTTTCCCCTCCGCTTCGCGGGAATCCTCAGCCCCAGCGCGAAGGTGTTCGAGGGATTGCGGGGTGCGGCGAACGTCTTCGGCCGGACGTCTCCCCGTTTGAAGAGGTTCGCAAAGCAGATCGCGGTGGCCATGGGCAACAATCCCGAGACGCTCGCGGCATTGCGGAAGGTGGGCGTGCCGGACGAACGTCTCCAATTCCTTTCCCAAAGTTTTCTGAGTGAAGGGAAGTTTTTGCCGGAGGACGCGGTGCGAGAGAAGGCCGGCCAGCACGGCCGCGCTTTGAGAATTTTCGCCGGGGGCAATTGCGAAGGAAGAAAGGGCGTGGCCATTGCCCTCGAGGGACTGCAGGAATTTGGCCAACGGGGGTATCCCTTCTCTTTCAGCTTTGGAGGCCTTGGGCCGGAGCTGGACCATCTGAAAAGACTGGCGGCATCCATGAACTTCGGCGCGGGATCTGTAAACTTAGGTCAGCATCTTGATGGTGAGGAATACCGACAGGCCCTCGCAGAGGCGGACGTTTATCTTCTCCCCAGCCTTAGGGAAGGCGCGCCCATCACCATGATTGAGGCCATGGCCGCAGGGGCCATTCCGATTATCGCGGATGCCGGGGGCGCACCCATGGTGGTGGATGAGACCTGTGGACGCGTAATCGCGGTGACAACCCCACGACAGATGGCCGATCAAATCGCGATGCACCTTGCGGAGCTGGCTGACAATCCTCCCTTAAAAACTGCTCTTGCCCTGGCCGCCTGGCGACGGGCGAGGGAGCGCTGCCGTGAGGACACCTACTTGGCCGGAATCGATAACGCCTATCGGATCGCATTGAACTCATGAAACGCCGGCTCGCCATCCTTGCTCAGTTTCCGGTGCACCTCCTGCCGGGCTTCGCCCATTTAGGCGAACCAAAGCAGCACTACGCCACCTGGCTTCCGCAGTTGGCGGAATCCTTCGCCCGCTCATCTGGTTTCGAGTTTCACTGGGTGGTTCTGACGACCGAAGTCCAGCAACCCCTGAAAGTGGAAGGCTGGAATCAGACGTTCCACTTACTTCCGACCGCCAACCGCAGACGGGCCAGCACTTTTTTTCGTCAGGACCGCCTGGCCATCAATGCGGTGCTGGCAGAGGTCAATCCTGCCCTGGTCCACGGCTGGGGGACGGAGGATGTCTATGCGTTTGCGGCCGTCCTTTCGGGTCGGCCCAACATCGTCTCCATGGCCGGCCTGTTGAGCTATTATGTGCTCAAGACCAAGATGCATCCGCGCGACTACTTTCAGTCGGCCTTGGAACTTTTCATCCTGAAAAAAGCCGGACACATCACGGTCGAAACCGAATGGGGCCGGAAGGTTTTGGCCAAGCGAACGGGACGCCCCATTTCGCTCGTCGAATATGGGGTGAATCCGCATTTTCTTGATGTTCCGTGGAATCCAGATCCTTCGCAACCGCGAGCACTATTTGTGGGAAGCATCGTGCCCCGAAAGGGCATTCAGGATCTGGTAACCGCGTTCGCCAGCCCGGCTCTTGCCAATTTCGAGTTGAGGGTCGCCGGAGCCGGTGGGGGAGCCTGGGCTGATGAACTCCGTGCCCGGGCGACGCCCAACGTTCGGTGGCTCGGGCAGACTCCCTCAGAATCAACCGCGAAAGAACTCTCCCAAAGTTGGTGCCTCGTACTTCCAACCCGATGCGACACCAGCCCCAATGTCGTGAAAGAGGCGAGAGTCATCGGATTGCCCGTCGTCACGACGCCGGAAGGGGGGCAGTCGGACTACATCATCGATCAGGCCAACGGGTTCATCGTCAACCCGGGCGATACGGACAAACTGACAACCCGCCTCGGTGAGATGCTGGGGGGTCTGTCGAAATGCCGCACGATGGGAGCTTCTCATCTCCAAGAGGCTCGGGAGCATTTCCGGCCCTCGCGAACAGCCGAGTTGCTGATCGCGCTGTACTCGCAGATGGTCTGACAGCCCGTCGGCCGGAGAGGGATTTTGCAGAGTCCCCCTCATCCAAAGTCCGGAAGGAATCGGCCACGGATTTCACGGATGAACACGGACAACATTTTGCAATCAAGTGAGTTTCAGATCGGCCATCCGCTTCCAAGAGATTCGCCCAATGAGTGAGCTGCCTGGACTTCCTCTCATCCTCATGATCCGTGATTTCCGTGAAATCCGTGGCTCTCATTTCCGTTTCTAGGCTCAGCCCTCGGCTCTCGACTCTCTGCGTTCGATCAGGCATCATTCTAAGATGAAATCCCGCCGCACCTGGCGCAATGTGCTCTACACTGCATGGGACGTCTTCTGGATCTTGCTCGATCAGAAGATCTCGACCGCCCGCAGCAGGGTCACCCTGTTCGTGCAAAACTGCCCGGTGGGCAAAGGCTTCTCCACCACAGGGCATTGTTCCTTCAAGGCTCGCGCCGAGGGTTCCATCCGTCTGGGCGACCATGTCCGATTCCTGGCCGGGTGGCGGAGCAATCGAGTCGGTCTGTCGGGGCCGGTCCTGCTCCAAACCTTCGGCGACGGTGTCATTGAAATCGGTAATCACAGCGGCGGATCCGCAGTAGTCCTCTCTGCGCGCTCGAAGATCACCATCGGCGAGCACGTGAATCTTGGCGGGAACGTCCGGATCTTCGACCACGATTTCCATGCCCTTGAGCCAAACTTCAGAAGACTCGGCCAGACCGAGCAGGAGCCGCACGTCCGCACCGCCCCGGTGGTGATCGGGGACGATGTGTTTGTCGGCACCAACGCCATCATCCTCAAAGGCGTGACCCTCGGCGACCGCTGCATCGTCGCGGCCGGCGCGGTGGTCTTCAAAGGGGAATATCCTGCGGATAGTATGATCGCAGGGAATCCCGCAGTCGTTAAATGCCGGGGGGAGTGACGGGTGACGAGGGAATTTTTGATTGTTAATTGTTAATTGTTAATGGCCTTCCGGCAACTCGAAGGTGTCGCCTGGGAAGGCAATTCCAAGGGTCGAGATTCGACCAGAGGGAGAAGTGCTGGGATGCGAGGGGGACAACCGAGGGCCGAAGACCAATCAACAATCAGCAATCAGCAATGCTGAGGGCTGAGGCCGGGTGACGAGTGACCAGTGACGAGGGGCGAGGGCGTGGGAATTTTTGATTGTTGATTGGTAATTGCTGATTGGTGATTGGTTGAGTCGGGTCTCTCCCGAGACCTCTCCCCCCCGGGCGTCATGCGAGTCGGTCGGGGGTCACCCGGGGGTCACCCGGGGGTCACCCGGGGGTCACCCGGGGGTCAGTCCCATAATTCCTAACATTTGGAAGGGCCGGGGGGCGGGAAAGGGGAACTTTTGATTTTGGATGTTTGAAGAATGAGTGGGGAGCCGACCCGGCGGTGCGGCCTACAGTTTAGGTCCCTTCGAGGGGCAGAAGGGCTCGATTGAGCTGCGAAGCGGCTCTGCGCTGGTTGACAACCAAGCATCCATTAATAACATGGATACATGCAAAAGATCCAAATTCTTTTTCCTGATCCCGTCATGCGAAAACTCAAGGAGTTTGCGGCCGTCGAGGATCGTCCCATCAGTGAGATTGTGCGTCGGGCTGTGGAGCGGTTGCTCGAGCAGCGGCCATTGCCGCGAGGCCCCGTGAAAAAGTTCCCGACTTTCCATGGCGGGGGGATCCGAATTCCCGCCGCGTCAATGAAACAGGAAATTTACAGGGATGATGAATAGCCTGGATACAAATATCTTGGTGTACGCAGCCGATGAAGATGCCTCCGAGCACGAGGCCGCCAGCATCGTCATCGGAGAAATGTTGGCGAACCCGCAGGATTGGCTTCTCGCCGATCAGGTTTTGTTCGAATTTTACAGGGCGTTGAGGAACCCTCGGATTTTCCAGAATCCTCTGGGTGCGCGGGAGGCCGCGCTGCAAGTGCAATTTCTCCACAGCGAGAGTGGGGCTACCCGATGCTGCTACGAGCTTGGAAACTGGGACGGGGTATTTGCGCGGATGGCCGAGCGCGGCACCCCGGCGGGGAGGATCCACGATATCGTCCTGGGGATCACCCTGAAATCCAACGGGGTGGACCGTTTTTACACCCGCAACACCAAGGACTTCCTTGCGATCGGCTTCGTTGAACTCATCAATCCCATTGACGGTTGAAAGTGACCAGGGACGAGGGGAGGGGGAATTTTTGATTTTTGATTGTTAATTGTTAATGGCCTTCCGGCAACTCGAAGGTGTCGCCTGGGAAGGCAATTCCAAGGGTCGAGATTCGACCAAAGGGAGAAGTGCTGGGATGCGCGGAGGACAACCGAGGGCCAAAGACCAATCAACAATCAGCAATGCTGAGGGCGGAGGGCCGTGGGCCGAGGGTCGGGTGTTAAATGTTAAGCGTTGCCCCGCTGCCTCTTGCACTAACCGGCTAAAGACGATAAAGTCTTCGCGATGACAATCCACCTTCCCCATTTGACCTGCGACTCGGCAGGAATCATCTGGATCGATGATTCAGGCTACCGAGTGGTGGATCTCGTCCGCGAGCATCTCGCACATGGTTGGAACGCTGAGATTCTCCAAGAAAACCACCCAGATCTCTCCCTCGCACAGATCCATGCGGCCCTGGCATGGTACTACGACCACGAAGAGGAGATGCAGACGGAGATATTGCGTAGGGAAATCGAAGCAGACTCCTTCTTCGCCGATATTCCCGAGAGCTCTCTGCTGAAGCGACTCCGCGCCATCAAGGCTCTTCGTCGTTGATGGCTGTCGGGCTTTACACAGACGTCCACATTCCGATGTCGATAACCCGGGCATTGAGGCGACGGGGATACGACGTCCTGACCGCTCAGGACGACCTCGCGAATCGCCTGCCAGACTCTGAACTTCTAGATCGCAGCATGGCGCTTGGTCGTATTCTTTTCACGCAGGACGAAGATTTTCTGGCCGAAGTCGCCAAACGCCAAGGAGCTGGTCGGGAATACGCTACCGTGATATATGGGCACCAATTTGAACCCATCGGACGCTGCATCGCTGATCTGGAGCTGATCCTTGAGGCATCCACCCAGGAAGACTCCCGCAACACCCTCCTACGAGTCCCTCTGTAGGTTCGCAATCAACAACACCCGCGCGACAGCGCTAAAGGAGAATGGGCAACTCGAAAGTGCAGCCTGGGAAGGCAACCGTAGTGGCGCAGCCACGGAGCACACCCGCGCGATAGCGCTATCGTTTAATGGGTCAGTCGAATGTGTCGCGGGGACGCAACCGTAGTGGCGCAGCCACGGAGCACCACCCGCGCGATAGCGCTCTCGTGTGATGAGATCAGTCGAACGTGTCACCTGGGAAGGCAATCAGCAATGCCCGGGCCAAGGGCCGGGGGCCGAGGGCCATCAGGCCGGAGCGTCGTGATGGCCGGGGTGGATGAGATTTTTGCCCAGGGTGAAAGTTTTGAAGTCTTTGGGATTGCGGGTTAAGAGCCGCCAGCCGCGCACTTCCGCGTGGGCTCCGATCCAAAAATCGCTGAGCACCCGCTCCCGTTTTCCTCCCTGCTTGCGATACGCGGAATGGGCTCGTGCGGCACGCCACGCCACGTCCGTATCGAAGGGATCGAAACGCCAGCCGGTAAAACGTTCCTCCAGATCTTTCTGCCTTGTCTGCCCCACTCCGATTTCCGCGTAAATGACCGGATTGTAAACCAGGGTGTCCCCGGATCCGAAATGGGTCATCTGCCGGAGTGACCACTCGAACCACTCAGGATCTCGAGTGGCGAGATCCAATAAGACGCAGGTATCGACCAGAATCACCCCTGCCCCCTGATGCCGCGCAGAATCTCATCCGTGGTGCCACTGCCTTTCAAGCAACCGACCCACCGCGCTGCCAGAGCAGCCCCCTTGCCCGGCTTCACGGCCGGAGCAATCGCGATCACCGGCCTCCCTTCGTGCTGAAGGACAAATGTCTCCACCTCCTGTCTCGCCGTAATCCCGACCGCTTCACGCATGATCCGCGGGAGAGTCACCTGACATTTGCTCGTCGTCTTCATCGGTAATACTATTCGTCAGAATTTTTCTTACATCAAGGTGTATGTGGGACGGAGGCCGAGGGCCGAGGGGCGAGGGGCGAGGGGCGAGGGGCGAGGGGCGAGGGGCGAGGGGCGAGGGACGAGTGACGAGTGACGAGTGACGAGAGACGAGAGACGAGAGACGAGAGACGAGAGACGAGAGACGAGAGACGAGTGACCAGTGACCAGTGACCAATGACCAACGGCCTCGCTCAATCGGCTTCATGCATCCAGGCGATGGCATGCTGGAGGAGTTCGGCCGAACTTTTTAATCCCAGCTTCTCCTTGATGCGGGCGCGGTAGGTATCGATGGTTTTCGGATCGATGGAGAGGGATTCCGCGATCTGGCGGGTGGACCATCCCTGGCCGATCAGTTCGAAAACCTGCAATTCGCGGTCGGCCAGGTGGGAGACGGCGGAATCGGCGGTTCGTTCCCGTGAGACCCCGAGCGAGCGCTCGAGCATCCGCTTCGAAACCTTCCCACTCATATAAAGTTCGCCGGCGAGGACCTGCCGGATGGCCCGCATGACATGTCGGCTGGCCTCCTGTTTGGTGATATAGCCATGCGCGCCGGCCCGCAGACACCGCTCCGCGTAGATCATCTCATCGTGCATGGAGACCACGAGGATCCGCAGTTCCGGCATGGCGGCCCGGAGGTCTTTGACGAGGTCGATGCCCTGCGAGGACTTGAGGGTAAAGTCCAGGAGCGCGAGGTCCGGCATGGTCTCCAAAATCAGGGAGAGCGCCTGCGCCCGGTCTTCCGCCTCGCCGCAGACGGTGAGATCGTTTTCCCGGTTAACCAGCTCCGCGAGGCGCTCCCGCACCATCGGATGGTCATCCACGATGAATACTTTTTTCATGCCCGAAGACAGTTCATCAGAAAAGGCACGCTGAGCCAATAGAAGGAAAGGAGCGCGCCAGCGTACATCCAGCTTCGGAAAGTCGAAGGTGAAAACCTTAAACCTCCGTTATCTCCGTTTCGTTGCCACGCTTCGCGCGCCCTCCGGGCTGCCTCCGGCACGCTGTCTGCGCTACGCTTCGACTCTGTAATTTCATTTTCCGATTCTAAGTTAAATCTTCGTTATCTTCGTTTTCTTTTGTAAAGAAATCCGTGGTCTTCACCGGTTTTCCAAAGGCCATTCACAAGTGACGGCCAGCCCCCGGCCTCCATATCCCGTCTGGAACCGGATCCGGGCCCCGATCATCCGGGCCCGATAGGCCATGATCCGGACGCCCATGCCTTCCTGATTATTGGGAAAGAGCGCCATGCCTTTTCCGCCATCCACCACTCGCAAAGATAGCGCCGCGGACGTGGCCGAAAGCTCGATCCTGATCGCGCCGCCGCCGGCGTGTTTCACGGCGTTGGTCACGGCCTCCTGGGCAATCCGGTAGAGCTGGCTGGAAATTTCCAATCGAATCTCCGGCAAGGACCGCTCGCATTCCACAAAGCACGACTGCCCGGAGCGATCCGAGACGCGGGCCGCCAGCTCCCGCAGGGCAATTTCCAAACCCCCCGTTTCAAGACTCGCCGGAAAGAGTCCCCGCGCCAGGTCCCGGGCCTGGGAGATCGCATCGTCCGCGATCCCCTGTAAACGCGTGACTTCCCGTTCCGAAAGAGGGTCCCCCGCCGCCACCTTCTCCTGGAGCAGGTTCAGGCTAAAGGCGAGGCTGACCAGCTCCTGGCAAAGGCCGTCGTGGAGGTCCTGCCCGATGCGGGACTGTTCCAGATCGCTCACTTCCAAAATTCTCCGCTCCAGCTGGCTGTTTTCCACCAGCTTCGCTTTGAGTTCCGCGGTGCGCGCACTCACCCGCTCCTCCAGCGTCCGGTTCATCGATTTCATGGCGGAGACCAAGCAGACGGCGACGAAAAATGTTCCGAGCCTCATGAACGCATTCCACGCCGGAATGGCCATCCCTCCCAAACCCTGGACTTCCCGCAAGTCGGTCGCGAACCAGAGCCCGCCGGCCAGCAGGGCCGCGCAAAGCCCCATACCAAAACCTGAAGCACGAGTGACAAGGAGAATGGGCACCAGATAAAGCAGCGAAGTGCTCATCCGCTGGTCGGTGTATTGCGAGACAAGCCCGATCAGAAAAATGGCGAGGAATCCCGTGAGGGGAGTGGCCCACCAGGAAGCACCTTTCCCATTCTCGCCTCCCCCCTGATCCTGGCCGCCAATCCAAGGGGAGAGGGTGCCGCGGTCCTTGGCAGATTCGCCCGTGAAAAACGCATTTCCCGAGGCTGACTGACGCAAGCGGATCATGCGGGGAACTTAATCTTTCTTGGGGACCGCGACAAGCCACCTCAAGCACGCATGCATGCGGGTCTCCGCCAGAAGGCAATTCACTTCCCGGCGGGTCAGGTCCTGCAGGACCTCCGGCAACTCAATCCAATCCGGACGGTCATGATCGTTCACCACCTCAATGGTTTCCACGTAGTGGCTGGGGGAAAGTCGGTCCATCAGGCGTTTGGTAACCCCTGGAAGGTACCCGTCGTGCGTTTCCACCATGAGCGTCGTTCGGGACAGGCTGCGTATGGTTTGCGGGGCGATGAGAACGTCCTCGGAGCCTTCGCAGTCCATGATCATGAGGGTGGAGGTCTGGGGTAAACTCAGGATGTCCGCGGGATCACAATGCCCACGGATCTCGACCCGGCTCTCGACGCCATTCAGCCGCGCCAGCCGGGACAGGCTCTGGCGCGCCTTGGGGTTCGCTTCGTAGGCCAGCACCGGCAAATCTGGAAACATCCTCGCCAAGCCCACCGCATAGTAACCATCCGCCGCCCCCACATCGACAATCAGGTCATATTTCCGGGTGAAGAGAGTCTGCCACGTCCGATGCAACTCGAATTCATAACTTCCCAAGAGCTTCGGATAACTCGCGCTGCAATACGAGATCACTCCCGAATAGTCCATGCCCGCAAAGGGACCCGCCAGAACCCTCCCGTGCGCCAGAGAGCGAGCGAGCCCGGGGTGGTTCCGGACAATTCGGTCCCGCTCCTCTGCCGCGCGCCGGGAAGCGAGGTAAAGTCCAAACCGGGTCAAATTCCCCCCGACCACACGCCAGCCAAAATCATTGGAGACCATCCAATCCGCCACGCGCCGGACACCTGGCTTCGCCGCATTTTCAATCGTAGAAAAGAGGCTTGCTGAGTAAGGCATAAGCGCGACGAGGTTGTTGGACACACCCAACCCTTCCACGAAAAGACCGCGCCCTTCAATCGGGGCACTCACCAAGATTCTGTAGTCGAAAATCCTACACGGACGCAACAGGTTGTCCCCAGCGCGGAGGTCACCCGGGGGTCAGTCCCATAATTCCTAACATTTGGAATGCCGAGGCGAGTGAAAGGGCCAAGGGCCAAGGGCCTTGGGCCGAGGGGGGAGGGTCGAGGGGCGGGTGACGAGTGAATGTGAAAGTGAAAGTGAAAGGGTCGAGAACCGATATCCCGGAAGATTGACCCAAACGCCGATCCCGATAGACTGACGCCATGAAAAGCCGGGAGATCCGCGAAGACGTTCTGCGCCAGCCGGGGACTCCTGTGTCAACACCATGAAATCGACGGACGACCTGGGGTGAAATTCTCCGTCGCGACTCCTGTTTTTAACGGCCTGCCCTGGCTGCGCTGCTGCGTGGCCAGCGTGCGGGATCAGATTGAGGAGAAAGTGGAGAGCGAAAAGAGAAAAGAGGAAAAGTTGGATTCTCAATCGCCCCCCGCCATCTCCCATCTTCCATCTTCCATCTCCTCGACGCTTCGCGTCGAGCACCTCATTCAGGACGCGGGGTCTGACGGCATCGAGGATTTTGCCCACGAAACCGGCGCGGAGTTCGGAAATCGAAGTTCGGAGATCGGAGATCGGAGGCTGCCGCCAACTCCCAACTCCCATCTCCCATCTCCCACATCCCCGTACCGGCTCGCCATCTGCAGCGAGCCGGATCGGGGCATGTACGACGCAATCAACCGGGCGTGGCGCCGATCAACGGGCGACATCATCAGCTACCTCAACGCCGACGAGCAATACCTCCCGGAGACGCTGCGCAAGGTGGCGGACTTTTTTGCAGCGCATCCCGAGGTCGAACTCGTCTTCGGCGACGCCCTCCTCCTCAACGCGCAAGGCAAGCCCCTTTCCTACCGCCGCGTCGTCAAGCCCTCCCGCGCCCACACCCGGACCGTCCATCTGAGCACATTGAGCTGTGCAATGTTTTTCCGTCGGACGCTGCTGGACCGGGGGTTTTACCTGGATGACCAGTGGAGGGCCATCGGGGACGCCGAGTGGGTCTGGCGGGTCCTGGGGGCCGGGGCCAGGACGGCAGTCATTCCCGAAGCATTGTCCGCCTTCACCATGACCGGGACCAATCTGGGTGCGACGCCCGCCTCGCTAAAGGAGGCGGAAGCCTGGCGGCAGGGCGGATCGGGCCTCGAGCGTCGGGCCGCCCCGTTGCTCCGGGTCATCCACTGGGCGCGGAAAGCCGCCGCCGGTGCCTACCGGAAGCGGGCCATCGATACCGCGGTCTTCACCTGCGAATCGCCTCACCAAAGAGTCCGCATCACCCACGAGGGATTGGGGTCGGCCTGGCCGGGAGCGGGAGGCTGAAAAAGGGGGTTCGGAAAACCGATGGGCTGCGTTGGAAGCCTGGTCGGCGCTTCGCGTTCGTTGCAGCGCATTCGTTGCAGCGCATTCACACAAGAGCGCTCGCGCGCGGGCGTGTAGCAGACGATGGGACCCAGACGAAAGGCGGGGTCGGGTCAGCGATTGCATTTCTCCTTCCTCCGCGTAGAATCTTCCCATGAGCTTCGCGGAAATCCTAGAGCATGTCCCCAGGCTGACCCACACCGAGCGGCGTGAATTATTCCTGCAAGTTATGAGCCTCGAGCCGGAAAGTGAAGATATTGCGCTGTGTGATCATGTCGCAAGAGAAGGCTTTGCGCTCCTCGACCAAATGGAAGTCGCAGATGATCGGCATTGCACATCTTGAAAACGATTGAGCGTGGGGAAATCTGGCAGATCGATATGGGAATTGCCGGCAAAGTCCGGCCGTGCTTGCTTCTCACCAGCTATCCTGCGGACAACGAACTGGCCATGGTAACAGTAATTCCTCACACAACCGCGCTCAGAGGAAACCCATGGGAACTCTCGATTCCCAAGAGTTTTTTGAAAGACGGCGCATCTCATTTTCAGCAAATCCAGTCGGCCAGTATTGCCCGCCTCATACGAAGAATCGGATGCCTGACCGATGCCGAAATGGCACAGGTCGAAGATACCTTGCGTCGATTGCTTCATCTCCCCTGAAAAGCCCAACCCGGGGGCTCATGTTTCTTTGCAACAGCCGGACGAAATCCCCATCTGCCGTGAGATCCATCGATAACAGGCAGGGTGGTTTTTAGAAAACCTACTCCTTCACTTGAACTTACCCCGACTCGCACCTCCTGCCAAAAATTATGCGCTGGTTGAGGAGGACTTTTAGGCCGCAATCTCTGGGGCCAGTCCCGGATGGCACTAAGATAGGGGCCTTTTGAGATGTGGGGCAGCCGTCCCGGCTGCCTCCCGCCCCGGGGGAATGCAAGGACGCCTGCTCCAATTTCCTTATCTTCGTGCCATACGGAAGGGCATCAGGAGACGGAACCCCCTAAGTGGCGAGGAACCTTTTTCCAGCTCCTTGCTTTTCAACAACGCGAATATCCCGCAACCTAACCACTCCACCCAGTGCCAGAGCCCATTGCACCTCCATTTCACAATCCCACGCAAATGAACGTTAAAACCAAATTGAAGCGGATAGCCAAAAAACTCCCCCTCCTCCCATCGCTCGCCGCCTCGCTGGGATACGGAGGTGCGCGTCTCAAAGCTCTAAAGTCTCTGCCCAAAAATGGGGTCGGCGCAGAAATCGGCGTCCATCTCGGCGACTTCAGCCATCTCATTCTCGATATCGCCCAACCCAAGAAGCTCTATTTGATCGACCCATGGAAGGCTTTTCAGAGCGAGGAATACCAAGAGTCCTGGTATGGCCAGTCCACCCCGCAATCAGCCATGGATGAACGACATCAGGGGGTGTGTTCGAGGTTCCAAAGCCGGATCCAACAGGGACAAGTTGAGGTCCTGCGGCAGTTTTCAAATACCGCCCTCTCGTCACTGGCTGATGAATCCCTCGATTTTGTTTACATCGACGGCGACCACACCTACGAGGGCGCGAAACAAGATCTGGAACTTTCCTTCGCCAAATTAAAAAAGGGCGGGCTGATGACGGGCGACGATTATGGCCCTGGCGATTGGTGGCAAGGCGGAGTCAAAAAGGCCGTGGACGAGTTCGGATGGAATTCCGGGGTGAAGCTTCTTTGGATCGAGAATACCCAGTTCGTCCTCCAGAAAATTTGATCGAGAAAGCCTGGGGTCCGCTAAATGGTTCCCGGAGGTTCCGCCGCCGCCATGGCCCGTTCGTGAGAGAACCCGCCCCGGCGGTGCGGCCTACAGCAGACGATAGCGTGGGTGTGCAGCTTTTCAGCTTTCCTCGTTGCCGCTCTTTCCCCCATCTAGCAGGCGTCCCATTTGCGTCTCTTGCGCTTTTTTGATTCGCTCTGCTCACCCTTGCAGGGCTGCCTTTGGCACTCGGTCTCCCTTCGGTCGGCTGCGGCCCTACTCTCCGCGCTCCCACCCTCCAGTGTTCAGCCTTTCAGCGTTTCGGCTTTTGCCTCCCGGCCAAACATTTTGATTCCCTCTTTCGGGATCGTCCGGACTTCACCGGACTGGTTTTCAACTTTCCTCGTTGCCGCTCACGCCTCCCGGCGTGTAGCGCCCTTCGGGCTGCGAATCCTTTGGGCTGCCTGCGGCAGGCTATGTCCGTTGCTCCCGCGACTTCCTTTCGGTTGCCTTCCGGGTTGTGCTCCCGCACCAGACAGTCGAATTTGCCCTCAAGGAGACGCGCTCGCGCGCTGGTCTTCACGCTCGACTTTCCCTACACACGATAGCGCTATCGCGCGGGTGTTCAGCGTTTTAGCTTTTCAGTTCTTTCCCCTCACCTTTCCCGCCACCCACTCGGAGATGAGGCGGGCACTGGGGCCATTGAGGTGGAGGCCGTCGGAGAAACGCAGGGTGTTTCCGGAGGTCTGGTAAATTTCCGGCCCGGGTTGCCAGAAGGGGGCGTTGAGTTCCGCCGCCAGCTGCCGGGCCGGGCCTTGGGCGAAATCCGCCCAACCGGCGCCCTGAGGGATCTCTAGGAAAATGATCTCCGCTCCCGCCTGCTGGTATTTCTGGAGGTGGGCTTTGATGGCTCCGTAGGTCTCCGGGAGTGGGGCGGGTGAGGTGTCTGGGCGGGGCACCATGGGTTCCCGGCTGATCCCGCCGCCCGTGCTTTCGCGGAGGGCTTTGAATTTCTCATAGATCACGGAGGACGGACGCATCTCGGGTCGCAGGGCGGGGACAACGGAGCTTAGCCCGACGGTGGGCGAGTTCATCGCATTGCGGAGGGTGTCGTCATTGGCTGTGAGCGGCTGGAAGAGGGTGGACGTATCCACCAGAATTCTGCGGGGCGGCTCCCCTTTGCGGTCAAGAATCTCAAAGGCAAAGAGCGGACGGCTGCCGTCGAGGCCGAGATTGGCGACATTAAGGCCTGCTGGCCGGAAATAGTCGGGGAGCAAACGCCCTGCGATCGACGAGCCCACCAGGACCGCGTCGGGCGGGGGGCCATTGAGGTAACGCGTGATGCGGATGAGGTTGGCCTGGAGATTGGATTCCGCGAGGTCGGCTCTGGAACCCGTGAGGGCGGTGACCGCCATCCAGGCCACCAGCAGGACGGCGGCCAGGAGGAGAATCCGGACGGGAAATCGACGGTTCATCAGAATTGAAAGTAGATAAATTCTCCCGGGCTGCCGGAGTTTGTCAGGATCAGAACCAGCATGACCGCATACGCAAAGTCGGTGAGAAACGCCCACCGCGGACTCTGCGCCGGTGAGACTTCCGATCCCTCCAGACGGGTTCTCAGCAAGGCCCAGAGGTGATACAAAACAACAGGCGACCCGAAGATCACGACGACGTAAAGGGGCTGCGGCAAAAACCCGGACTTCCAGGCCAGCAGTTCCCGGCAGTAGAGCAGGGCCTGGTCAAACTTCGGCAACTGGAAAAGCAGCCAGAGCAGGCTGACCACGTGAAAGGTGAGGAGGATTTGTGCGCCCCGCACGACAACGGCGCCCCAGCCCCGACGGTCCGTCGCGCCAGCCCCGCCGAAGCGCGAGGCCCAGAGGCGCTCGAAAGCCAGAAAGACCCCATGGGCTCCGCCCCAGACCATGTAGCTCCAGGCCGCTCCATGCCAAAGGCCTCCCAGCAACATGACAATAATGAGGTTGGTGTACGTGCGGACGGCCCCCTTGCGATTCCCCCCCAGCGGGATGTAGAGATATTCTTTCAGCCAGGTGGAAAGCGAGATATGCCACCGGCGCCAAAACTCCGTGATCGATCCCGAGATGTAGGGAAAGTTGAAATTGACCGGCAATTGATAGCCAAAAAGCCGGGCCAGTCCGATGGCAATAAGCGAGTAGCCGGCGAAGTCGGCAAAGATCTGGAACGAATATCCGTAGAGGAGAAAGAGCAGGTTGATCCCGGGCATTCCGACAAAGGCTGGATAGGAAAGGGACGCCGTCGCCTCCTTGAGGTTGTCCGCCACGACCATCTTGAAAAAATACCCCATGATCAGATTTTTGACGGCATTCTCCCAGTCGACGTTGGCCAAAAACTTCCCCCCGATCTGGTGCATGAATTCATGCGCCTTCACGATGGGCCCTGCCACCAACTGCGGGAAAAAGGCCTTAAAGAAAGCCATCCTCATCGCCAGCCACCCCGCCTCCCCGGCGGTGTGCGGCGTCTCGACTCCGGGAATTCCGCGGGGCCCGGCGCGATAAACATCCACGACGAGACTGATCCCCTGGAAGGTGAAAAAGGAAATGCCCACCGGCAGCGGGATCTGGGAGAAGTCGAATCCCCACTGAGCCCACAGACTCTCGGGAAAGAAACTTTTCACCAGCAGCGAGGCGTATTTGAAAAATGCCAGGACGGCCAGATTCGCCACCACCGCAAAGGTCAACAACCCCTTCCGCCCCTCCGGGGTCGCGTCTTTCGCAACGAGTCGGATGGTCACCCAGGCATTGATCCAGGTGGACGCCGCCAGGACAAAAACCAGCCACGGGGTGTGCCAGGCGTAAAAGACATAACTCGCCAGGGTGAGCAGAGTCACCTGAATGACTGCGCGCCATCGCGCCGGCCAGGGAAGAAAATGGTATGCTCCAAAAGTCGCCGCCAGGAAGACGAGAAAGGTCCAGGAGTTGAAGAGCATTCCGGGTTCCTTTTAGTCGAGATGGCAGGGGAGGAAATAAAAATTGCGGGATTAACCCTCGCCCGTCAGGGGGCAGAACTGGCAAAGAGGGTTTGGCCGCTCCACATTTTCCCGCGATGAATCTCCAGAACCCGCCATGGCAACCCCCGCTCCCGTGGAGGGAGTCGCAGAGGCCTTGAGAAATTCCCCATGAACATCTTCCAAAAATGCGTGGCCGCCGTGCGGCACCCGCGGGAAGCCCTCCTCAGGCTGGCTCACCTGATGGACCGCCGGAGCGTCCGGAAGGTGACCGTGGACGGCGTACTCTTTCACCACTATGAGGGTCGGCTTTACCCGGATGCTCTTAACCACGGCAACGCCATGGCGCACATCCGGGAGAAGGCGCTGACATTTTGCACCGGGGTCGGCCTCGATATCGGGGCGGATCAATGGCCGCTACCGGGCGCCACTCCGGTGCGGGAGGAGGAGGACTGCAACGCCTTCCGGCTGGATCGATTCGCCGACGGATCGATGGACTATATTTTCAGCTCCCACTGTCTGGAACATCTGGACCGCTGGGAAGACGCCCTCGCTCTGTGGATCACCAAACTGAAGCCGGGAGGGATCCTTTTTCTCTACCTTCCCCATGAATCCATGGCGCTCTGGAAACCGGGAGGCCCTTGGTCATGGACGGCGCACAAGTGGCAGCCGCGGACGGGCATTCTGGTGCCGTTCCTCAAAGGGAGCGGGATGGGCATCGTCGAACAGGAGGACGGCCCGGATGGTTATGCCAGCTTCTGGGTGGCGGCCCGCAAGCCATGTTGAGGGTTCAGACCTGGGGCGGGTGGGGCGATGTTCTTAGAGAGATCAGCCTGCTCCCGCTGTCCGGGCCACACCGACCAGGCTGGAGAAGCTGTCCCCGCGTCCGGGTGAGCCACCTCCCCGCCGCGTCCGCGGGCCTCCGCGAAGACGCCAAAGTGCCGCCGCCGGAAGCGGTGGAAGATCTGCTGGCGCGGTGTCCCGGTGTGATGTGGGAGGGAGTCCGTCCGCTCCCCCGCATCCACAAAGCGCCAGCTCGGGCGGTCCGCGCCGTTCTGGAACCGTGGCACCCTGGGCTCTATGACCCCGGGTTTGTCTGGCGGGCGGAAGATGCCATCGACCTCGACCGCACCAAAAACCACATCGTGGTGCAGACTCATCTGGATGGCCTGCCATGCAAACGCTGGGGCGTCTCCTCGTGGCAGGAAGTCCTCGCGGGCTTGCGAAATCGATACCCCGCCGCCTGCCTGCATGTTCTCGATCCGGCAGGGGCGTCACTCCGGGCAGACGGCATCGTCGTGCACGACCGGCTGAGTTTTCCCCAAGCGATTCGGCTGGTGGAAAATTGCGCGCTGCTGGTCTCGGTGGATTCGTGGTCGAAATACGTCGCGGGATGGCGGGACATCCCACAGGCGGTCATCGTACCCGACCAAACTCCCGACTACCCTCAGCTCACCGCTTCGGCCGTCTGGCGCCATTCATTTCGCGGGCTGCACCGCAACTCCCAGATGGTTCTCATTGGGCTGGAGCCGGACACCCCGCGGTCCGCCCACTACACCCTGGACTCGATGAACAGCCTCTCCGCCGGGCAGGTCGTTGCAGCCATCGACCGACTTGGGGCGAAACTTGCTTAGAGCGTGTCGAAAGATGCAAACCCTGGGTTGCGAGAACCGAAGCGAAGTGGAGATAGCCGGAGCGAAGCGAAGCCCGAAGGGGGGTGCAGCCAGCAACCCGCATCCCTCCATTTGCCCCCAAAATCCGCAGTTTTAGACACGCTGTGAGAGGCCGTCCGAAAACTCGAAAGCTGGAGCGATTCAGATTGATTCGTCCCGCAGAGCGGCAAGGGCCTGCCGCCCTCCATCAATACACTTTTCAGCGTCTTTTCCGCTTTTCGCCTTTCGCTTTCCTATTTCTCCTTCCGTCGCCAGACTTCGAAGGCCTGAAATTGGGCCTGTTTTTCGTAAGCGCCGGATTGGATCGCCTCCCGTGCAGCACCCGGTGCGTCAAAGTTCTCCGGCCGGGAAATCACAATCGCATCGGGGGCTTCCGCCGTGAGCGGAGCGAGATTCATGGCAAAGATGATTCCGGGACCTCTCTCCACGAAGGGGATTCCGTAATATTCGCCGCCGGCAAAGTCGGCAACCCACCACACCGTATCCTCCGTAGCCATGCTTGTCGCCACCCTTGCCGCATCGCGATAATTGTCGTGGCGGTGGTAGGGAAGGAGTCGGACGGATGCTGCGGAGACGACCAGCATCAGACACACGGCGGCGACTCCGAATCGTCCCACGCGTCGCCAGAGGCCCTGCGTCGCCCAGTGCAGCAGCACGGCCAGCGCCGTCACGGCGAACGGGAGCGAACCGGCGAGATTTCGACCCCAAAAGGGGCTCCCATACGCGGTAGACAGGCAATAAATGAAAAAAACGCTCAGACCGGGAACTGCCGCGCAGAAAAGCCAAAGCCGGAAGGACGGCGCGCGCGGACCACACTCCGCGCGGGTGAGCCAGGATTTGACCGCCGCCACGGTGACGAGCCCATAGGCCAACGCGAGGGCCAGCCATCCTGGAAGATGCACCAGAAGCTCCGATGGGGGAGCCATCCCTCGCAATATCTCCCGGAAATCCTGCCGGCCGGGACCCAGCCCGGTAAAACCCATAAACTCATACGCGACCACCAGGAGGTTAAACGGCGTCACCGCCCACAACTTCGCGCCCCCAGCCCCGCGCAGGATGGTGGAAAAATAATAGACCCCCAAAATCGCCAGCACAGCGGCCGTGCCAAAGAGAAAAATTTTCGACCCCCGCGGCACGAGCAGATTCCTCCAGGCGGCCGAACCTAGAAGGAACATTAACACCACCGCCAAAAGCACCACGCCAGAGATATTTGCCCCGCACAAAATGAGAGAGCCCAGGGACAGCAGAAGGGCAATCTTCAACCAGTCGCTGGATCCATTGAGCAACTTGATGGTGCCCGCCAGTAGCAAAGCGCCCCCTGCCATCTCCATGAGAGCCGTCCTCGCAAAATCCATGGAATACCAGACGAAGGGTTGGATGGCGAAAAGGAGCGGCACCCAGCGGATGCCCGTCTCCCGGGCAACAACAACCAGGGCAGACAATGCCACCGCCAGCCAGAGCAGATTGATCGACCTCATGCCCGATTCCGTCGTCCCGAAAAGTCGCGACCACCCCCACGCCGCCAGCATTCCGAGCGGCATCTGCGCCTCAATTTTCCGGTCAGCCTGCAGATTCGCGATCACCTCAGCCGCGGAAGCCAGCCGCGCATAACCCCAGGTCTGTGACTCCTCCAAGTCAATGCTCTGGCGGGACAGCGACGGAACGAGAACAAAAAAACTCAGGACCGCAATCGCCCAGGGGGGCACGCGCAACAGCCGTTGCAAAAGTTTCATCAAGGAATGACGATTACTGGCATACAACACGGGGCATTTTTGGGCGGCAGCTTCCTGCACCAGTTGGAGTGTGGAACAAAAAATCACCCACGGCGAGACCATTCTCCCGATCCCCGCGCGGTGCCGTCTATCATCCGGGGTCAGAGGTCGCCCCTCCCGAGGAAATCTCCCCGCATGGCAAGCACCCTTCAGGCCTTGACATCAAATTCCATTATGTCAGCCATGCTTTCGTGCGGATGACCCTGAAGACGGACGAGAAGGCGACCACCCGGGGAGCCGTCATCAGCGCATTTGCCCAGGGCCATCAGGCCTTGCTGACCCGAAATGCGGACAATTTTCGAGAATTCTTCCCCACACTTGCCATAGTTCAACCATAAGGGTGCGTCGGACCGGGACGCGGCGAATTGTTGAGGCCCCCGGGCCATCCGGGAGGCAAGGCCTTTCCGTCGCACCTTGTCCCACGCATCTTCCAAGAAATTGAATCCCACATCCCACATTCCAAATTCCCCTTCAAAAGCCCTCCGGGTTTTAGTCGTCGCCCAGACGCCCCCGCCGTTTCACGGGCAGTCCATCATGACGCAGTATTTGCTGGAGGGACAGTATGAGACCCTGGAACTGCACCATATCCGGATGGCATTCTCGGAGAACCTCGAGCAGGTGGGCCGGGCGGGATTCGACAAGGTCCTGCACCTTTTTGGCCTGATCGTGGAGATTACCAAAGCGCGGGCGCGCCTGAAACCCGATGTGCTGTATTTCCCACCGGCGGGGCCGAACATGGTCCCGTTTCTCCGGGACTGCGTGCTGTTGATCGCCACCCGGTGGATGTTCCCCAAGACCGTTTTCCATTTCCACGCGGCGGGCCTGCCCGAGCTCTTCGACCGTCTCTCAGGGCCGCTGAAAACCCTATTCCGGCTGGCTTACGACAAGCCCGACGTGGCCATTTCCATCAGCAAAAACGGCCTGCGGGATGCCGAGTTCCTTCATGCCAAACAGACCGCCCTGGTTCCCAACGGGATCCCCGATGTTTTCTGGGAGGATGGCCCCCGTGCCCGCTATAACTCCGTGCCCACCATTTTGTTTCTGGGCATGGTCTGCGAGGAGAAGGGGGTGGGCGTGTTGATCGAGGCCTGCAAGCTGCTGCAGGCACGGGGGGTCAAATTTTCCTGCAAAATCGCGGGCCGCCCCTCTTCTGAGGAAGAACTGGCAAAATTGCGCGAAAAAGCCGCGGAGCTCGGCACCTTGGTCACTTTTACCGGTCCGGTGAGCGGCGATGCCAAGTGGGAACTTTTCGCCGAATGTGATGTCTTCTGTTTTCCCACGTACTACGCCTCGGAGTCCTTCGGTCTCGTGGTGGTGGAAGCCATGATGTCCGGCATGCCCGTCGTGGCCTCGAACTGGCGTGCGCTCCCGGAAATCGTCGCCGAGGGCAAAACCGGTTTCCTCACGCCCGTCCAGGATCCAAAAGCCACCGCCGACAAACTGGCGAAGCTCCTGCGTGATCCCATCCTCCGGCAGGTGATGGGCAACTCGGCCCGCCACCGTTTCCTCGATCATTATCGCGTGGATGTGTTCCAGCACGGTATGGAGGCCGCCCTGGGCCTGGCGCGGGACAGTGTGGGAGGAAGCTGAACACCCGTCCCGCAGCTGGGGGCCCGTCGTTTAGTAGGTCAATGGGAAGTGTGGGAACACTGGACATAGCACGATCTGCCCGGAGATCGGCCCGGAAGGAGTGAGAGACCGGATGCTAGCACTGCAACTCAAACGTGTCGCCGGGAGGCAACCGAATGGAAGTCGCGGGAGTGACGGACATAGCCTGCCGCAGGCAGCCCGAAGGGTTGGCCGCCGGGGGAGGCGGAAAAGCAACCAAAGTGGAGAACCGCTGAACGTCAACCTCTCAACTTCATGGCATCCGGCATCGCTTCGCTCCCTTGATGCCTTGACATCAAATTTCTCTATGCAATGATGCTGCCATGCGCACGACCCTCACGTTGGATGACGATCTGGCGGGTATTTTGAAAAAGCGCTCCCGGGAATTGGGGCTGCCTTTTAAGGAGATGGTGAACAACGCGCTGCGAAAAGGTCTGCAGGAAGAAACGCCGACTCCGAAGCGGAACGTCATTACAGTGCGTCCGCATGATTTCGGATTCAAGGCGGGCATTGACTTCGATCGGATGAATCAGTTGAACGACGAGTTGGAGGTCGAGGCCTTTCTGGAAAAGGAGCGGAGGGAATGATCCTGCCGGACATCAATCTCCTCGTGTATGCCCACAATATCCGCGCCCGGCACCATGAGGAAGCGTGCGCATGGTGGAACAAATGTTTGTCCGAAAATACCGGTATTGCCTTGGCGTGGGTGGTTATCCTGGGGTTCATCCGCATCACGACCCACCCGAAAATTTTTCCCAATCCTTTGACACCGGAAGGAGCGCTTGACCGGGTGGAAGAGTGGCTGTCCCTGCCGCATGTGCATCTTGTCCAGCCGGGCGAATCTCATTTCCGGCAATTGCAAAAACTCCTGACGGCAGCCGGCACCGCCGGGAACCTGACAACCGACGCCCACCTCGCCGCCATTGCCATCGAACGAGGCTTGATCCTCCATACCAGCGACGCGGACTTCTCGCGCTTTCCCGGCTTGAAATGGCAAAATCCTCTGGAGGGTCATCCTCCGGCATGACCCATTTCTGAAAGCCGGACATCGTTACCTTTCGTAAACCGCTTTCCACAGTTGCCCCCCGGCGACACCTTCGACTTACCCCAACAGACGATGGCTCTATCGCGCTGGTGTGCTCCGTGGCTCCGCCACTGCGGTTGCCCCCGGGTTGTGCTCCCGCACCAAACATTCGAGTTTGCCATCAAGGAGACGCGCTTGCGCGCTGGTTTTCACCTTCGACCTGCCCAATTCTACGATGGCTCTAACGCGCGGGTGTGCTTCGTGGCTCCGCCACTGCGGTTGCCTCCCGGCTACACCTTCGACTTGCCCAATTCTACGATGGCTCTATCGCGCTGGTGTTCTACAATCCACTTTCCACTGTTGCCTCACGGCCAAAAATCGACTTACCCTTATGTAAGGTTGTCCGGACCTTGCCGGACTGGTTTTCCTACTCCTTAATTCCATGATCCTTCTCCTTGGCGGTTCCGGTTACGTCGGCCAGGCCTTTGCAGCGCACCTCACCCGTCGCGGGCTGGAATTTGCCGCCCCGAAACACGCGGATCTCGACGCGCTTTCCAAAGATACCATTTCTTCGGTCGTCGCGATTCTCAAACCCGATCTGGTCATCAATGCCATCGGCTACACCGGCCGGCCCAACATCGATGGCACCGAAAGGGAGAAGCTCCATTGCCTGATCACCAACACCACCGTGCCGGGAATTCTGGGCGAAGTGCTCGGGGAACGGGGGATTCCGTTGGGGCATGTTTCGTCCGGCTGCATCTACGACGGCGCGCGGGCGGATGGCACACCGTTCACCGAGGAGGATCCTCCGAATTTCGCCTTCAGCCACCCCCGGGCCAGTTGGTACAGCCGCACCAAGGCCATGGCGGAAACGATGCTGCGCGATTGCCCGACGGCCACGATCTGGCGTCTGCGTATTCCCTTTGATGAGTTCGACCACGAGCGGAATTACCTGACAAAAATCATGCGCTACGAACGGCTGCTGGAGGTGACCAACACGATCTCGCAGCTCCAGGAATTTGTTCACGCGGCCCTGGAAACCCTTCTCCAGCGCCTGCCGCCTGGTATTTACAATGTGACCAACCCCGGCGCGATCACGACAAGCGCGGTAGCCGAGGCCATTCGCCGCCACGGGCTCTGCGACAAGACGTTTGAGTTTTTCCACGACGAGGACGACTTCCTCTCCGCACCCGGACGCGTCAAACGCGCCAATTGCATCCTCAGCAACGCCAAACTGGCCGGTATGGGCCTCGGGCTGCGGGAAATCCATGAAGCCCTCGATGAGACGCTGGAGGGGTGGAAAAAGGGGAAAAGCTGAATTGCTAACACGCTGCTGCAACGCAGGCTGTCGAGGGACGAGTGGAATCGTGAGTCGAGGGAGTTTTTTCGGGAGGATCATCCTCCGACATGACCCACTTCAAAAGATGGGACAGGCCGGCGAATGTCCATCCCGCCGGGAGCGAGACGCTTTGGTTTTGACACCCCGGTTCGGTATTACTATCGTATTTTCATGACAACGGTAATGACGGTGAAACTGGATCCCGAACAGGTAAGACGCGTCACAAGCCTCGCGAAGAAATCCGGCGCGACCAAATCCGACGTCGTGCGGCGACTAATTGACGAAGCCGGATTGATCGAGACCGGCGACGATCTTGCGGCTTGGGTGGCCGACCGCGAAGGTCGGGGATTTGGAATCCGACATCGTGGGTAAGCCCGCCGTAGTGGTGGACTCCTCGTTCCTCATCGCCTTGGAACAGGAGACGGCCACAGGTTCCCCCGGTCCAGCTCATCGGTATCTGCCTAAACTCCGGGGCAGAAAACTGGTACTCAGCGTCGTGACGGTGGAGGAACTGCTGGAGGGAGCGACGGACGAGGTGGCTGCTATGAAATTCCTCACCCGGTTTACCATTCAGCCCCTGGGGCTGACACATGCGCGGCGGTGCGCAAGCAATCAACACCGCAGCGCCAGAAGGATGGGGGAAAACGACGCCTGGATCGTGGCCACGGCCGATTTGCTCGGTGCCGATATCCTCGGCGCGGACCGAAAAGCCTTCGAGCGACTGGAATCGCGGTATCTGCGATTTCAGGAGTAGCCTGCACAGCCAAGCCCTTCCTTCGCTTTGTTAGCTTCTGTAAATCATCTTCTTCCGGTGCTTCCCGTCGTTGCCGCTGTCGTCACCCATCGCCGTCCGGCGGAATTGGAGCGACTGCTGCGTTGCCTCTCGGAGTCGGGGGTTCCCCTCGCGGGGTGCGTGATTTCCGATCATGCGCCGGGCGGCGAAACGCAAACGCTCGCCGCACAGGCGGGGGTGAAAACCCTCGTGTTGGACGACCCATCCAATCCCGGGCCGGGGGCAGGCTGGGCCAACGCAGCAAAGGCGGCCTTTGTTCATTTTCCCGACGCTGCCGCCATCTGGTATCTGGACGACGACGTGGTCGTCCCACCGGACGCCCTCGGCACCTTGTTGGAAGAGATGGCGAAAGCCGGAGCGGAATCTATCGCGCCGTTGCTCACGGACTCCGAGGGAAAGCTCTGGGCCTTCCCGGAACCCGAACCTCCCGCACTGCGGGATGTCATCCGACAGGTCGGAACGCCGGTGGAGGCGCCCGCCCTGCTCGGCCTCGACCCCATTGCGTTCTGCTGGTGTACGGGAGCGTGTTATCTGGTACAAAAATCCGCCATCGAAAGGCTCGGGTTTCACCGCCTGGATTTCTGGCTGCTCGGGGAAGATCTGGAATACTCCATGCGGCTGGCGGCCCAGTCCAAGGCCGTTTTCACGGCCAGAGTGACCGTGCCGCACCTGCCTCCTCCGGCGGGTGATCCGGCCTCGGCGCAAAAATCGGACTACGTGAAGTTTTGCTCTTTATTGCAAAACCTGACCTATCTGGGATTCCACTCACCCCACAGCCGCCACATGAAACGTTATCTCCCGGGAAACTTCCGGCGCTTTTTTCGCTCGCACGCCCTGCGTCTGCGGACCCTACGGGACGCGGCTGCGTGCTTCTGGAATGGCGCGGTCCGGGGCCAGCCGGCGGGCGCGGCAGCGGGCCAGCAGCTGAGGGAACGAATCTCCCGCTATGAGTTCTGACCCCGCTCCCCCTTCGCACAAGGTGCTGGGAACCGCGGTGGACTGCGTGACGTACGAGTCCGCGTTGGCGCGGATCACGTCATTGGCGGGAGCGCGCCGACCCACTGCGGTCTCGGCCTGCAACACCCATCTGGTGGCGCTGGCGCGGTCGGATTTCCAGTTTCATGCCGTGATGGAGCGGTTCGACCTCATCGCGCCGGATGGCTACCCGCTCATCTGGCGGCTGAACGCGCAGGGCGCCGGGCTGAAGGACCGCGTGTACGGCCCCTACCTGATGCGCTACACGCTGCAGCACACCCCGGCCCCGTGGAGGCATTTCTTTTTCGGAGGCACCCCGGAATGCCTCGACAGGCTCGTCGGCGTGGCGAAAACCCTGCAGCCCGACATCCAGATCGCGGGCACGTTGTCTCCTCCGTTCCGCACCTGGACGGAAAATGACGAGGCGCAGTTTGCCCGGACCATCCGGGAGAGTGAGGCGGATTTCATCTGGGTGGCCCTTGGGGGGGAACGCCAGGAAAAATGGATCGTCCGCAACCTGCACCGGCACTGCAAGGGGGTGTTTTTTGCCATCGGTGACGCCTTCGAGCTTCTGGCGGGAAACCGTCCCTTTGCCCCAGCCTGGATGCAGCGTTTCGGTCTCACCTGGGCTTACCGCCTCGCCCAGGAACCCGGACGGCTGTGGGCGCGCTACCTCAAGTTCAACTCCCTTTTTCTCTATTATACGGTCCGGGATCGACTGCTGGGAACGCCCCGCCGGTATGCTGATCCCAGCCTGACGACCTCGCGTCCGCACGTCGCGTTTTTGGGCTCACGGGGTGTTCCGGCGCGCTACTCCGGTTTCGAAGTCGTGGTGGAAAATCTCGGCAGCCGCCTCGCGGAACGGGGGTATCCGGTGACAGTTTACAATCGCTATCCGCGCTACGACCTGCCGACAAAAGTCTTCAAAGGCATGCGCGTGGTCCTACTGCCGACCATCCCCACCAAGAGCCTCGACACCATTTCTCACACCGCGCTTTCAGCGCTGCACGCTCTGACCAAACGCTACGATGTCATTTACCTCTGCGGGGTGGGCAACGCCATCATCGGCGGGTTCCTCCGGCTGCTCGGTTACAAGGTGATCATCAACGTGGATGGCGCGGATTTTAACCGGGCGAAATGGGGATCGATGGCCCGCAACTGGCTCCGCATCAGTGAACGCTGGGCGATGAAAATCGGCCATAAGGTGATTGCCGACAACAGTGAGATTGTCTCGCGCTACGAGCGGGAATACGGCCTCTCGCCCCTCCATCTCAGCTACGGCGCGATCTTGCGCGAGGAAAAGGTGGACTGCGGCGAACTGGCCAAGTGGAACCTCGCGCCCCGCAGTTACATTCTTTTTGTTTCCCGCCTCACGCCGGAGAATCAGGCCGACCTGCTCCTGCGCGCCTTCGCCACGTATCAGGGCCCGCTCAAGCTCGTGATTTGCGGCGGGGCCAACTATGAACAGGCCCACTACCGGATGCTCCAGACCCTCGCCGACGACCGCGTGATTTTTACCGGTCCACGCTACGGCGACAGCTACCTCGAGCTGAGTCAAAATGCGGCGTTTTATGTGATGCCCGCGGACATCGAGGCCACCCGTCTCGTCCTCCTCGATCAGCTCGGCATGGGCGCGGCGATTCTTTACCACGACTGCGCCGCCACCCGAGAAGTGGTGGCCGATGCGGCGGAACCCTTCCGCACCGAAGAGCCCGAAAAATCCCTCGCGGAAAAAATCACCTATCTTGCGGAAAATCCCGCCCGCTGTGAGGAACTGCGCCGCCTCGCGCTCCAGCGCGCGAAAGACACCTTCCACTGGGACCTCGTGGTGGACCGCTACGAACAGCTCTTCGAAGAAATCGGGGTGCCGGTGGGAAAAGTGAAGGGTGAAAAGTGGAAAGTGGAGACCCCGGAACCGTCGCAGCAGCGGGGCGGTTGATAAGCTTTCTCCGTTCCCTTCTGTAAACCCTTTTCACCTTCCACTTTCCACCTTCCGCTTTTCCCCATGCTTTCCCTCGTCACTCCCTCGCTGAACCAGGGCCCGTGGATCGCGGAGATGCTCGATTCCGTCCGGACCGCGGCGGAGGGGCGGGAGGTCGAACACTGGGTGATGGATGGCGGGAGCACCGACGACACTGTCAAGATTCTCGCGGCGCAAGAATTCACCCGCTGGGTGAGCGAACCCGACCGCGGCCAGGCCGACGCCATCAATAAGGGCCTCGCCCGCGCCACGGGGGACATCCTCGGGTACCTCTGTGCCGATGATACCCTCGAACCCGGCGCCCTCCAACTCGTCGAGGAGGCGTTTCGCCAACATCCCGGGGTGGACGTGGTCTATGGCGACGGCTTTTTTCTCGAGTCGGACTCGGGCTGGAAACGCCGGAAATGCGCCGGGCCGTTTTCCTGGGCGCGCCTGCAGTCCGGCAATTTCCTCATCCAGCCCGCGGTGTTCTGGCGGCGATCGGTCTACGAACGGTTCGGGCCGTTTGACGCCAGCCTGCGCTTTTGCATGGATCATGAATACTGGCTGCGTATCGGCCCCCAGACCCGCTGGATGTATCTGGAGAAACCTCTTGCGACCTGCCGTTTGCACGCCGACGCCAAAACCTCCCGCTCCCTCGGCGAGGCCTGGAGGGAAGCCGCCCGCATGCAAGCCCGCTATGGCATGGTCTGGAGACCCCGCCTGGAAGCCCTCTGGATGAGCGTGGCGGGTCAGCATTATTACCGACTGAAGCGCCTGATTTTCGCCTCAGTCGGCCGGAGGCGGCGCGGATGACCCGGCTGGTCCTTTTCGAGTTGCACCATCTCGGCGACGCCGTGATGGCGCTGCCGTTTTTGCGGGCGGCAAGTCGCCACCATCGCACGACCGTGGTCTGCCATGCGCCGGTCGCGGATTTTCTCCGCCACGCCACCCGGAACGTAGAAATCCTCCCCGCGGCGGGTTCCTGGCCCGCCCTGGCTGCCCAGGCGCGCGCCTTGCGGCTGGAGAAACCGG
>JBGSVZ010000024.1:0-2960 GCA_041752695.1 Terrimicrobiaceae bacterium
CGCCCCCTAACCCCCGGAGTTTTCGCTTTGGACGCAATGAGAATCCACAGATCACCACAACCAATAACAACACCTTTCCAAGCGAACCTCGCATAACCTATTTTACCGCTCTTTTGGTCGGAAAATGGGGTCCACCTCAGAATCGTCACCGTTCGCTCTCCGGTTTTGAGCGAACTCTCCGTGTCGTTTTCTTCGTCGAGGCGGTTCACCACCGACAAAAAGGACAAATCCGCACTGAATGCGTCGCGAGTCAGCCAGAGGGTTTCCCCCCGTCGCAACCCGGCGTAGATCATCAGCGCAGCCGCCACGTGAAAAGCCGGGTGAGGAGTCAGCGCGGCGAGTTGCTTCTCCACGTCGTCAGGGCTCAGGAACACGATTCTCCGGTTTTTGCTCAGGAAACTCGGCAGCGCCGCCATGGGATTGGGGCAATGAAAGTTCTCGGGCCTGTAGTGTCCGAACTTGATGCTGTGCTCAAAGAAGTGATGAAAAAATTCGCGGTAGTGTCGTTTTGTTTTCATCCCAACCTCGAGCCCGTCCATGAACTGCTGGAGCAGGGTGGGGGTGATTTCATCGACATAGGTGCCGGTGAAGAACGTCGGGTAGGCTCTTTTGAATCGCCGCTTCGGTTTGTCGGAAGCCATTGGCCGTGGAAGATTGTCTGCCCGGTCGGTCCCGATGAACCGACGGAGCATGGAAACTTTGTTCTCCACGTGCCTGGGAGCGTTCTCCGTGGCGATGAAGCTGAGGTAGGCGGTCATCGCCTCATCGAAAGGCACGCGAACTCCAGGTTTTACCGGCGCTGGCACCAGCGGCACCGGGGAATTGATCTCCTGGACGGCAGGCCCCGTCGAAAATTGCGTGGGGATCAACTTGCGTAGTCCTTCCGGGATCTCGACCGCTTGAAAGCGGGGATCGAGGAGGGCGATTTCCAATTCGAGGCGCGCGCGCAGGAGTTCTGCCCGGGCGGGGTCGTGAGTTTCCAGACTTTCCCGCTGAAGTTGTCCCGTAGCGGGGTGGGTGAACTTGATCCACCAAGTCCTGCGCCGCATGAATTTCGATGCCATCTTTTCTCCACTCAACAGCGTCTACAAATTCGACGTGAAAAGTTGATGTGTCTCCGGTTAGGGCACACATCTCTGGAAATTCTGGGCACACACCCCTCTTGGAGTGTTTTGGTGCAGAAATTCAGCGTGGAGCAAATCGCTGATAACGAGGCACTTCCGAGAGTTGAAAGTGGTTGCGGGGGTAGGATTTGAACCTACGACCTTCAGGTTATGAGCCTGACGAGCTACCAGGCTGCTCCACCCCGCGATTAGGTTGAAGACGGTATCGTTCGCGCTTGGGAATGCAAGGGGATAGTTTGGAAATTTATTGCTCGAAGAGGACGTGGCTTCTGCTCTGTGCGAATTGGAAGCCGGAGAGCGGGGCGGGGGTTACGATGCCGCGTGAGAGGGCGAGGTAGTGGAATTGGGTGCCCATGGTTTCGGGATGAAGGAGGGTTTGGAGCGCGCGGAGGGATTTTTGTTTTGCCGCGTCCGGGGGGCCGGCGAGGGAATGGAGGAGGGGCTGTGAGGCCCCCACCAGGAAATGGTGTTGGTCGGTAAACCCTTCGATCTGGAGACCATACCGTTTGGCGGTTTCCGCCAAGGCGGTGAAATCCACGTGGGCGGTGATATCTTTTTCTCCAGGATCCGCCAGGGGGTTGGTTTCCCTGCGGTGTGCGCGGTAGCAGGCGAATGTACCTCCCGTGCGGGATGGGGCGTAAAGTTCGGCGCGGGGATAGCCGTAGTCGGCGAGCAGGATGTAGCCTTTGCGCAGTTTCCCGGCGACGTCCTGCAACCAGGAATCGGCTGCGGGGCGGAGTTCCGTGGTGTAGCCCGCTTCCCTGGGGGACAACAGGGAGATGTCGATCGTGGGTGTCAGGGGCTGAAAAACAAAAGCGCCGTTATCGATGCCGACGTGAAGTTCCTGCCAGCCGTCTCCCGTCGAACGCAGGAGGTGGAAGGGCAGTGCGTCGACAAGTTCGTTGGAAAAATGGACGCCATCGAAGGGAGGAAGGGCGTCAAGGGTGTCGTGCCAGCGCACTTTTCCGCGGTGACGGCCGAGGGTGGTTTCCTGTCGCTCCCGGAGGGCGGAGAGGGGTTCGATGATGGTGTAGGTGGCGGGGATTTTCGGCGCAAGGCCATCGAGAATATCTGCGGCCAAGGTGCCGTCGTTCGCCCCCTGTTCAACGATGGAAAAGGTGGGAGGGCAGTCGAGGCGGCGCCACATCTCGGCAAACTGGTCGGCGAGGACGCGACCGAAGACGGGGCCGACGCTGACGCTGGTGTAGTAGTCGCCTCCGCGGCCGATTCTGGCGCGTGGGGAGGCGTAGTAGCCGAGTTCCGGATGGTAGAGCGCGCGTTCCATGAACCGCGCGAAGGAAAGGGGTCCGTGGGCCGCGATCTCGGCGGCGATCAGGTCATTCAGGTTTGGTGACTTCCTGCACATAGACGTTCACCTGGCCGTCGGCCCCTTTGCGAACTTCTGTGATGAGGAAAGGCCTCCGTGAGTCCCGGGAGAACGTGGCTCCCTCCGTGGGCGGGCGGGAGCCGGCGGGGAATTCCACGATCACGCGCGTGCCGCTGGTGCGTTCGCCCAGGCCGAGGTTTTCGGTGACGGCGCTTTGCGGGCGCAAGACGGCGCGGTTTTGACCAGCTGCGGTGACGACGAAGTTGCCTTGCAGGTAAACACGCTCGCCGCTCAGATTGCGTCCGGCCAGCGTGGGCATCTCGGGAACGTTGGCGAGCCGTCCCCGTGGCATCTGTCCGGGGGCGTAGGTGGGCCAGTTTCCGCCGCCGGTATTGGCAATGGCGGCCGGTTGGACAGGCGGGGGAGTGGGCTGTTGAGGTGTGGGTGAGGCCGCGGCGAGGGCAGGGGTCGGTTCGGGGTTGGCTTCCGGCGTGGCCTCGGGTTCGGTC
>JBGSVZ010000025.1:0-12630 GCA_041752695.1 Terrimicrobiaceae bacterium
GCGGCGCATTTCCTTGATTTCCTTGAGGCCCATCTTCGGCGCGGCCGGGGCCTCCGCCTGCGGGGCGGCGGCGGGCTGGTGGTTGTGGAGGGTGGCGACGAGCGCGCTGCGCTCGCTGGTGGCCTGGGATTTGTCGAGGTAGTAGTCGTAATTCCCCGAGTAGGGCGTGAGGCGTCCGGCGTGGACGTGCAGGACGGTAGTCGCGATGCTGCGGATGAAATGCACGTCGTGGCTGACAAAAAGGAGGGTGCCTTCGTATTGCTGCAGCGCGCCGATGAGGGCGTCGATGCTCGGCATGTCGAGGTGGGTGGTGGGCTCGTCGAGCAAAATTAAATTCGGCGGACGCAGGAGGAGTTTGACGAGGGCGAGGCGGCTTTTTTCACCACCGCTCAGCACGCTCACCCGCTTGAACACATCGTCGCCGCGGAAGAGGAACGAACCGAGGACGGTGCGGGCCGCCTGTTCGCTCACGCCGGAAATATTGCGCAGGGCCTCGTCGAGCACGGTGGCCTTGGTATCAAGCGCCTCGGTGCGGTGCTGGGCAAAGTAGCCGATGCTGAGGTTGTGGCCTGGGGTGCGTTCGCCGCCCTCGATGGGGACGAGGTCGGCCAGGATTTTTAGCAAAGTGGATTTGCCGGCGCCGTTGGGGCCGACCAGCACGGTGCGCTGTCCGCGTTCGATCTCGACGCTGAGGTCTTCATACACCACATGGTCGCCGTAGGCCTGGCGGACGTGGGACAATTCGATCACGCGCTGACCACCCCGGGCGGGCTGGGGGAAACGGAATTTCACCGTGGCTTCGGCGTTTTCCGGGGGGGCGAGACGTTCCATTTTGTCCAGCCGCTTGATGCGCTCCTGGGCCTGCGACGCTTTGCTGGCCTTGGCGCGGAAGCGATTGATAAAATCTTCCAGGTGCGCGATCTCGCGCTGCTGGTTTTTGTAGGCGGCGGCGTATTGCTCTTCGCGGGACTGTTTCTGCGCGAGGTAATCTTCGTAGGTTCCGACGTAGCGGTGGAGACGCTGACGGCTGATCTCGACCATCGTGTCGCAGATGGCGTTGAGGAAGGCGCGGTCATGCGAAATCGTGAGAATCGCGCCGGGATAGTTGCTCAAATAATTTTGGAACCAACCCAACGACTCCAGGTCGAGGTGGTTCGTCGGTTCGTCGAGCATGAGGAGGTCGGGCTCCATCACGAGCAGGCGGGCAAGGTGCGCGCGCATGATCCAGCCGCCACTCATGGTGCGGGCGGGTTTTTCGAAATCCGTTTCGCGAAAGGCCAGTCCGCTCAGAATCCGCTTGGCCTTGGCTTCGAGCGAGTAGCCGTCGAGTTCGGCGAAACGCGCCATGGCTTCATGGTGCTCCGCGGTCTCGTCGTCGTGGTGTTCACGCAGCACGCGGCGGACTTCCTTCATGTCCTCGGAGATGGCGGTGGCGAGCTCGAGGATGGTGTCGTCGCCGGAGGGCGCGCTTTCCTGGGCGAGGAAACCGAGCGACGTGCCGCGCTGCAGGGCCACCGTGCCGGAGTCGGGTCCGTTCGTGCCAAGGATGAGGGAAAAGAGGGTGGATTTGCCCGCGCCATTCGGGCCGATCAGGCCAACGCGGTCACCGTAGTTGATTTGCAGGGAAGCGTCCTCGAAAAGGACACGACCGCCGAAGGATTTGGAAAGTTGAGAAACGGTGAGCATGGCAAAGCGGGCGAACCTATGCGGGAATTGCCGGTCCGGCAAGCCACCACCTCGGGCCTGCCCGGAAATAGGGAGTGGGGCATGCGGCAGAGTTCCGGAAAATGAAGCCCGGACCGCATCGTGCGGCATCCGCGGAATTTCCCCGGCTTTCTGTTTGACACCGCAAACGAAATACGAGATGCTTTTCGATTCTCCGTAAGACTCTAATGAAGACATTCTCTGCAAAAGCTTCCGATGTGAAGCGCCAATGGTGGGTGATTGACGCCGCCGATCAGCATCTCGGTCATGTTGCCGTCAAGGCCGCCAACATCCTTCGCGGCAAGGGCAAGGCCATTTTCACGCCTCACGTCGACACCGGTGATTTTGTCATCGTCATCAACGCCGACAAGGTGCGGGTGGGTGGCAAGAAAGACATTCAGAAGACCTACATGAGCTTCTCCGGTTTCGTGGGTGGCCACAAATCCGAAACCTTTTCCGCTCGTCGTGAGCGTCATCCGGAACTTCTCATCGAACGCGCCGTTCGGGGAATGATTCCTCACAACCGCCTCGGCAGCTCCGTTTACCGCAAGCTCAAGGTCTATCGCGGTTCCGAGCATCCTCACGTCGCCCAGAATCCTAAAACCGCCTGATTTTCATGTCCGACATCATCGCCACCGGCCGCCGCAAAACCTCCGTAGCCCAGATCCGCATGCGCAAAGGCAGCGGAGTCTTCAAAATCAACGGCAAGGATTTCACCGACTACTTTCCCAGTCTCTCGATGCAGAACACCATTCTGCGTCCCCTGGAGATCGCCAACTCTGTTCACGGATACGACGTGGATGCCAAAACATCCGGCGGCGGCATCACCGGCCAGGCCGGTGCCCTGCGTCTGGCCATCAGCCGCGCCCTCGTCGAAACCGACGAAACGCTCCGCAGTTCGCTGCGTGCGGAAAGCCTCCTGACCCGCGATCCTCGCATGAAGGAACGCAAAAAATCCGGTCAGCCCGGCGCCCGCAAGCGCTTCCAGTTCTCCAAACGCTAGGAGTCGGCGTCCTTTATGGCGCTGTCTTTTTCGCGCGACGCCCGGTGGATTTTCATCGGGGACAGCATCACGGATGCAGGCCGTTTCCAGTGCCCGGAGGGCATGGGAGGCGGCTACGTTCGTTTGGTGCGGGACTGGCTCCTCGCTTCGCATCCCGGTTCCGCCCCCGAGGTCGTGAACCGGGGCATTTCGGGCAATAAAGTCACCGACCTGCAGGCTCGTTGGGACGAAGATGTCCTGGCGCATCAGCCGTCATTGGTTTCCATCAAGATCGGCATTAATGATGTCTGGCACGGCCTCAAGCCGGACAGGCAGGGCGTCGATATCGAAACCTTTCGCGAGGTTTACGCAGAAATATTGCAGCGCACGAAGGCCTCCTGTCCGGACGCCGTTATCGTGCTTTGCGAACCCAGTGTGATCTGGCCTCCGGCCCCCGCCGAGGGAAACGCTGCCCTCCAGCCATACGTCGCGGCCACGAAGGCACTTGCCGAGGACTTTGACGCACGCGCCCTTGTTCCCCTCCACAAAGCCTTCCAGCAAGCGCGGGAGGACCGCCCGGAGATTCCCTGGGCCCCGGACGGCGTGCATCCCGGTTCATCGGGCCACATGCTGATCGCCCGAACCTGGCTGGCGTCGTTGGGGCTCCTGTAGATGGGAGATGGGAGATGGGAAATCGGGGTTGAACGTTGAACGTTGCGAGTTAAATTTTCCGCTTCTATGTGCCGTCTCCTAAAAATTTTCTCCCTTTTTCTCGCGCTTACCGGTGTTGTCCACGCGGTCGATCCGGTCGAATTTTCGGTCGGAGCGTTTACCTTTGACCGGCCGGAAGGTTGGACTTGGATCGTGCCGTCTTCGCCCATGCGAAAGGCGCAACTGGCGGTTCCTGCCACGGGAGGGGACGCGGGTGAGGTGACATTTTTTCACTTTGGTTCCGGTCAGGGCGGTGGGGTGAAGGCGAACGTGGATCGCTGGTTCTCGCAGTTCCAGAACCCGGTTTCGGAAACAAAATTGGAGAAAGTCGGCGCGACGAATGTGACCTTCGTCGAGGCGACGGGGACCTTTGCCAGCGGGATGCCGGGCGGACCCACCACGCCCAAGGAGGGGTATGCGTTGAGGGGAGCCATCCTCGAAAGCACCCAGGGGGATGTCTTTGTGAAATTCACCGGCCCCGAACCCCTGGTCAAAGCCGCCTCCGACGCCTTCGGGAAAATGATTCGGAGCGCCGCTTCGCGATAAAATCTCATTGAGATATTCCGCGTTTCACGGTTTCTTACTCCTCCCCGTCACGCCGACGTAGCACAGTGGTAGTGCAATCGATTCGTAATCGATAGGTCGCGAGTTCGAACCTCGCCGTCGGCTCTCCTCTGAAAGCTTGCTTCGACACGATCGAAGATTGCCCGCAAGTCTCGCCGAGACCAAGGCCGGCCTGCATGTTCCGCTCGGGAGGATGTCGCGAAGGCAACTGCGATGCCGACCCTTAGTCGAGGTGGGAGGCTTGGGCGACAAGGAAGGGTAGGGGAGATCCTCGGGCCGTTGAGGTCAGCGGCCCCTCCCAAGCCATTTGTAACGGCTGACCTTTCTTAAAATACTTTAGGTCCTGCGAGTACTCGGTCTCCCGCAGCGAACGGGATCAAACCGGCCGGACTGCCCTTCCGCCTATTGCCTTCCTCGTGGAATCGCCCTTGATTTCCTTACTTTTCACGCTTACAAAACATTCATGCAAGCAACCCTTACTTCCAAGGGCCAGATCACCATTCCCGTCCAAATCCGCAACCGGCTCCATCTCAAGGCGGGTGACGTCCTTGAGTTTGACGAGACGGCCCCCTTTCTCAAAGCCACCAAAACCATTCCGCCCGAGGCTTGGGAGCAATTTGGCCAGGGATGGAAAGACCCCTGGGTGGGCCTGAGCATGGATGAAGTGATGGACGATCTCCGGGGCGAAGTGGCGCTTCCTCCGGGGGCGGAGCCATGAGAACTGCCGTAGATTCCTCGGTCCTTCTTTGCATTCTCCGCCGACAGCCCGGTTCCGGCAGTTGGCGCACCTTGCTTGGCCGGGCGGCGGAGGAAGGGGGCTTGCTCCTGTGTCCGGCCGTTTTTGCGGAGTGTTCGGTTGGCTTTACCAATGCCAAGGAAGCGCAGGCCCAGTTTGAATCCCTGAGTCTGATCTACGACGCCTTCTCCCCGGAAGCGGCCTACCTTGCCGGACAGACGTTTCTGCGGTATCGGCGCGAGGGCGGGCCACGTCAGCACCTCCTCCCGGATTTTCTCATTGCCGCACACGCCAGTGTGCAGGCGGAACGCCTCGCGGCAGTTGATCGCGGCTACCTCCGCGCCTACTTCCCGGCGTTGGCTCTCCTCACGCCCTCCGCTTGACCTAAAAAAGACGATGAGCCTACAGAAGGTAACGAAGATCGCTAAGAATCATGGAGTTACGAAAACGCCGCCGCTCACCCGGAAAGTGACCTAGAATCGGTAAACGATTTCGGCGTAAGCCTTTCATCGGCGAGACAGCGGTTATTGATCGTGACCTCGATTTCGCTTTCTACGTCAGCTTGGGCATGGTGAAGACATTCAAAGAGCAAACCGTGCCGCAGTATCTGGCAATCGTGTTCAATTCGATTTATGGCATCCGTTACGCCAAGGGGAACACATCAAGCAAAGGCGGCTCAGCCGGAAATTATAATTTGGGACGCATTCGTTCGTTCCGCATCCCCCTCCCACCCCTCGCCGAGCAAGCCGCGATCGTGGAGCGGGTGGAGGCGCTGATGCGACGTGCCGGGCGCTGGAAGCGGAGATCGAGCGCGCCCGCACCCACGCCGCCCACCTCCTCCAAGCCGTCCTGAAAGAAGCCTTTGCCCCCGCCGCCGCATGCACTCGCTTGGTGGAATGTCGCCAAGCGAGTTAGGGTTCCTCGAACGCTTCATTGCGAAAGCGAACCCTCCTCCGATCCTTCACCGATACTGCGGTGCATCCAAATGGACAATCAATGAACTCACGGCTCCCCCCCTTGAAGCTGCTTAACAGACTCTGGAACCTTGCGTGTCTTCCTGCCGCATTGGTGAATTAGCATTTATGCGAATGTGCGAACAATACAGCGAGTTTAGCTGCGTCGAGATGATGTGTTCTGCCAGAAAGTCGCGGAGATCAGTCCGCGCGCTTCCGCGGGTATGGCCAATTGTCTGCCTGCCGAGTGATCGCGGGAAACCGTGTGAGCGGGCGGTCATCGTTTCCGGCCGAAGCCTCTGGACGCGTGGATTTTAGGCGATTTCTGGGGAGTTTTTCCGGTAGTTCCCGGCCCGAAGGATGAGTTGCCTATGCGGGAAAAAGATGGGTTAAGGCGGATGCGGAAAAAATGTGCGAAGGTGTTGATAACGAGGGGGATAGGTTCGTTCTATGAGGTGGTTTTCGTCAGGGTTTTGCACAGGAGCGGAGAGGTCGTGCTTCAGGAAACGTTCAGGTCGCCTGGGGTATTTCGCCTACTATCCAGGCCTCTCGCATGGCCGCTTCGGGATCAAGTTATCGGGAAAAAATTCGCGTGTTCGCGATGTAGCATTTCTGCGGAGAAGCGGGCGAGCGGTTGCTAGCTTCCATCGAGCTTGTGATTCCGGGGGGCTTTTCGTAGAACCCTTCTCATGGCTCTATCTTCGATTCCGGGGTGCACGGTGGTGGATCATCCGCTGGTCAAAAGCAAGGTCACGGTGTTGCGCAACAAGGAGACGTCCAGGGAGTTATTCCGCCGGACGTTGCGGGAACTGACCGCGCTGGTGGCGTTTGAGGCGACACGGGATTTGCTTTTGCAGGAGATTCCGGTGGAGACGCCGTTGCAGAGTTGCACGGGTCACAAGTTGAAAGAAAAGGTCACCATCGTGCCGATCTTGCGGGCTGGTTTGGGGATGGCGGAGGCCATGCTGGACGTTCTTCCCCAGGCCCGGGTGGGTCATGTGGGGATGTATCGGGACGAAAAGACGTTTGAGCCAAAGAGCTATTATTTCAAAGCCCCTCCCGATCTGGCGCGGGCGGATGTGTTCCTAGTGGATCCGATGCTGGCCACGGGTCAGAGTTCATCAGACGCGGCCGAGGAGCTGAAACGGTGTGGCGTGACGCGGCTGAGGTTGGTGGCCCTGCTGGGCTGCGTGCCGGGCGTCGAGTTGTTTCGGAGTCGGCATCCGGACGTGCCCGTCTTTCTGGCCGCGATGGACCCCGGGTTGAATGAGCGGGCCTACATTGTACCCGGACTCGGGGACGCCGGAGATCGGTATTTTGGAACCTAGCGTGCTTCGCACGCAACGTTGAACGCCGAACATTGAACGCTGAACGCTCAAGTGGGGAAAGGAACGTTCTGCGTCGGGCTGCTCGTGGCGCGATCCTATTTTTCCTCAGCCCAGGGCGTGCAGGATGAAGTGCCGGAAATTGCGAGCCTGGACCCAACTTCGATGTTCGGCGTTCGATGTTCAGTGTTGAGTGTTGAGCGTTCGGCGTTCGGCGCGAAGCGCGCCGCTAGAACGTGATGGCGGCGCGGGCGCCGATGACGAAGGCGTTGTTGAGATTCTGGGTTCCGCCGGGGTTGATGATGTATTGGAGGTCCGGCTGGATGATGAGCCACGGGGTGATTTGGGCCTGGTAGGTCACTTCCAGAACCATTTCGGCGCTGACCCCCACCGCCCCCTCGCGGATCAGGCTATTCCGGGCGGTGTTGCCGATCTGGGCGTAGGCAAAACCGAAGCCGAGGGTGTCGTTGTCACGGGTGGGGATGAGGCCTTTGTAGGTGAGGCCGGTATCAAAGTAGAAATTGAGGAAATTCCGATCTTCCTGCGTGAATCCCAGACGTCCGAACCAGCCGAGCCCCTGGTCGGATTTTTCCATGGGCACCGGTGCCTGGAAGGACTTCCCGCTTTTGGGGTCGGTCGGGGTTGTGCCCTTCTGGAAGCTTCCGGCCGGTGCCGATTCGACGGATGGCTCCCGGTAGAGCATTTGATCCAGGATGAAATACCAGCCGTAGTTACCGGAGTTCGTGCGGTCCGTGAGGGTGTCGGCGAGTTCTCCGGTTTGAATCCACATGCCGGCTTTGGCCTGGCCGGGCAGTCCGGTTTCCGCTTCGCGATGGTTCCAGCGGGCCTGCGCCTCGTTGAGAAAGAGGAGGCCGTTTTCACCGTCGAGTCGCCAGCGGAAGCCGTGGCGGTTGACGTTCTGATCATAGACGTTGCCCTGATAAACCGCCGACTGGAACGTCAACCATTCCACCGGATGGAGTGCCAGGCGGACGCCGAGGGTTCCCATCGGATAGCCGGGTCCGCCCGAGGGAAGGTTCGTGTACAGGAACGATGGCCAACCGAATGTGCCGTTGATGAACGTGCCGGCATAGTCGGATATGACGAATTCGGAATCGGCCAGCAATTGTCCGACGCGAACGGAAATTTTCTCATCGAGGAACGTTTGCTGAAACCAGAGTTCGCCGAGCCGGAGGGTGTTGAAACCGGCGATGTTGGAAATCGTGAGAAAATTGCCCGCGAGATCTTCCGAGGCATCCCTCCCACTCAGCCAGAACCAAGTCGTGCTCAGGGAGGCCCCCTGCCACCCGACGGCTTTTTCCAGGTCGAGGTTCACGCCGAAATCGAGTAATCCGGTGTAGACGGCTCCCGTTTTGATCCCGCCCGTGGTGTTGCCCCAGACTTCCACGGTGTAGCCGCCGAAGATTTCCACGCCGGCGGTTTCCCAGGCGGTTCGGGCGCCAAACCAGTCGCCCGTGGCGGTGTCGCTTTCCCATCCGGGCAGCAGAGTGAACGCGGCCGGCTGGTCGTCCAGATCGATGGCGCGAGCGAGGCCGAAACTGAACAGGAGCAGAGCGGCCGCCCATGGAGCCGCCGATCTTTTCCGGACAGAATTCCCAGCGGAGTGAATGGTGGCAGGCATGGGTGCGGTGGCAGGAGATTGGGAAAACAGAAAATGTTTGTCTGTGCAAACTTTAATGCGCCGGGGCGGGAGATTTTGCGGCCGACGGAAGCGCCGTTTGATCGCCCTCGTGCGGAGAATGGCCGCGGTTAGGGGATCCGCGCCATCAGCACTTTGTCCACGCGTTGCCGGTCCATATCGACGACTTCGAAGGAGTAGTTTTGGTGCACGAATTTTTCCCCCTCGGTGGGGATGTGTCCGAGCTGTTCGCAGACAAAACCGCCGAGGGTCGAATATTTGCGCTCCTCTTCCTTGCTGAGGCGGAACTCGGGGAATCGCTCCTCGACCTCCTCGATGCCGACCAGCGCATCGACGAGGAAACTGCCGTCCTCCCGTTCGATAAACGATTTGCGATCACGCTGCGTGGCGTCCGGCATTTCGCCGACGATGGCTTCGAGAATGTCGTTCAGCGTGACGAGACCGCTGACCACGCCGTATTCGTCGGTGACGAGGGCGGTGTGTTTTCTCTCTCGTTTGAAGGTGGCCAGCAATTGAATGGCCGACTGCGTTTCCGGCACGATGAGGGCAGGGGTGACGAGCGAACGGAGGTCGGTGGGGACCCCGGCGGCGAGATTGGCATAGATGGATTTGACCGACAAAAATCCGAGGATGTGCTCGGGGGTTCCGTCATAGACCGGGAAATGCGAGTGGTGGCTGATGACGATTTTATGCCAGACTTCGTCGTGCGTTTCCTCCGGGGACAGCCAGACGATACGGGGCCGCGGGGTCATGATGTCCTGGATATAAAGACGGTCAAGGGCGAGGACGCTGTGCACCATTTCGCTTTCCGCCTGGTGAAGGACGCCGGCTTCGAGGCCTTCCTGAACCATGCCGGCCACTTCCTCTTCGGTCACGGAGGAGGCCTTCATTTCGCGCGTGCCCAGCAGGCGGAGGACCGCTTCGGTCGAGATGCTGAGGATGTGGACGACGGGGGAGGCGATCCCGGCCAGCCATTGCATGGGGAGGGACATGACCCGGGAAATGCTTTCCGGGTTACGGAGGGCAAGGCGCTTCGGGACGAGTTCGCCCACCACCAGGGAAAAGTAGGTGATGGCGAGAACGACAAGGCCAAAGGCGATTTCTTCGCCCCAGGAGCCGACGAGAGGGAGCTTTTCGAGCAACGCGCCGATGTCGTCCGCGAGACTGGCTCCACCGAATGCCCCGGCCAGGATGCCGATCAGCGTGATGCCGATTTGCACGGTGGAAAGAAACTGGTTGGGCGATTCGGAGAGATGCAGCGCACGCGATGCGGCGGAATCTCCCTTGTCGGCGAGTGAGCGCAGGCGGGTCTTGCGCGCGGAAACGAGAGCCATCTCGGTCATGGCAAATACGCCGTTAATAACTATGAGAACCGCCACGAGGGCGATTTCAAACGCAATCTGATTCATCGCAGGCACATTACCAGCGGGCGGGTTTCTGACAAATGAATGTCGGAAAACCGGAAAATGCCGGCGGAAACGTGTTGCGTGCGTTGCAGAAGCGGGAGCGTCGGGATCACAAAAAAGGGTTTTTCTCATTTGCGCCAAAGCGACAAACGTGGGAAATACACCGCCTATCAGTAAACGACTTTACAGTTGGGAGAAGCCGGACAAGCGCGGGCCACGGAGGCCATTTTTTCTGCGCTGGTGGTTTTATACGCCCATTCTTCTTTGTGTGGCTGCGGCGTTAATCGGGTGGGTGGGGTATGTGTATTTCTCCGCCCAGTTTGAGAAGCGCGCGGAGGAATTCGACCTCAGTCAGATGGCGCACATGGAGGCGGCGTCCGTGATTTACGACCGTAAGGGAGTCGAGTTGGGCAAAATTTTCATCCAGAACCGTCATCCTGTCCCCTTGGCCAGTGTCTCGCCGACGATGGTGAAGGCGGTGGTCGCGGCGGAGGATAACAAATTCTACAAACACAAGGGAGTGGATTACATTGGCGTGGTCCGGGCGGCTCTGGCCAACTACCGCAAGGGCAAAATCGCCCAGGGGGCGAGCACGGTGACCCAGCAGGTGGCGCGCAATTCTTTCGAACTCCGGGAACGCACCTACAAACGCAAGATCCTGGAGATGTTCTTGGCCGAACGGATTGAGAAAAGTTTTTCCAAGGACGAGATCATGGAGCTGTATCTCAACCGCGTGTACTTCGGCAGCGGCTTCTACGGGGTGGAAGCGGCGGCGCGGGGGTATTTCGGGCGCAGTGCCAAAGACCTGGAAGTCGGACAGAGCGCCATGCTCGCGGGGTTGCTGAAAAATCCCAACGGCCTGTCCCCCTGGAACAACAAGGAGGGAGCCACGCAGACCCGCAACGTCGTGCTGCGAAAGATGAAGGAGGAAGGTTTCATTAACAATGAGACCTACAAGCAGGAGGTGGACGCGTCGCTCCACGTGATGAAACGCACCAGCCCGTTCAAGGTTTCCTACGCGATCGACTATATCCGCCAGCAGGCCATCGCCGCGCTGGGCTACGACAAGGCGATGAACGGCGGGTTTAAGATCAAGACCACCCTGGACATGAAGATGCAGAAGGCGGCCGAGGCGGCGATGAAAGAATCGCTGGCCAAGGTCGAGCAGCGGGTGGGCTACGACCATGTGACTTTTGAAGCGTTCCGGAAGATTTCCAAACCCATCGAGGACGAGGTGAATCGCGGCAACATGTCGATCAAGATGCCCGAGCCGAAATATCTGCAGGGCGCGGTGATGGCGCTCGAAAATTCCACCGGAGCCGTGCTGACGATGGTCGGCGGGCGGGATTTTAAGCACAGCGAATATAATCGCGCCACTCAGGCACGGCGTCCGGCCGGGACAGCGTTCGCCCCATTTGTTTTTGCCGCCGCTTACGAAAAAGGAATCTTTCCCGGCGAGACGATTGAGGACGCCTGCATGGACAACCGCTACGTGATGATCGGCGGCAATGCCGGCATCTTGGGCGAGTGGGGCGTGGAGCGGGCGGACAATGAATACGACGGCGCCATCCCGACTCGCGCCGCGCTGGCGCTGGGCAAAAATGCCGCCACAGTCCGTCTGGGCATGAAGGCCGGGCTGGAGCAGGTGGTGAAAGTCGCCAAGGACTCCGGCATTGCTTCGCCGCTCCGCAAATACACCAATGCATTTCTGGGCAGCAGCGAAGCCACTCTGGAGGAGCTGACGCTGGCCTACACCGTCTTCCCCAATCGCGGCGTTCGCCCGAAGGAACCGTATATCATTGAAAAAATCACCGATGCCTCCGGTGAGACGGTCTTTGCGGAGAAGACCGAAACTGTCCGCGCGCTCAGTCCTGAGGCGGCCTGGCAGGTGCACGCCGGTCTGGAGGAAGCCATCCGCCTCGGCACGGGTTCCCCGGCGTTCTCCAGTTGCGGACTCAAAAACATGCCCGTGGCGGGGAAAACCGGCACCGCTTACAATTTCACCGACACGTATTTTTTCGGCTACAATAGTTCGGTGACCTGCGGCGTCTGGGTGGGATTTGACAAGCCCACTCGCATCTACCGCGGGGCCTTCGGCAAGGACCTCGCGCTGCCGATCTGGACGAAGATCATGAACGAGGCCTCGGAGGAGTTTCCCGCGGTGGCCATTCCGCGTCCCGACGCCCTCAAGGCCGTCGAGATTTGCCGCGTCACTGGCCTGCTGGCCACCCCCAAGTGCGCGATTCAAACCGTGCACAACGGCCAGCCCATGGAAGAACCCTGCACCTACACCGAATACGCCACCGAGGCCCAGATGCCTCAGGTGCGCTGCGACGTGCATGGTGGCGGCATCCGCAATTACGCCAAGGAATACGGGGCAGAGGAATGGCCGCGCGCGGCCTCGGCCGTCGATCTCGCCACCATTCGACCCGTCGCGGTGATGGCGCCATCTCTTCTTGGGTTTAACGACGTTTATAATTCCGTGCGTCCTGCTGCCGCGCGGTTCGATGATATTCCCGTCGCCAAGGCAATTGCCGTCAATCAGGAGCCGGAATTGCCGCCGGTTGCGCCCGTACCGGAGGGCGAGCC
>JBGSVZ010000026.1:0-22675 GCA_041752695.1 Terrimicrobiaceae bacterium
CCACGCCCGCGGCCCAGCCGGCCGCCACCGCTGCTTCGGCCGTGCCGGCATCGACGCCCGCTACGGCTGTGGCGACACCCGCAATAACGGCTCCAGAAACAGCCGCTGCGCCCGCCCCTTCGACAGATTCCGCCCTGAAAGATCCCGTGGCCACGGTCAATGGAGAGGCCATTTCGAAGGACCAGCTGGACGAGGCTTTCAACAACGCGGTGAAAGCCGCCGGTGTTCCGGTTGGGGAACTCAGCCCCGAGCAGAAGATGGAAGGATATCGTCAACTCCTAGACGAACTCATTCTCGATCGTCTCATCACCAAGGCCGCCGCCGGAGTGACGGTTTCCCAAGCCGATGTGGACAAGGAAATTGCGAAAATCAAGTCGCAGTTCCCCTCCGAGGAAGCGTTCAGCAAGCAGCTGGGCGAGGCGGGGCAGACCCCGGACAAATTTAACGAAAGTCTGAAAAAGATGCTGCAGCAGCAGCAGTGGCTGGAAAGCCAGATCGCCGACAAAGCGGCTGTGACGGACGACGAAGCCAAAAAATTCTACGACGAAAACAAAGCGGAGTTTGAAGAGGGCGACACGGTTCAGGCGAGCCACATCCTCTTCATGGTCAAGGAAGGTGACTCCGAGGAAGTCTCCAAGGCAAAACTTGAAGCCGCGAAGAAAGCCATCGCCCGCGCCAAGAAGGAAGATTTCACCACCCTGGCGAAAGAACTTTCCGAAGAGCCCGGTGCTGCAGAATCGGGTGGGGATCTGGGGTCGTTCACCAAGGACCGCATGGTGCCTGAATTTGCCGATGCGGCATTCACCCAGAAAGTCGGCACGGTGAGCACCGAGCCGGTCAAAACCCAGTTCGGCTGGCATGTCATCAAGGTCACGGATAAAAAACCCGCCCGCACGGTGCCGTTCGAAGAGGTGAAGGAAAAGCTCCTCGCGTATTTGAAGAGCGACAAGCAGCGCAAGGCCGTGAAAGAGCTTCTCGATTCCATCAAGGGATCGGCCAAGATCGAAAACACTCTCCCGCCCGCTCCTCCTGCTCCCGCCATGCCGGCGATGCCAGGTATACCCGGGATGGCTCCCGCCTCGGAACCACCCAGCCAGGGCAACTGATCCTCGAATGGCGCGTCCTGCCAAGCCCAATGTGGGTGTCATCGGCCTAGGGATCATCGGAACCCGGGTCGCGGCGAATCTTCGCAAGGCCGGCAATCAGGTCTGGGTGTGGAACCGCTCACCCCGCCCGGAGCCGAATTTTCTTTCGTCACCCGCCGAGGTCGCCGAGTCCGCCAAAATCATCGAAATTTTTGTTTCGGATGGTTCGGCGTTGATGGACGTGCTCGCGGTGATGTCTCCGGCCCTGGGGCCTGAACATATCGTTGTGAATCACTCGACGGTCGCCCCCCGGGAGACCATTGAGGCCGCCCGTGTGGTTGAGGGCCGTCATGCCAGGTATCTCGATGCGCCGTTCACCGGCAGTCGCGACGCGGCGGAGGCCGGACAGTTGGTGTTTTACATCGGTGGCGCCTCGGAGGCGTTGGAAAAAGTCCGTCCTTTCCTGGAAGTCAGTGCCAAGGCCATTGTGCCGATTGGCGAAATTGGCCAGGCGGCGGCGTTGAAAATTGCCATGAATCTGGTGGTGGCCATTTCGGTGAGTTCTTTCGCCGAGGCGCTCTGCCTGATGGACAAAAGTGGCATTCCGCTGGCCAAACTCGGAGAGGTGTTCCCTCATCACATCGCCCAGTCGGCTCTCGTAAATCTCAAGCTTCCCGGCATGATCAGCGATGATTTTGATCCCCGTTTTGCGCTCAAACACATGTTTAAGGATGTGCAAATTGCCCTCGCCATGGCCGCCGACCATGGGGTGGACCTGCCGGCCTCCGCGGCCTACGCGGGATCGGCGATGGCAGGTTTGCAGAACGGCTGGGGCGACCTCGATTTCTCTGTGGTGGCGCGTCACTATGGGTATCCGAATGCGGAAAACACCCTGCCCGTGGGGCTTTTTGGCCTCGAAGCGGGTTCTGCCAGCGCCACGCCCGCTCCGGAAGTGAAAGAGAAGAAAAAAATCTTCCCCCTTTTCGGTTCGAAATAAGACCGGCCTGACCCGCCCGGAACAGGCGGAGAAGCCGCCTCCTGGATTAATCTTCCGTGGGCCGGATGTGGGGGTAAAGATTCTCCAACGCCATGATGCTGTCGTCGGCGATCTGCCGACCGATGCGCGTGTAGTCCGGCGCGATTGCCGCCGGTGTTGCGTGGTGTTCCCAGGCTCGCAGATGGCCTGCCAGACGAAGGAGTCCTGCCGTGGCGACATAACCGCGAATGCGATGCAGGGCGGGGCAAAGTTCCGCCGGAGGAAGAACTTCCGCCTGAATCAGTTCGGGATGCAGGTCCCCGCGGATTCCGGTCCAGATCCGCCGCTGCATGGCCGTGACCTGCGGGTCGTCGGAGTGCGCGAACAACGCAGCCGTCAGGGATTCATCCAGAAGGGAAAGCTCGGAGGAGACGGAAACGTCCACAACCCACAGGCTAACGCCGAAACAAGCGGCTTGCCAAATCCAATTCGCACGATTGACTGAGGATAGCCGTGCAAAGCTGCCCCACCGACCGATCGCGAGCGGACAACGTTTTTCCGCACGCCCGCACTCGACGCTTTCTCCTTCCACGAAACCGGGGCCAATGTTTCCCGCTGTGAGCCGGCTGTCCGACCCCCGCGCCATCGTGCTTCTCGGCACGCCGTTTCACGATGTGACGATGGAAGAAACGCTGTCGCGTCTCGAAGAGATGGTCCGGCGAAGGACGCCCTGCTTTGTCGTTACGGCCAATCTTGATTTTGCCACCCAGGCCGCGCGGGACGTGGAACTCCAGCGCATTTTTGTGGAGGCCGAATTGGTGGTGTGCGATGGCACGCCATTGGTCTGGGCTTCCCGCCTGACGGGCAAGCCCCTGCGTGAGCGGGTGGCGGGCTCGGACCTGGTGCCTCGTCTGGCGGCACTCGGAGCGGCCCCAGGCTGGAAGCTTTTTCTCCTGGGAGGCGATCCCGGGTCGCTGGCCGCGGCCATCACCAACCTCGAAACAACATATCCCGGCCTGCGTGTTTCCGGCTACTCGCCCCCATTCAAACGTTTCCACGAGATGGACCATGGGGACATCCTGCGGCGGATTCAGGAGGCCGCGCCGGATGTGCTGCTCGTTGCTTTTGGATGTCCCAAACAGGAGAAATGGATTTACGCACATTATCGGACATCGGGTGTCCCGGTCTCCATCGGCGTGGGGGCCACGGTGGATTTTTTGGCGGGAAAAGTCCGGCGTGCCCCCGGGTGGTTGGGGCAGCTCGGTCTCGAATGGATCTACCGGCTCGCCCAGGAACCGCGCCGACTCCTGGGTCGGTATGCAGGAAATCTCACCTTCCTCGCTTCGCAAATGTGGAGGGAACGGTCCGCCATTTTCCGTCCACCTGAGATCGCGGAACCGGGAGCCGGTGGGCATTCGCAGGCAGACGAGGATTTTCAAACCATCTTTTGGAAGGGCCAGTTGGTGGCCGCCACGCTGGCTCAGCTCGAGCCGCCTTCCCTGACGAAACCCTTTGTCATCGATCTGTCGAACGTGTCGGCGATCGACAGCAGCGGCCTCGGTCATTTGCTGGGCACCTTGCGACGCGGTTGGGCAGCGGGCCAGGCCGGTTGTTTTTGTTCCCTGTCTGAACCTGTGCGTCACGTTCTGGCGGCCACCCGTCTCGACCGGGTGGTTCCGGTGGCGGCGGGAATTGCGGGTGCACGCGACCTGCTCGCGCAGGAGCGGGCCCATTGGTACCTCCGCCCCATCGTCGATGCGCTGGAGGGATCCCTTTATTTTGTCATGCCCCAAAAACTGGTGGGCGCAAACGCGGGAACGTGTGGAGATGCGGTGACGAGGGAGTGGGACGCCCGTCCGGACTTGCGCCAATTGTCTCTCGATCTGGGAGCCACGGCTTTTATGGACAGCTCAGGCCTGGGACTTCTCATTCGCTGCCGCCGTCTGATCGAATCCCGTCCCGGCGCGACACTGGCGCTGCTCCACCTTCAGTCCAATGTGCGCAATGTCATCCAGGTGGCGCGGATGGACGTTTTGCTGGGGGTGAATACCCCTTGAAAGTGGCCCTCTCAGTTTCCGTGATCCAGCGCGGAAAATCCGGCGTGGCCACGTATATTTTTGGTCTTCTCGACGGCTTCCGGCAACTCGGGTGGCCGGTGGAGATCACTCTGATCGGTCTGGAGGAAGACCGGCCGCTTTTTGAGCCGTGGCTCGGCCCCTGCGAATGGCTGGGGGTGCCGGAGCGTTGGCGACACGCGGCGGCGAACATCCTCTGGCATCAGACCGCCCTCAAGGTCAGCCTGCGGCGGATGGGCGCCGATGTGCTGCACATCCCGAGCTATCGCCGGATCGTGTACCGACCGCCCTGTCCGCAAATTGTGACGGTGCACGACTGCGCGCCGTTTCGGTTCCCCGGAAAATACGACGCCCTGCGCATGGCTTATGGCCGGAAGGTGGTGGTCCCCCTCGCCCGGCGTGCCGATGCCGTGATGGCGGTCAGTCGCACCACGGCGGCCGATATCGAAACGTATTTCGGGATCCCCGCGGATACGGTGACGATCACGCCGAATGGTATTGATCACGAGCGATTTTCGCCGGCCATGGCCGCTCAGCAGTTGTCGCGTCTGCCTGTCCCGGCAGGGCTGAAATCCCCTTGGTGGATTTATGTCGCCCGGCTGGAGCATCCTGCCAAAAATCACCTTCGGCTGGTCCAGGCGTTTGAGCGGTTGTGTGAAAGGCAGGGTCCGGCAGCCGGCCAACTGGTGCTCGCCGGTGCGGACTGGCACGGGTCCGACGTCATCCGGCAGGCCGTCGCCGTGTCTCCGGTTCGCGACCGGATTTTCCTCACCGGATTTGTTTTATTGGAAGATCTGCCCGGCTGGTATGGCGGCGCGCGGGCGTTGGTCTTTCCGTCCTTGTTTGAGGGATTTGGCATTCCTCCTTTGGAGGCCATGGCCTGTGGGACGCCCGTCCTTTGTCCGGGTGATGGGGCGTTGGGTGAGGTGACCGCGGGTGCGGCACTTGTGTTTGATCCGCTCGATCCCCTTTCGATTGCGGGGGCGATGGAACGTCTGATGATCGAGTCCGGCTTGGCGGAGGATCTTTCGCAACGCGGACTCGAACACGCGGCAGCGTTCAACTGGCGGGCCACCGCCGTCCGCACGCTGGAGGTGATTCGCTCCGTGGCGAAAGTTTCGGATTCTCCCCGGCCTGGAAAAAGCGGACAATGACGCCCACGATGCACAATCTGTCCCATTTCGGTCTGCGGGAACGCCCGTTCGAGGTGGTGACGGACCCGCGGTTCTACTTCGCCAGTCTGGAGCATCGCGAGGCCCTCGCGCGGCTGACGTACCTCGTTGATCAGCAGACAATGTACTTTGGCATGCTAACCGGTGACATTGGCTGTGGAAAATCCCTCACCCGCAAGGTCTTCACCGCGCAGATCGACCCGTCGCGGCATTGTGTGGTGGAATTCGAGAATTCGGCCTTCGACACCCGCGAGCTGCTTCGTCAGTTATTTGCGCGGACCGGTTCGATGGCGGAATTACCGCCCGGGATCGGCCAGGGCCAGCTCTTTGGGTATGTCGCCTCGCTGGTGAATGAACTTCACCGGGTGCAGCAGCGGCAGTTGGTGCTGGTGCTCGACGAGGCGCAGGACCTTCCGCGTGAGACGATGCTCGATCTCAAAAGGCTTTCGAACTTGAACGGGGAGATCGACGGCGCGCTCACGATGATTTTGATTGGCCAGCCGGAACTCCGGCGGCTGGTCGAAAGTCTGCCGCCTTTGGATCAGCGCATCAGCCTGCGTTTCCATCTGCTCAATCTCGCCGCGGAGGAAGTCGGGGCCTACGTCGAACACCGTTTGCGTGTGGCGGGGCATCCCACCGGCCGTCTCTTTGCGCCGGAGTGTCATACCCTCCTTTTCCAAGCGAGCCGGGGTGTCCCCCGGGAAATCAACCGTCTGGCGAAACTCTCCCTCGACAGCGGGCTGGCGCGCGGCGCGGACTCCATTTTGCCGACCGACGTCGAATCTGTGGTGCACGACCTGCGGCGTCATCAATCCATGCCGCACCTCCTGCCCGGCCTCTCATGAGCGAGATCAAACCACTCCGCATGAGTGATTGGGGCCAATCCCCGGCGCCCTCCGCGCCGCCGCCTCCGGGTCCGCCGCGCAAGGAACCCGGCAAACCAGCCGTTCCGCCCCCGGGTGCCGAACCGACCCCGCCCACCATCTGGCGGGGCTTCGATCTGCTGCGTCTTCCGCGCGGGCTGGCTCGCCGCTGGTTCCTGTCGGTTCCTCTGGCTCTTCTCGGTGCCCTCATCGGGTTGGGGGCGGCCTCGTTTCTCTTCAATCCCACTTCAACGGTCACCGTCCGGCTGATCATTCGCAACCCCCAGGCTTTCGCGGTTTCCGAGCAGTCTTACAGCCCGAGCAAACTCCAACCGAATACGCTCTCGGCCTCCATCCGGTCGCCGCAGGTCGCCCGGGAAGTGGCGGGCCGCATGGGCCTCAATGTTCCGCCCGGTCCTCTCCTGGGAATGATCGAAGTCACGGAGATCAAGCGCACCGAGTTTGTCGACATCACCGTGACCACGCCCTGGACGCGCGAGGAGACGGCAAACTTCGCCACGGCCTGGGCGGAGGAGGCCATCCGCTTCACGCGCAAGCTTCAGGCCGAGGAAAGCGTGGAGATGAAAAAGTATCTCGAAGAACAGGTCCGGCGAAACGATACCGGACTGGAGGAGGTGAACCGCCGGCTGTCGGAGTTCAGCGAGAAGCGGAACATCGTGAACACCGAAAAGGAAATGGACCAATATCTTGCGTCCATCGCCGACATGAATGTGCGCTACGAGATCGGCCGGGTGGACCTCCAGGCGTGCGAACATCGTTTGATAAGTTTGAGCGAGGAGATTCGCAAGCACAGCCCGACCTTTGATGATCTGAAAAAAGCGGAGATCAAGCTGCAGGAGCTTTCCGAATATTACACCGACAAGAACCCGGTCTTCCTCGAAGAGTCCGACAAGGTGGAGGCTCTGCGGCGGAAGGTGAATGAGGAGCTGCAGGCGACCGATCTGCGGGCCAGCGATTTTACCGGCACCTTTGTGGGCAATGCGCTCTACATGCAGATCATCGACCTGGAGGCGAAACGCGACAGCCTCACGCGTCAAAACGAACAGGTCAAAAAGATGCTCGATGAGGCGAGGGTCCGGTTGAAGGAACTTCCGGCGGTTGCCCTTGAGATGGCGCCCTTGATGGAGTCCGCCCAAGTTCTGCGCGGCAGTCGCGACGTGCTGCTCAAGCGGCTCCAGGAGGTGGAGGTGTTCGAGAGCCTCGCACCGGGATATTACCGGATTTTCAAAACCCCGGCCGCCAAGGATGTGGTGGTCTCCGGCCGGTTCAACAAAGTGGTGATGCTGGTGGTCTTGGGCGCGGGATTTTTCGGCGGCTTGGGCCTGCTAGCGGCCGCCGGCTTGGAATTCGCCGACCGCACGGTGCGAACCAGAGCGGAAGCGGGGGCATTGCTCAGCGCCCCTTGCGTTTTTGCCCTTCCTTCCCAGAGGGTCACCACGCGGCCCCATTTTTCGCAGGAACTTTGGGCGGCGGTGATCGGGCCGCTCGCTGCCACCGCACAGCTGCGCACCTTCTGGCAGGTTTGCCCGGGACGCCAGACGGACCTCTTTTGGTCCAGTCTTATGGAAGAAGCCCAGAGCGCGGGGGTGCGGATTTTGATCGTTCACCTCGCCGGGGACATTCCGACCACGCTGCAGGCGCTGCCCCGCGTGGACTCTCCCTACCCAGCACCCGGTTCGGATGCGCCCCGCCTGGCGTTATGGGTCCTGCCGGCGGCCACCGGCCTGGACGCCCTGCCGCAGGTTTCGGCCGCTCTCCATGCGGCGCGTGACCGCTACAACGACATCTGGCTGACCGGGACGGGTGCGGTGCGAGAACCCGCCTCCTCCCTCGCACGCCTGGCGGATCGGGTGGTGATGATACTCACCCTGAATGTGGAGGGGCGCGATTTTTGGAACACCCAAAAGACGCTGCTCGTCGCACCGCGCGCGTTGGATGGCTACCTGGCGATGGACCGGCCGTGAGAACACTCTTCGCCTTGGTGTTTCTGGTCGCCACCTTTGGCGGTCTTGCGGCGGAACCTTCGGGCCCTGCGCCTGCCTGGGCGACCGCGTACCGATTGGGGCCGGGTGACGTGATCGATATCCGGTTTTATGGACGCCCCGAACTCACCCGCGACGGAACGACAGTGGCGCCGGACGGCACCATAACGTATCTGGGGGTCACGGGTTTTTCCGTGGCGGGCCTGACCATCGAAGAAACCCGCGGGGAGCTGGAAAAGGCCATCTCGGATTTCTACAAAAATCCCCGGCTCATCGTCATTCCCAGCGCCCTCTCCAGCAAAAGCTACACCCTGATGGGAATGGTCAAGATGAGCGGAATTTTTCCGCTCGACACGCCGATGACCTTGATCGAGGCCATCGCGCGTTCCGGGGGTACAACGTCGGGATTGTTCGACCGGCGATATGTCGATCTGGCCGATCTGGGGCGGAGTTTCCTGCTGCGGGGAAATCGCAAGGTCGAGGTCGATTTTCAACGCCTCATGCTTAAGGGCGACATGACTCAGAATGTGCCGTTGGAACCCGGAGATTACATCCACATCGCCTCCGCGCTGGCCAACGACTATTTTGTCTTGGGCTCGGTCATCAAGCCGGGGCGGGAGGGTTTCACGGAAAACGCCACGGTGATGAGCGCCATTGCCAAACGGGGCGGCTTCCAGCCCAACGCATTCCGGGAGCGCGTTCTGGTCGTGCGCGGCAGCCTGAACAAACCCGTGGTGACCGTGGTCAATGCGGACGCCGTGCTGAAAGGCGGCGGCAAGGACGAACTGCTCCAGCCCAAGGATATTGTCTTCGTCAGTTCCCGGCCATGGTTCCGGGCCGAGGAAATTGCCGATGCCGCCGTGATCGCTTTTCTCCAGAGTTCCGTCGCCACCTGGACGGGATATAACGCTCCCGTGATCTTTCGCAATGGCGTGTTGCCTGTCACTCCGCAGGGTCAGGTGGAGCTGCAAAAACTTGAGACCGTACCGTGATCCTCCGCTCCATTGCTGTCCTTTTTCTGCTGCTTTGCGCCGGATGTATGCTCGGCCCTCGCCCCTCGGTGCGATTCGATCCTTACGGGGAGGCCTCGGCTGTGGAAAAACAGATCGAAGTCGACCGCACGGCCGACCTTACGCCCTACACCCTCTACAAAGGCGAGGTGTACCGGCTCGGTCCCGGTGACCGTCTGCAAATCCGTCGCCTCAACGCCCGCGCGGACGACCCGCAGGGGGAACTCACCACCTTTGTCCTGCCGGACGGAACGATCTTTTTCGACCTGTCTCCAGCGGTGCGGGCCCAGGGAAAAAGCACCACAGAGCTGTCTCAGGCGCTCACCGAGTCGCTCAGGTCTTTTTACAAACGCCCCGAGGTGGCGGTGTCGCTGGTCGAGGTGCAGAGCAGCAGATTTTATGTGCTGGGCAAAGTTGCCAAGCCGGCTCTCTATCCGCTCACCCAGCCCACAACCTTGCTGGATGCTCTCGCGCGGGCGGGGGGCCTTGAGGTGGTCGGCGGGACCGGCACCAGTGAGGAACTGGCGGATCTCTCGCGGAGTTTTCTGGTTCGGGATGGACGGGCCCTGCCGATCGATTTTCAAGCGCTGATTCGCGGGGGCGATCCCCGGTTTAATATCTTTGTGAAAAACGGGGACTTTATTTATCTCCCTCCGAAAAGCTCCGAGGAAATTCTCGTCCTTGGCTGGGTGGCGAAGCCCGCCTCGGTGGGCTATCGCGAGGGCATGGGGGTGGTCGCGGCCGTCTCGGAAGTGGGGGGGCCGCGCAAAAATGCTTTCCTCCAACGCATGCTCGTCGTCCGCGGTCGGTTGAGCCGGCCGAAGGTGGCGATTGTCAATTTTGACGCCATCGCTAAAGGAAAAAAACCGGACTTCGCCCTCGAAGCGGGCGACATCGTCTGGATTCCGCAAAGCCCCTGGGATCGTCTGGAACGTTATCTCGATGTGGTGCTCGGCACGGCGGTGACGACGATGGCGGCCAACGAAGGAATTCGCATTGTCGAGGGGGAACAATCCGTCGGTGTCAGCGTTCAGGTGCCGATCAACACCGGCGTCGGTCTCACTCCCGCGCCGGCCCCGGCTCCGTAATTTCCCGTCCGACCCGCAAGGGGTGAACGGCCGACAAACGCCGCCCATCGGGCCAGACGACCTCGACTTCCAAACGGCCGTCGGTCTTTGGGAACGTTCCGCGGAAGTTCGCACCAGTTGACGGAGGGAGCCCCGGCTGCTCCCAGATGACGGTGGCGTCGTTGAGGGTCAGACCATCCGGAAACTGCAGCCCGGCAGTGAATTCCTGGCCGGTTGGTGCTTCGGCCGGGATGCCTTGGATTTTCAGTTCCTTGGGAACCCACGGTTGCTGCGCGGCAGGTGTCTGAGCCATGAGAAAAAGATACCCCGCCAAGATTCGCGCGCTGATCGCGCTGACACATTCGGCCCGAAGGTTGTAGGCATCGGTGCCGGCCCGGTCGTAGAACGCAAAATCATCCAGGCCCGGATAAAAGATGCGCCGCAGGCCGGACGCCCCTTCGATCTGATACGGGCGGAGATTGTAGGGAGAGGAAAAGACATTGCCGACGGCGAGTCCCGGAGCGGCCAGGACGCGGTCATCATTGAGGGAAAGCCGGTTGACAATCTGCCGTCGCCACACCGGGCCCGAGCCGCTGACAAAAGATCGGTCCGAGGGGTTGCCCCCACTTTCGAATCCTGCGGCGTCGATCAACGCATCGAGCAACTTGGCCCGGCGGTCGTGATTTTCGCTGAGCAGCCACGCTCCCACCACATCGAAACTCTGATCCATTGCCCAATACCAACCCACCTGCGCCCGCCGCTTGCTGGAAAGGGACAGCGGGATGCCGAACGCATTGTCCTTGCTCAGTTTCAGAACGGCATCACCCGCCTGGCAGATCGCCAGTTGCATCGCGGCCAGATAAACGGGATCGGCCGTGCCTGCCGGCAGTCCCCCATTTTTCTCCGCAAAGGCATAGGTGCGCGCCGCCCAGCCGTAGGCTTCGTAAAGCGGCCACCATCCCCAGCGGACCGCCTGGGGACCGGTCGGATCGGGCCACCAGGTTTTTAATTCTTTCTCATAAGCTGCGTCGCCGGTGGCTGCGAAAAGCCCGGCCGCCGCGTAACAAAGTTCATCGGTGTGACCGCCGAACGCCCCATAATGACTGATCGTTTGAAAACTGCCCGCCAGACCGTGCTTAGCGATGGCTTTGGTCAGAAAGGCGTGTCCGGCCAGGGCCGCCTTCAGATACGCCGCTGCGCGTGCCGGATCGTGTTGGCGAAGAACCGGCGAGGCCGCGAGCTGCGCCAGGGCGCCGACGGCGGCGGCGGTCGAAGCCGTTGTTTTTGGAAAAACCACCTGCGGGTCGCCGTGCTCGGGGAGGACGTCGAGTTCGTAGGCGCGGTCGCGAGGGTAAACCAAAAAGAAAAAGCCGCCGTCGGCATCCTGCATCTTGTGCAGGAAGTCCGCCTCCCACAGGGCAATTTGGAGCGCGTCCGGCACGCCGTCGCCACTTTCCGGCAGCCCGAGATTATCGATCTCCGCCACTCCGGGGCAATGGTCCACCACAAAGGTCAGGACGTGGATCAATGCCGCGGAGTTGAGGGTGTATTTGCTGTAGTCCCCGGCGTCAAAATGCCCCCCGCTCACATCCATGGTGCCACGGCGGACAAACGGATAAAGGCTGGCGTTCACCTCGTCCATCCGGGGTGCGGTCTGTACGGCGGGGTCCGTATTTTTCCGCGCCATGTCGCCCACGTGTTTGTTGGTCTTGCGGAAGGCCGGGCCGTCGGGAATTTCGGCCGGAGCGGTGTGTGACGCTGCATGGGCAAAGCGCGTGTATGGGGGGCCGATGGCCGCCCCGCTTCGCCGGTGGTAGAGCCCGAGGGCATGCAACCGGGCCGGCGCGGCCAGGGCCCCTTCGTGAATGTCAATCGAGGCCGAGACACCCAATCCGTCGATCTTCACGCGATAAATCCCCGGAATATCGACGGGCGAAAAGTCAAACAGAGAGACGTCTTGATGCCATTTCCACCCGGCATCCGGACGCCGCGCCAGCGTGCCGGTGAAAACGGTTTTGCCCCCGGAATCCACCAACCGCGCCGTCAAACCTTCGGGCAAAGTCAGCTCTCCCGCACTGCCGAGGTCCTGCGAAACATAGGCCCGCTTCGGGAACCCCGGAGCGTAACCAAGGCGGTTGAAATGGATCATCGGACTCTCCCGGTCGGGATCGAGGCGGGTGGACAGAGGCGTCGCCCAGAGCTTCCCGGTGGCGTCCGTGACCTTCACCTCTCCGCCCTCGGGAACGGGGTCGGCCAGTTGCAGAAAAATCTGATTCATCTCGCGCAGGTCGAAGTGGTGGTAGTCGGCAAAGATCGGATGGCGGCGGAAGCCGGTGCCGGCAATTTGGGCGGGGTGGCCGTTGACGCTGACAGCAAAAGATTCCGCCTTCGGTTCCCGCACGCGCAAGTCGGGGTCCTCGAGTTCGCCCCACGGCGTCATGGGGTGAGATAGATCCGGCCGGCTGGAAACCCCACGGATCTCCAGCCATTGCGGTGTGAGGAGTCTCAAGTCCCGGCTCCCCGCGGCCGGCAGGGAAACCTCATTGGGGAAAAGGGGATCTGCCGACCGGGCGGGGCCGACGGCGAAAAGGAGCGTGAGGACGAAACAGACTGTCCGCAAGGCGGCCATGCCGTTTGAAGTACCACAACAGGGTGGGGACGTCCCGTATTAGTTTGAAATGGCCCGGTCCACGCGGCATGATGATTGTCCTCCTTGGAGCTCAAATACCTCATCTTCTTTTTCGCGCTGGTCTTCGGAGTTCCGCTGGGAATTTTCCTCGGGTGCAAGTTCCCCTGGTTTAGCCAAGCGATGGTCTTTTTTGTCGTCTTCAGCACCGTGATGCCGGACACCACGGCCATCAATTTTGTCTCGCGGGAATTCTATTTCACCATGACAAAAGGTTTTGAGATCAGCCTGGCTGATCTGGGTGCTCTGGTGCTGCTGGGCATCATGCTGGTCCAAAAAGAAACCTACGGAATCAACCGCGTGCCGCCCATGGGGTGGTGCATTCTGGCGGTCTTTGCCGTGGGATTTTTTTCCTGGCTGCAGGCGCCGTCGTTTATTTCCGTGCCCACGCCAGCGCAGGAACACCCCTTTTTTATCCCCTACGACAAGTTCGAAACTGGCCTCTATCCGCTTTTCGAGCTCAGCAAAGTCCTCCGCGGATTCCTGCTCTTTTTTGTCCTCGCGTGGTATGTCCGTCGGCCGGAGAACCTCGAGACTCTTCTTTTCGCCATCGCGGCGGCGACCATTTACATCGGATTTCTGGCGCTCTACGACCGCTACGTTCTGCACTTTCACCGCATCAAAGCGACCCTCCAGCATCCGAATTCCCTCGCCACCTACATGGCCATGGTCGGAACTTTTAACTTTGCCGGACTGCTGACCTCCCGGGGTCGGCTGCGAACAGGGCTCTATCTGCTGGCGGTGGGCTTGAGTGGGGTGACGGTCTTGATGACGATTTCGCGAGGCGGACTGGCCGCGCTGGCTTTGGGATTCTTGCTTTGCCTGGCGATGTTGATCTGGCAGAATTTCACCACGAAAAACATCGCCCTCATCCTTGTCGGGCTGATCGGAGCGGTCTTCGCTCTGGGACAGGCCATGGACAGCCTGCTTGATCGCTTCGTCGGCGAACAAGACGCCTCCAGCGATATCGAGTACCGTATGTATTACAATAATCAGGCCAAACTGATGGCGGCGGATCGGTTTTTTGGCGTGGGGTTGGGCAATTTTTCCGCCTTTTCCTGGGATGAGTACGCGGCGCGGGTTGAGCCGGACAACCCCGCGGGCACGCCTGCGCACAACGTTTGGTTTCTCCAGATGGGCGAAACCGGGTACATTGGTCTGGCCCTTTTTGCCCTGATGTGGCTTCGGTTTTTTTCTCTGGCCGTACCGCTCGCCCTTTGGCGAATGCGCGGGCCGGTGCAGGCGGCAGCGGTGGCCGCGCTCGCCTGCGCGCTGGTCCTGCATGTGCAGGCCAATGTCCAACTTTCCTACCGCCAAACTCCCATTTATCTGATGTCGGTGATCTGTTTCGGGGTCATCTCCGGCCTCGCCATGACTTGGAAAGACCAGCGAAGCCGTGAAGCCGTCTGAGCCACCATCCGGACCGACGTTTTTCTCCCGCGAATCGGTGGGGGCGGCTTCGTGGATGCTCGGGGCTAAAGGCGGGCTTTTTTTCGTCTACGCCGGCATTTCGATCCTGACCGTCCGCCTGCTCGGCCGCGAAGAGTACGGCGTCTTCGCCCTTTGCAAAAACTTTGTCGAGGTGCTGGTGATCTTCTGTTCCCTCGGCCTCAATACCTCAATTCTCCGCTTCGTTCCCGAACTGGTGGTCCACCGGAACAAAGCCGGTCTGCGGCGCCTGCTGGGCAAAACCCTCGCGTGTCAGATTGGAGCGGTGGGGGTGGCCCTGCTCGTGCTTACGCCGCTGACTCCGTGGCTGAACGCGTGGTTCCGGCTCGACTCGAGGTGGCTGATTCTGCTGTCCGTCGTGCTGGCCGGCACCGCCGTGCTGAAAAACTATTACAACGACGTCCTGACCAGTTTGTTTCAGGCCAAAAAGGTGGTGATCTTTTCGCTCTGCCAGTCGGCTCTCTGGCTGGCCCTGCTTGGCTGGCTGGCCTGGCGCGGGCAGAGCCAGGCGTGGGAGATATTGGCCGTCGAGATTGTCTCCATCGTGCTGGTTGCAGTCGTGGCCCTGTTTAGCCTAGCGACATTTTTGCGCAGCCTTCCGTGGAAATCTCCGCCGATGGGGATCGGGCGCACGCGGGTGATGAACCTCGCTCTGGGCGCGTTGGGCGGAGGAATTGGCCGGGCGTTCATGATGAAATACACCGAGACGTTCTTCCTCGGTTTCTTTTTCACCCCGACCGTGGTGGCCATCTACGACCTGGGGGTTTCTTCCACCATGCTGGTCATCACCTTTGTCCCCATGGCCCTGCAGACTGTCTTCGCCAGTGGGCTCTCGGAAGCGTACGTGCGGGATCCGCATTGCCTGCCCCAGTTGGTGAACTGCCTCTACAAGACATTGATTCTCCTTTCCGTGCCGCTGGCGGCTTTCGGAGTTTTCTTTTCGCCGGACGCTGTCGTGTTGTTTTATGGTCAGGAAATGGCGGCGGCAGGCTGGGTGGCTTCGGTCTTTTGTGCGGTGCATTTGCTCCCGCTCATTGCCATTCCGCTTTCCATGGCCATCGGGGTGAAGGAAAAGGTGCGCGAGTTTTTGCCCATGCTTTATCTGCGGGTGGGGGTCAACCTCCTCCTGGACTGGATTTTGATCCCCCGCTTCGAGATTCCCGGAGCCATTGCGGCGGTGGTGCTTACCTTTGTGCTGACCTTCCCCATTCGGCTGCGCCTGATCCGGTCGGTGCTGGGGGGATTTCATTTCCCCCTGGGATTTTGCGTCCGTTTTCTTTTGGTCTGCCCGATCCTGGCCGCGGTAGTTTGGTACGTTTTTCCGCGTGGCAGTCTGGCTGGTCTCTTCGGGGCCGCGGCGGTGTATTTCCTTTTGGTTCTCGCCGCGCTGCGGTTTGCCCGTCTCCTGCAGGCAGAGGATGTGGCGGAACTCCGGTCGCTGGACTTTCGCAAACTCAACCGGCTCCTTGATCTCGTGTCTGCTAAATCCTCATGAAAATCCTCCTCGCTGGCATTCCCCTCGGTCGCAACAACGTCGGAGACGAAGCCATTCTTGCTGGCGTCGTTCGCATCTTACGCGACATCGTCCCCCGCGCGGAGATCACAGTCAGCACCGACGATCCCGCCACGGCGACCCGGCTGCAGGTGCGGGTGTGTCCGTTGTATGGATTCGACGTCGTTCCTTACGACCCGGCGGAAATGCAGCGGTCACTCGCGGAACATGACGTGATCTTTTGGTCCGGCGCGACCGGTCTTTCCGACTATCCCGAGATCCCCTGTGCCCTGCTCCGGCAGGCCCGGAGCCTCGGCAAAAAGACCGTGATCTGGAATGTCGGAATGAATTCGGAATTGAATCCAGCGAAATATGCGGTGCACGGCCGTCGCCGTCGGATCCTGAGTCTGCTGGAGCGCTTGACCCTCGGTGCGGTCAACCCGCTGGAGGCTGCGGAGAAGAGCCTGGGGGATCGCGCCCGGGCCGCGATCCGCGAGACTGTGGAGGCATGCGACTTGGTCGTGACGAGAGACCCCCAGAGTCGGGAGGAGGTGCTGCGCTGTGGCGTCCGCCGGGAGGTTATCGTAGGGGCGGACTCCGCGCTGGTTCTTGAGCCGTTTGATCTCAGTCGCGTTCCTGTGACGGAGGCCGTGCGCAGCCTGCTCGCGTCGTCCGCTCCCAAGGTGGGAATCTGTATTTCCGCGCAGCGCGAGATTCAAAACGAATCGGGCCTGCTCGGCTACCTCGATGGTCTCACCGCCGCCGGATGCCGGGTTCTTTTTCTGCCCATGAATCCGCAGACGGACGCCCGTTTGATGACCGACCTGGGCCGACGTATGAAACAACCCGAAGCGACGGCGCTGGCAGACGGACGTCTGGATCCCGAGGACGTTCTGGCTCTCGCGGAAAAAATGGACGTCATCGTCGCCAGCCGTTTGCACCTGCTGATTCTGGCTTCGATTTGCCATGTGCCGATTCTGGGGATCAGCCGGGGTTCCAAGGTGGATAATTTTCTCGCCCCCTTTGGCATCCGCGCGGCCGGCAGTGTCGAGTCCTGCGATTTTGCGCAGTTGCGCCGCGACACCGATCATTGGCTGGATCATCGCGCCGAGTTTCGGGCCCGATCGCAGACCGTCCGGCAGGATTTGCTAGCGCGGCTGGAGACGGCCAAAACCCGCTTACGGGAGGTCCTGGGGTGATGGCCTCCCGACGTCCCAAAGTCGCCTTGATCACCAACCGGTTCCTTCCCCAAGTCGGTGGGGCGGAAATCAACATCGACCACCAGGCCCGCCACCTGGCTCGTCATGTCGATCTCACGGTTTTTTGCCCGAGGCGGGTCGAAGGACCGGTCCGGGAGGAGCGCGACGGATTTCGGATTGTCCGTCTTCCTGATTGGCTGAACCGGGCAGGGCAATTCCCCAACGGCCGCGCGGAGACGTTTTGTCCGTCGGTGTTTTTCCGGATTCTGTTCGGGCGCTTCGATCTGATCCACTGCTTCCCCGCGCTCAATCGCAACAACATGCTGGCGGTGCTCGCGGCGAAACTTTCCGGCACCAAGGTGGTGTTTTGTTTTTTCGACTATCTGGATTACGCGGCCATTATCCGGCGGACGGGGCGGGTCGATCCCAAGGTCATCGAAGGGCACCAGCCCAACTTCAAAAGCCGTAAGTGTCTGGCCGCGATGGATCAGATCTTCGCCATCTCGGAACGGGAAATAGCCTTTCTTCGCCGTTTCAACCGTCACGTGGCGTATTCGCCGGTCCCAATTCTGCCGGAGGAATTTTCCAGCCCGGCCCCCTCACCGCGCCACCGCCACGGGGTGGGAGAGGAGGAGTTTGTCTTCCTCTGCCTCAACCGCATATCCGCGATCAAGGGACAGGATATCGCCTTGGACGCTTTTCTTCTGGCGGCGGATCGCCTGCCCGGATGCCGTCTGGTTTTTGTGGGAAACACAGCGGCTGAACCCGACTTGACCGCACGGATGTTGGATCGTGTTGCGGCCTCCGGTTTCCAAGACCGAGTCATTTTCACGGGGCTGGTGGAGCGGGAAGAACTGTTGGGCTGGCTTCAGTATGCGGACATCCAGGTGGTTGCGGCTCGTTTCATGAATTCCGGAGCCGTGGTGGTCGAGAGCTGGATCAGCGGGACCCCGGTGATTCAGAGTGATGCGGTGGATCCCAATCTCGTTGTGGAGGGCCAGAATGGGTACGGCTTTCCCGCCGACGATCCGGCGAGCCTGGCGGAAAAAATGGTGGTGGCCTTGCACGAGCGGGCCGGCCTCAAGCGGCTCGCCGCCAAGGGGCGCGAACTGGTTCTGGAAAAATACACCTATGACTATCTCACGCGGCTTTATCTGGAGACCTACTCCCGTGTGACGGGGCTTGCCTTATGAACGCGCTGGCCATCGTCATGCGGGCCAAAAACGAAATGCCCCACGCGACCCGGGCGTTGGCCGCACTGCGTTCCCAACGGCGGACGGACTGGACTCTGTTCGCGGTGGACTCGGGTTCCACCGACGGCACCTTGCAGGCCATCCGTGAATTCCTTCCTTTCCGGCTCGAGGAAATTTTGCCCGCCGACTATGAGCCCGGCCCGGTGCTCAATCGGATGATTGCGCTCACCACCGAACCGATTGTCGTGCTTCTCAACGCCGACGCTGTGCCACTTGATGACCGCTGGCTGGAAAACCTGGTCGCCCCGATTGAGGCAGGGATTGCGGACGCCACCATGAGCGTGCAGGTGCCCCGCCCGGATGCGGAGTTGCTCGTGGCCGACGACTATCGGCGGGCTTACGATCCCAAAAACATCAAGCCGGGCAACGAGGATTTTTTCTCCGCCGTCGCCTGCGCCTTTCGCCGCGGGCTTTGGGAAGACCGCCCATTTAAAAGCAAAGGGTATTCAGAAGATCTCGCCTGGGCCAGGGAGTGTCGTGCGGCGGGAGCGCGGTTTCTCCTCGTGCCAGACTCCCGGGTCGAGCATTCCCACAACTACACCCTCCGCGAACTCCACACCAAACGCTACCGGCACGGCCGTGCCTTCGTGGCAATCTTCGGCTCTCGCCCTGAGCCGTTGCGTCAGACGCTGGCTTGCGCCAGGGAGATGGCGCGCGATCTTTTGCTGGCTGCCCGCCATGGGCATTGGACCGGCATCCCCTTCCATCTGGCCTATCGGTTCACTATTCACCGCGCCCTCTACCTCGGTCTGCGGGATGAAACCCGGGAGAAGCGATGAAAACCCTCGGGCTCTTTGTTTTTGTCGATGCCCTCGGTTGGGAGGTGCTGCGGCGGCACCCGGAATTCCTGGCCGGCATCGCGCCGCACCGCAAGCCCCTCGAGACCATCCTCGGGTATTCCTCCGCCTGCGACCCGTCGATTATTTCCGGACTCGTCCCCACGGAACACCGGCTCTGGTCCTCCTACTATTATGATCCCGCGTCCTCGCCATTTGCCTGGACCCGCGCCTTGGGGGTCCTGCCGCGGACGCTGACCGAACGCGCCCGGGTGCGGCATTACCTCTCCAAACTGGTGGGGCGTGTCCATGACATCCGCGGGTATTTTCAACTCTACAACGTCCCATTTGAGTATCTCCCGTTGTTTTCGTACGCAGAATGGAAACGCATTTGGGAACCGGAAGGGTTGCCGTCCGGAACAAGCATCTTTGACCTGATGAAAGAGGCCGGGGTGCCGTGGCACGTGCATGACAGCCGGAAGAACGACGAAGGCAAACTGGTCGAATTGCGCTCCGTGCTGGCGGAGGGCCGGGTGCCGCTGGCTTATGTTTCCCTCGGACGCCTCGATGCCCTCATGCATGCGGAGGGCACGCGCTCGCCGCGTCTGGCGGAGGCGATGGCATGGTTCGACCGGAACATCCGCGAGTTGATGGCAGTGGCCGCGGAAAACTACGACGAGGTGAAACTCCATGTTTTCACGGATCATGGGATGCACGACATCGAGCGGGGACACGATGTGCAGCGCGAGGTTGCGGAGCTGGGATTGAAGTTTGGCGCCGACTATGTCGCCTTTTACGACTCGACCATGGCGAGGTTCTGGCCGCGCCATACGGCAGCGGAGAATCGCCTGCGCGAATTTTTCTCTGCGCACCCGCACGGCCGCCTGCTCCCGGAAGCGGAACTGCGGCGCCTCGGGGTGTATTTTGCCGATGCGCAATATGGCAGTCTCATTTTTCTGATGAATCCCGGCCTGCAGATTGCGCCGAGTTTCATGGGGCGGAAGGCGATCAAGGGCATGCATGGATTTCATCCCGACGAACCCGACTCGAAGGCAATGATCTGCGCCAATGTCCCGCTCGCCGACTCGCTCACCCGCATCGAGCAGATCTTCGGCCTGCTTTGTCATGCCGCGGGTGTGCCTGTCCCGGCGGGCCGGGCCGCTCCCTGATCTATCCCAACACCTCGCTGACGCGCAGCGCGAGGTCCCGTGGGCTGAACGGCTTGGTCAGAAACGCATCGACCCGCAACCCTCCGGCTTCCCGCCGGATGGAGGTCTGGTCGCGCGAGGTCAGCATGATCACGCGGATCAGATCGCCGCGCTCCAAGGCCCGGATGCGCCGCAAGGTCTCCACCCCATCGAGACCGGGCATCGAATAATCCAGCAAAACCAGATCCACCGGTTCCCGCTCGAGAAAACTGAGCGCCTCGGTGCCGCATTTGACGCACCGCAGATAGGCGGGCACGTCCTTCAGCGCAAAACGCAAAAGGTGCAGCATGTGTTCCTCATCATCGACCAGTAGGATTTGTTTGCTCATCAGTTGGACTATGTTCGCACCAGCACCAGAAGGGTACGGTCGTCGCTGGGTTCCGCGTGCCGGGAAAAATCCTCCGCCTGGCCCAGGACCGTTTCCACGATTTCGCCCGCGGAACGTCCGCCCGCCTTTTCCAGCACAGCGCTGATTCCCTCCACTTCAAAAAATCGCCCGGTCCCGTCCGTGGTCTCCGGGATTCCGTCAGTGTAAAGGAGCACACCCTCGCCCCCGCCCAGCGCGCACGAGCGGGTCTCGTAGGTGGTCTCGGGCAAAACCCCGATCGGGATTCCCCCGGCGGCAAGGGCACGGGGAACCGTCCCGCCAAAGATAAGTCCCGGAGGGTGACCGGCACTGGCTTCGCGGAGTTCCCGGCCATCCGCCGAGATCCAGACACAGGCTGCGGTGATGAACATGTCGAGTCGCGTCAGATCGGGCGCAAGGATCCGGTTGACGCGTGCGAGCAGTTCTCCCGGTTCGGCTCCATGCTCAATTTGCGCCCGGATGCTGGTGCGCAGCATGTTGGCAAAAAGCGCGGCGGAGAGACCCTTGCCCATCACGTCCGCGATCACGGCAAACAAGGCCCCTCCCGGCAGGGCGATCAAATCGAAATAGTCGCCCCCCGCTTTCTGGGCGGGACGGCACGCCCCGAAGATGTCGAAATGCCGCGAGATGCGGAAATTCTGGGGCATGAGCGACAGCTGAATCTCGGCGGCAATTTCCAGCTGGTTCAACGCCCGCTGTTCCGATTCGCGCTGCTGCTGGAGTTCGTTCATCGTCCTCACGATGCCCAGATACTCCCCGACCACCCGCGCCACTTTGAGCTGGCCCGCGGTAAAAAACGGCCCCGCCTCTGGCCGCCCCAGGACGAGCACACCGAGGCGACGGTTTTTGAAAAAAATGGGAGCGACAAACGCCTCCTCCAGGCAGTCCGAGAGGGGATCTCCCGGGGCCAGCACCGAGCCCGCCAGAATGGTGACCTCCTCGCCCGTGCGATAAACTTCCGCCTCCACTCCGCCGGCCCCTGCATCCAACGAGCGGGGCAGAGGGTGCCGGGTCGTTCCGGCATGGTCGATGAGGACAAGATAGCCGCGATGGTACAGGCGAACGAATGCCGTCCCGGCCCCGGTCACCTCACAGACGCGCTCTAGCGCGAGTTTCAGAAATGCGGTCATTTCCCCTGCCCCGGCCAGCAGTTCGCCCAGCCCGATGAGGGCGTTGATCATCTCGAAGCTGGCGGCGACTTCCTCGGTCATGCATTCCAACACTTTTTCCTGCCGGCCCGGCTGATAACTCCAGAATGGCTGGGCGAAACTTTTGTGAAGGACCAACAAATGACCGGTCGTGCGGCGGAAGTGCTCCATCCGATCCGTCATGGCCTGCATGAGGAAACGCCCCCGGCCCCCCTCGCTCAGCGGATCGTCCGGCAGTTCCGCGTCACCGGTCCAACCGGGGAAGTCCGACGGGTCCGCCACCTTCAGACGGATGCCCGAATCGCGCAGCCCGAGGGAGACTTCGACAAACGGGTCGGCCGCATCCCGGCAGCCGTGTTCAATCGCATTGTTGATGGCCTCCGTGGCGGCAAGGCGGAATTCCTGCGTAAACTTTTGATCGTAAATTCCCTGATCCCGGAGAAATCCCAAAAGGCTTTCCACCATGTCCCCGACTTGATCGAGGTCCGGCCGGTCAACCCGGAGGGAGCAGGAAATTTCCAGACTCACGGGGTCAGGGGTTTTTTGCAGGCGAGTTGCAGGGCCGCCCGTTTGAGTTGTTGCCGCCCCCCGGGCGCCCCCACCTGGTAGGCGGCATGCATCCATTCATCGGGTTCGTCCGCATCATGACAGTCAAAAAGGTCCGAGAGGGCCAGGACCCCAGCGGGAGCATTTTGCAAAGTGCCCCGCACGTCCGCAGGAAGTGCGTTCCAGGCTCCCTCCCCGCGGGGCAGGACCCCGAGCAAGCGCAGGCGTCCACAGGCCACCGCTGCCAGCCACGATTCCCGCCGCACCAACAAGGGCCCCCGCGGCCAGGTGGCGAGCTGC
>JBGSVZ010000027.1:0-144118 GCA_041752695.1 Terrimicrobiaceae bacterium
GCCGCCGCTTTCCGGGCGGTGTCTGCACACGCCCCGCCTCGTCCACTTTCAAGATTTGCGTAGATTCGTTCATAGATGTCAGAACGGAATCTATGACGGTTATGCCTCTATCGGACAGAGGTGGTCCGTGTGTCGCTTACGATTACGCGGTTACCTGCTGGGTAGATTCTCCAGTGAAGGCAGTGATAATTATTGATATTCGCGCTGCTGACAATAGGAGGGCGACTAAATTCGACTCGGTATCGAGTTTCGAGAGGCGCAGAAAGTTCCGTCACATATCCAGCATACCGATAATCCTTATCGGTCTGTGCTGGCTGCCCTACTCAAGGAAGTTCCAGACCCGGGGAAGAGGTATGAAGTTCTTGACGCCTTTTACAGAAATTTTGAGGGGTGCGCCTCGAAATGAATCCAAGAAAGTGAACAAGGCGGTGAACCCCACGCTCACCCGTCCACATCGCTCTGTGATCCGCGCCTCGCAGTTGCTCTCGATTTAGCTTTTCTTACGAAACTAAGGGTTGCCCTTCAGGTGCGTATTGATCTGTTCCCCCAGAGCAGCGGTCTGGGGGAAATGCCTGAAGGACTGAAGATTTGGAGGTGGCGGGCCTGGGGGGCGCTTTTCGTGCCCCTATTTCTTCCAGTGCCTGATGAGGGTATCCGCCATTTCGGCGGGGGTAGGCGAAACGGCGATGCCGGCGTCCAGCATGGCCTCGATCTTTGCCGCGGCGGTGCCTTTGCCGCCACTGACGATCGCCCCGGCGTGACCCATCCGGCGCCCGGGAGGGGCGGTGGCTCCGGCAATGAAACCTGCGATGGGTTTTTTACAATACTGTTTGGCCCAGGCGGCGGCTTCTTCCTCGGCGGTGCCGCCGATTTCACCGATCATGATGATGGCCTCCGTTTCGGGGTCGTCGTTGAACATTTGGAGCACGTCAAGGTGCGAGGTGCCATTGACAGGGTCGCCGCCGATGCCGACGCAGGTGCTCTGGCCGTAACCGCGAGTGGTGAGTTGCCAGACGGCTTCGTAGGTCAGCGTGCCGGAGCGGGAAACCACGCCCACGTTGCCCTTTTTGTGGATGTAGCCGGGGGCAATCCCGATGCGGCAGCCGCCATGGGAGTTCTCGCCGGTGCCGGGAGTGACGAGGCCTGGGCAGTTCGGGCCGATCAGGCGGGTCTGCGAGCCGCGCATGGCTTGCTTAACCTTCACCATGTCATTGACCGGGATGCCTTCCGTGATAGCCACCACAAGGTCCACGCCGGCATCGACACCTTCCAGAATGGCGTCAGCGGCGAAGGGCGGCGGGACAAAAACAACGGACACGGTCGCGCCGGTTTCCTTCACGGCCTGATCCACGGTGTCGAAGATGGGCACTCTGTCGGCGAAAAGCTGTCCGCCTTTACCGGGAGTGACGCCCGCGACAACCTGTGTGCCGTAGTCGAGGCTAAGTTGGGCATGCCGGGCACCAAAGCTCCCGGTGATGCCCTGGATGAGGATCTTGGTTTCAGGTGTGACGAGGATGGCCATGGCGTGAGTGAAAGTGAGGGTAAAAAGGAAAAAAGATCAGGCTGCTTTCTTGACCTCGGCGACGATCTTCTGGGCGGCGTCGAGGATGTTTTCGCCGGTGATGAGGGCGAGACCACTTTCGGCGAGGGTCTTTTTGCCGGCTTCCACATTGTTGCCTTCGAGACGAACGACGAGCGGGATGTCCAAGCCAATCTCCCGGGCGGCTTCCACGATGCCGTTGGCGATGATGTTGCAATCCATGATGCCCCCGAAAATGTTGACGAGGATGCCCTTGACGTTTTTGTCACCGAGAATGATTTGGAACGCGGCAAAGACCTGTTCCTTGGTTGCGCCACCGCCGACATCCAGGAAGTTGGCGGGGCTGCCGCCCGCGTATTGAATGATATCCATCGTGGCCATGGCGAGGCCGGCCCCGTTGACGAGGCAGGCGATGTTACCATCGAGGCCGATATAATTGAGGGCAAATTCTGAAGCGGCGACTTCGCGTGGGTCTTCCTCGGTTTTGTCGCGCATGGCGAGGATCTCGGGTTGACGGTAGAGCGCGTTGTCGTCGAAGCCGAACTTGGCGTCGAGGGCGAGCAATTCGCCCTTGTCGGTCACCACCAGCGGGTTGAGCTCGACCATGGCGCAATCGCATTCGATGAAGAGTTTGTAAAGATTGGTGAACAGCTTGGACGCCTGGTTCATCAGCTTGCCGCTGAGTCCGAGCATCAATGCGATCTGGCGGGTCTGGTAGGGCATGAGGCCCAGGGCGGGATTGACACCGAGGCGGAGGATTTTTTCCGGGGTGTGCTCGGCCACGTGTTCAATATCCACGCCTCCCTCGGTGCTGGCGATGACCACCGGCGCGGATGTCGCGCGGTCGAGGAGAATGGCAAAATAGAGTTCGCGTTTGATCTCCACGGCCTCGCCGATAAACACCTTGCTGACTTCCTTGCCGTCGGGTCCGGTCTGGTGCGTTACCAGGACCTGTCCAAGCATTTTGCCGGCAAGATCCTTCGCTTCCGCCGGGGTGTCGCAGAGATGGACGCCGCCCTTGAAACCGTTTTTGAACGTCCCCTTGCCGCGTCCACCGGCGTGGATCTGGGCCTTCACGACGATCTTGCCGCCGAGCTTCGTGGCCACCTCTTCGGCCTCCTCGGGAGTAAAAGCGGCACCGCCGGGCTGGGTGGCAACGCCAAATTTGGCAAAGAGTTCGCGGGCTTGGTATTCGTGAATATTCATCGGGACGAGAAGAGCCATGCAGATAAACGCCTCGCGAGGCGTTTGCCAACGGAATATTGAGGCGGTCACCCACTTTCGAAGGCGGGTGCGCGAAACGTTCCGGCGGGAAAACTTTTGCGCGAAAGGACGGACGAAGCGCCGCGTGCGGGCTACGCCTGCTTACCCAGCCGATAGGTCTCCCGGCGGCGGTGGAGGATCGCGCGGGTGAAGAGGTCTTCGGCGGGCCAGGCCTCGATGGCGCGGGCAAAAACGTACAGCGCCTCGGGAAGAGGACGGCGTCCATCGAGCATCCACGTCACCATCGCCCCAAACTTTTTGCGGAGGGCGGGAGGTTCGTGCGACAACGCGGCCCAGAGGGCGTGAGCCTGGGCGGAAAACTGGGTCCAATCGCCACTCGGCACGGCCGCCGTCAGGACGTGCAGGCTGGCGGACATGGTGACGCGGCGGGCAAGTACATCCGGCGGGAGAGGTGCCTCGAACCGCTCGGCGGCGGCCTGGGAAGCCCGGCAGAGGGAATCCGCGTAATTTGTCAGCGCTGGGCCGGTGCGCAAAGCGGAACTGTAGCTGGAACCGTGGCGGCGGCGGGCCAAGGTACAGGCGTGAGAAAGGGCCATGCCGCCTTCGCCGCGCCGGGCGGCGCTGAGACCGAGCCACACGAAATAGTCCGCCATGCCGGGAAACTCGACCGGCCATCCCCCGATGGCGTCCAGGGCCGAACGGCGCATGAGCACCGCGGAGGGTGTGCCGACCATGGGGCCAAAGGGGAACTGCCGCCAGCAATTGAGCCGGGCCCGTCGGGCATCCCGCAGGTCCCATTTCGGATCGGGGTTCTGTGCGCTGAGGCCGCATTCGGTGGCGGCGATTGCGCGGCAGGGTTCCCGCTGCTCGAGCCAGTCGGCCAGCAACGCCAGGTGGCGGGGATGCCAGAGATCGTCCTGGTCCAGCAGGGCAACCAGAGGGCAGTTCGAGAGGGACAGTCCGTGGCGGCGGGCGACGTTTGCCCCCTTTTCCGGATTGTCCACCAGCCGCACTCCGGGAAACTTTCTGACGATTGCGACTGAGCCGTCGGTCGAGCCGTCGTTCACCACGATCACTTCCCGGGGCGGGCGGGTCTGTTGATAAACGCTTCGAAGAGTGGCGTGAATCCAGCGTTCTCCGTTGAACAGGGGAATGATGACGGCGATATCCATGAGAACTTCAGGCGGCTGGGTGAACACAGTGGTGCGGCAGACCGTTATCCAGGTAACGGCGCAATTGTTCTTCGGCCTCCCGTTCGATCCAGCCCGGACGCTCAACCGCATGCGCGGCGACGTGCGGGGTGAGGATGAGCCGGGGCGTCCGCCACACGCGATGTCCGGAAGCCTTCCCGTCTTCGGGCAACACATCGAGGGCGGCGGCGCCCAGATTTCCAGCCTGCAAGGCGGCGCAGAGCGCAGCGAGGTCGACGGTTTCCGCGCGGCCGACCAGGACAAAAACGGCGCTGGTTTTTAAGGCGGAAAGGAAAGGGGAATCGACGAACTTTTCCGTGTCGGGCCGACCCGGAATCGCGATAAAGATCCAGTCCATTTCCGGGAGAAGGTCGCGCCAGTTTTTGACGGATTGATCGACCCCGGTGACGGCGATGTCGTCGCGCTCGGTGAGACGGACAATTTCGCGACCGATGGGTCCGAGACCGATGACCATGGCTTTCCGCGGCAGCGGCAGCCAGTCGTGCGCGGGGTCCCAGCGCCTTTCCCTTTGCGCGTCTGCGAAGTGCGGCAAACCCCGGGTGAGCGACCATGCCATGGTATGCGCGTGGCGGGCCACCACACCGGCCAGACAGACACTGCGGGAGAGGAGGATGCCCCTCCCGGCCAGTTCGCGAACCGGCAGGTGATCCACACCGCCGGCTGTGCTCTGCACCCAACGCAGTCTGGCCGCCGTAGGAAGGCACTGCCTCAAATACCGATGACCGAAGATCACCTCCGCGGTGGTCGCCTCGCAGAGGGCCTCCTCTTCGCTCCCGGCGACGCGAACTTCGCAGCCGAGGGCTCGAAGGTGTTCGACATGCTCCGGCGAGGGGACGTGCGTGGAATACATGAGAAGGACCTTCATGCCACCACCTCCGCCAGCAATTGGGTGAAACTCTGATGATCCCGGGCGATCTGTTCCGGCGTGCGGTCCCGCAGTTTTTGCTCCAGGAGCCGAATCTCCGCGATCTCAGAGGCCAGATCCCGTCCGGGAATCTCCTGATAAAATGTCCGTCTCAAAAAACTCATCCCGCACCCCAGCCGGACCATCTCGGAAAAGAGCAGGGGGAAAGGCAGCGGATGGCCGCCATCGGTCACGGTGATGCCGCCAAAGCCCACATCCCGGCCTGGCAGCTGCTGGAAAATTTTCCCCACTGTGCCATCCGCCACCCCGCTCCAGATGCTGCCGCGTCCGCCGCGCGAGATCTGCAGGTCGTTAAGACCGATGTAGGCGCTGTCCCACGGCAAGCGGGCGAGGGCGGAAAGGTCGTCCACCAGGTCCTGGGTCTCGATCTGCACGACGGTGCGGACTCGGCCGGCGGTGAGGGCGAGGAAACGTTCGACCTCGGAGGCCTGGCGGGCCATGGGGAGCATGATTTCGCGCGCGCCGGCATCGATGGCGCGGCGAAGTTCGTCGGCGGTTTTGTCACCGAGGGGGTTGATGCGCACCAGAATCGGGCGATCGACCGCGGCAGCGAGGCGCCGCAATTCAGGCACGCCCTGACGGTTGATCTCGAAATCGTACGCGCGTTGGCGGACGGTTTTTCCCCGCCGTTCCCAGTCGACCACAAACCCGTCGATGCCGGCGGCAGCTGCGTCGCGGGCCAGGTCCGCATCGGTCGTGAAAAGATATAACCTCACGTTCGTCAGGGGGCCTCGCCGTCGATGAACACCCGGTGCCACAATTCGAGAATGACGAGCGACATGACCTGCTTGAGGTAGACAAACTCGCGCGTCTGCAATTTTTCCAGCAAGTCCTTCACATAGGCCGGCTCGAAATAGCCGCGTTGGCGGATCTGGGTCTCGTTGAGGGTCTCGGCGATGAGGCGTTGGATCTGCGGGTGCTCGAAGAAAAACTCCATCGGGAGAAAGAAAGGGTTTTTCTTCCGGTGCGTCACTTCCCTTGGGAGGAGGTTTTCCGCAATTTTGCGTTCGATGATTTTGTCGCGCAGGCCGTTGTTTTTCAGATGCGGAGGGACGCGAAAGGCCTGTTCGATCAGGTGGTGATCCAGAAAGGGCAGCCGGACTTCGAGCGAGTGGGCCATGGTGTTTTTGTCCTGACGGATGAGGCACCAATCCTGCAGCCATTCCTCCCATTGGATCTTCAGCAGGCGGTCAAGGAAGGCCCCGGATGAGTCACGCACGGGCGGAATCCAGGCATCGGTCGCGAGGGCCTTGAACTCCGCCGTGTAGGCCGCTGCGCGGGCTTCGCGGGGCCAGAGGGTTTTGAGGGCGATGTAATTTTCGAAGAGGGTGCGCTCGCGGTAGCCCCCCATAAAATCGACCAGGCGCGCCTTGCCCTGCTGGCCGAGTTTGGCGGGGAAAACAAAAAACTTCGTGAGAAAATCCACCGGCATGGCCCGCAATGCAGGCATGGCCACGTGGTCATGGAGAAAGCCGGGCACCGCCTGATGATACCATTCCGCGAGTTGGGTCACTTTGTGAAACGAATACCCTCCGAAAATCTCATCCGCGCCCTCGCCGCTGATGATCACCTTGAGGTCTTTGGCCGCGCCTTCGGCCAGTTTATAAAAGGCCACAATGAGCGCGTCGCCAACCGGACGGTCCATGTGGTAAACCACTTTGGGCAGCAGATCAAAATCCCCGGGACCGCATTGGATCTCGTGATGATGGGTTCCAAGCAGGCGGGCGGTTTCCGCAGCGTCGTGGGTCTCGTCGCCCGGAGAATTGAAGCCGATCGAGTAGGTGTTGATTTTGTCGCTCAGTTCGGCCATCAGCGCGACCAGGAGGGACGAATCCACGCCCGCGCTGAGATACCCGCCCACCGGCACATCGCTGCGCATGGTGAGTTTCACCGCCTCGCGCAACATCCGCTCGGTATCGTCAATCAGTTCGGCATCCGGCGGGTATGGCCCGGTGAAAATCGGCACGTCCCAATACCGTTCGATGGTGATTTCCCCGGCGGCGTTGAGGACCAGGAAATGCGCGGCCGGGAGAGTGAAGATGCCCTCAAACATCGTTCGCGGTTCCGGCACATACCGCAGCGCGAGATAGGCGTCGATGGCTGCCACATTGCAGGCGCGGGGCACTCCGGGGGCTGGCAAAATCGCCTTCACCTCGGAGGCAAAAACGAAACGTCCGTTTTCGCGAAAATAATAAAAGGGCTTCTGTCCGCTGCGGTCCCGCGCGCAGAAGGTCTCGCCGGAGCGGCTGTCGTGCAGAGCAAAGGCAAACATGCCATTAAATCGCGTAAGACAAGACCGCCCCCATTCTTCGAACGCATGGACAATGACCTCGGTGTCGGAATGCGTGCGAAAGGTGTGCCCCTTGCCGGCCAATTCCTCGCGAAGTTCCCGGTAGTTGTAGATCTCGCCGTTGTAACAAACCGCCAGCGTGCGGTCTTCGTTGAAAATCGGCTGCCCGCCGCCCTCGAGGTCAATGATCGAGAGCCGCCGCATGCCCATGGAAAATCGATGGGGTTCATCCTCGTAAAATCCCTCTCCGTCGGGTCCACGATGCACGAGGCAACGAGCCATGCGGGCGAGGAGACCCCGCTCAACGAAACCAGAAAAACCAAAGATGCCGCACATGCCGAAAACCCGGCGCCGACCCCGGGGTGAAAAGAATGCCTAGTGGGGCGGGACTTTCAGTCAAACAAATTGCGGCTCGGCCCATTCCTCTGCCGTGGGCTCGTAAGCGGCAGAGGGTCGGATCTCCGTCTGCTGCCGGAACATCAGGACAGGAACCTGGCGGGCCAGAATCATGGCGGACGTCGTGCTGCCAACCACCAGACTGCGCAGGCGCGAATTGCCATATGCACCCATCACCAGAAGGCCCACGCTTTCCCGCTGGGCGGCTTCGCCGATCACCCGATCGGGTTCCCCCTCGGCCACTTGGACCGTCACCGCAAAATCCGCCGCCCGGAGGCGATCCACCGCCGCGTCGAGCATGGCCTGGGAGGAAACCCGGCCGGCCTGAACGACATGACAACGCAGGCCGCGGAGGAGCGGTTCTTCCAGGGCAAACTGCAGCGCTTTGTGCACACTCTGCCCGCCGTCCCAGGCCAGTAGAAAGCGGTCGATGGGAGCATACTTCCGGGAGGCCACCAAGACGGGACGGGAACTGGACCGGGCGACGCTTTCGAGATTCACCCCCAGATGGCGCCGGGTGCAGCCGGCTGACTCGCCCCGCTTGCCCAAAACAACCAGGTCGCAGGTCCGACGCGAGACCGCATCGGCCAGTCCGCCATATTCCAGTTCCAGCTCGATTTCCCGGACCCCGGAAGCCGTGAGTTGCCGCTGCGCCGCCGCCAATTGGATCTGGCCCCGTTCCACCACCATCCGGCCGCGGATTTCCTCAAAGGCGGCCACTTCGGCCTGGAGCTTCACCGCCTCGGGGTCGGACGACCGGCTTGGGCGGGTCGGCCGCGGGTTTTCCAGCATGTGCAAAACATGCACCGGCGCTCCCAGACGCTCAGCACCCCAGGCCGCATAACGATAAACGCTGGGTGCGTAGAGCGAGCCGTCGGTGCAGGCGAGGATTTTATTCATGGGGAAAAACTCCCCGGTTTTCGAAAAAATGAAACCGGTTGCTTGACCAAATAGGGCATTTCCGCGGCCTCGTCGTCAAGCTTGGATCGCAGGGTGTTTCGAAAAATCGCCGATCAGCGTCCCGGGCCTTGGAACGCGGTGAAATCAAAGCCTTCGGCGCTGCCGGGAACGTAGGTGGCGACGATGCGATCCAGGCCTGCGTCGAAGCCGTACAAGTGGATCCGATCGGTGAAAAGAGCGGGGTCGTTGAACAGGCTCCACATTTTGGGACTGAACTCCCGTGCGGCCCAGGGCATGCCGATATTGAGCACGAGAGTTTTCCGTTCCCGGTCTGCGCGGCGCAGGAGGGCGATGAGCTCCTCGGGAGAGTTCAGGCGCTGCAGGTTGCCATCGTAGAGATACGGCGGGATGCAAAAACTCGCCGTGAGAATATTTCGGGCCTTGGCGTCCCAGGGGTCGAGCGTGCCACGGCTGAGGAGTACGGCGTCTCTGGTGGGCTGGAGAGGATGGGCCGCGAGCCGGTTTCGGGTGGGAGCGGTGAGCAGGAAAAATCCCGCGAGAAAGACTCCCGGGATCAGGGCGGAAAAAATGCGGCCGCCCGGCAGGCGAGCGGCGGAGGCGGCCAGCCAAGTGAGGGCCACCGCCACAAAAACCACCAGACCCGGCAGGGCGTAAATCACGTAAGACGAGTAGATGAGATGTTTCCGCGACACCGAGATCAGAAAGGTGATGACCGGCGGCAGAACAACCACCAGCGCCACCGTGGCGGACATCCCGTCCTTTTTTAAGAACCGAAAAAATCCCAGCAGCGTCAGGCCGGAGAGAAGGCCGACGACCAGCGGCAGAAGAGCGGAATCCGTGCCTAGCAGACCGGTGAGAGAGGGGTGGTGCTCCGGCATCTCCCCCGCCCAGGGCGCGCCAACCCCGAGGAACGACAGCGTGCTCTGGATCCAGGACCAGCCCAGCGTGATATTCCGGGAGGTCTCATAGGCAAAATACGCCTTGGCCTGTGGGTAGAGCGGTAGCATGAGCTGGATCACCGCGATGGCGGAAAAACAGTTCGCCGCAAACCAGCGGCCGCTTTGCACCCGAAAGGGACGCGCCGATTCGCCGGACCAAAGGAGCAGGGGCAGGGCAGAGAGGTTGAGCATGGCCAGGGCGACCAGCACCCCCGGATAACTGTAGATCGCCGCCCATTGCACGACGGCGTAGGTGATCCACCATTTCCAGTCCCCCAAGGCCAGGCACCGCCGCCAGACCACAAACGCGACCGGAAGCAAGAACAGCGACATACTATAGCCCCGGGCCTCCGAAGCGTAGCGGATGAACCACGGATGCATCGCCAGGAGAAAAGCCGCCAGCACGCCGGCCCGCGGACCAAAAAATTCCTTCCCCAGCCAGGCCACCGCGCCCACCGCGGCGAGCCCGAAAACGAAGGCCGGAAGACGCAGCGGCCATTCGGCGAAAGGCAGCCCTGACGGCCGGGTCAGCGCGCTCCAGGCGGTCAGGCTCGTCCGCGCCAGCAGGCTGTGGAGCACGTGATTATTCGGCTCGCGATAATCGTAGAAGGTGTCGAGCCAGGGAACCTTCCGGAACTTCACCTCCCCCGTCTCCTCCGAGCGCTGAAACCGTCCCAAAATGGAATACCGTACGTTGTAGTCCTCGTCGTCCCAGAGGCTCTCATCCAACCGGGGAATCGCAAACCACGAGGTGAGAACCATGGCGGCCGCGACCATCGCCCAGAACCACTTCGGCGTTGAGTGTTGAGCGTTCAGTGTTGAGCGTTCGCCGCGAAGCGGCGCCGTCCACCATTTTGCGGTGGCGAAAAGCCCCCCTGTCACGCCCAGCCCGATCAGGGAACCGATCCAACCATAGACCGTGACATGGTCTTCGAGCCGGGGTTCTTTTCCCTCGGGAATTTCGACGTTCCAAGGCTTGTCGGCGAAAAGGAGGAACCCTCCCTCCAGGAGCCCGAGGCAAGCCAGCGCGAGGCGGGCCTTGCCGACGATGGATAGAGAAGCAAAAACGGAAAGGGCAGAATGAAAAAACGACGCAGGATGAAAAGACATGGATGAAGACCACTGGTGAACGTGACGGTGAAACGACGGGACATGCCCAAACGCGAAAGCGTTTGCGCCCGGAGGATCAGAAGTCCGCGTTGATCAGGGTGGTGTCATCAATGAGAAGTGGGTCTTGGAAAGGACTGCTGCCGTGTCGCAAACACGGTCATTGCCAGCAGGTAAACCTCTGATAAATCCCCACATCGGGAATGCAAAGGAAAATGGAAGAAATCACGCCTTGAACAAGGGGCGTTTGTCATGCGCCTGGTGGACCGCGGGTCTCCTCGGCACCGGGGCGCTGGCCATCGCGGTGGCGTTGGTTTTTGCCCCCAAACCCTGGACGATCAATCTCGAGACGGTCGGCCGTGAGGATATCAAGGCGCACGCGCAGGTGGGCCTCTGGTGGGCGGGCCTGGCGATGCTTTTTCCCCTCATCCTCCTGGCCGCGACCGCGCGCTGGTGGACCGCGCCGCTGCGCGGCGAACGCTCAACGTCGAACGTTCAACTTTCAACGCCGAAGTGGTTTTTCCCGGGCATCGTTGGGGCGATGTTGGTGTTTGCGGTGCTGGGCGCGTTCCGCTTGCCGCAGAGTTTGTGGGACGACGAGTCATATTGCGTGCGGAAGATGATTTTGGGCTCCTATCGGGTGAAAGAGGACGGTTCGGTCAAGCTGAAGTCCGCCTCGTGGCAGGAGACCCTGTGGTATTATCAGATGCCCGCGAACCATGGGCTGCAGACCGTTCTGTCGCGGCTGGTGCTGGACGGCTGGCGGACGGTGGCCAGGCCGGGCGGGTTGCAGCTTTCCGAGATCGCCGTGCGGCTGCCGAGTTATCTGGCGGGAATCCTGTCCATCGGCGCGCTGGGGTTGCTGGTGGCGCGGCTGGGTTTTCCTCAGGAAGCCGTGATTGCCTCCTGGCTGCTCGCCTTGCACCCGTGGCACCTGCGGCTGAGCCCGGAGGCCCGCGGGTATGCCTTTGTGTTTCTGCTCATCCCGGTGTGTTGTCTGCTCGCGCTGCGCGCCGTGAGGTCGGGCACCTGGGGGGCACTGGCGGCCTTTGCCGTCGCGGAGTTTGTCCTGCTCTACACCTGGCCGGGGGCGTTGTTCACGGTGTGTGCGCTCAACCTCGCCGCGTTGTTTCTGATTTTTCGTCAGCCGCGTGGGGAGGCCCTGCCTTTGGCCGGGCGCTGGATGGCTTGCGGGGTGCTCACCGCCACGGCGCTCATGCCCTTGGTTTTCCCCTGGCTGCCCCAGTTGTCGCGCTATCTCAAAGATCCGCTCGACTACGATTTCGGGGTCGGGTGGTTAAAAAACCTCGGCGCGCTGTTGCTTTCGGGCGCTCAGTGGGCCGAGGCGGGTGGGCTCGGACCGCCTTATCTGGAGCTTTCCACGCGGGCGATGGCTGCTCCGTGGGTCTTTTTTCCCCTCGTGCTGGTCGCAGGGCTTTTGGTGGCGGGCGGAGTCTGGCGGTTGTGGCAAAGCGGCATCACCGCCCGTGTGCTCCTTCCCGTGCTGCTCCTCCCCGGACCTGCGATGTATCTGCTCACCCGGCTCAAAGGGGGACATCTGCACGAATGGTATCTGGCGTTCATGCTCCCGACCCTGGTGGCCTGTGTGGCCATCGGGCTGCCGCGTTGGGGGCCGCGCTGGGTCACGGGTGGTCTGGCCGTGCTGGTTTTCGGCCTCCTGACGATGCCGGAACGTTGGTATTTTCTGACAAAATCGATCCAACCGTTCCGCGAATCGGTGCGGCTCACCCGGCCAAATCTGGATCCTCAGGCGCCGGAAAATCGGACCATCATCACCACGACCTGCCTGATCACTCCGGTGGTCTACGATCCGCTCATCCGGAAAGCCTTCACCGGCGAAGAGCTGAAAATGCTCATGCGTGAGGCTGACGCGAAAGGCGCGGCTCTGTTTGCCAACAATGGCTACTTCCACGGCGTGAAGGACCGCTACCCCGAAGTGTATGGCCTGCTGACGGATGAAACCCTTTTTGAAGAGGTCGCATTCCTGCCAGGGAGTGAACCCAGCTTCGATCGCAGTGTGCATCGCTACCGGTCGGGAGCCTTGCCGCCATGACCCGCTCCACCCTGATCCGTGCGGTCTTGCTGGTGGGCGCAGCGGCGCTGGGACTCACCCTGGCCCTGGCCCCCAAACCTTGGGAGGTGGATCTCGCGGCGTTTCCCAAAGCCCCCGTGGAACTCTGCGTGCGGACCGGGCTCTGGTGGGGTGGGCTAGCGAATGCTGTTCTCTGGATTCTGCTCGGTCTCACGGCACCGCTTTGGCTGCGTCCCCTCGACCGGCCCACGCCCGCGGCCCTGCCACCGCTGGCGCGGGGTTTCGGGTGGACCGTGCTGGCCGCCATGGCCGCCTTCGCCCTCGTCGGCGCGTTCCGCCTGCCGCTCAGCCTCTGGGATGACGAGGAATATTGCGCGCGGAAAATCGTCGTCGGGACCTGGCGGGAGAAGGCGAATGGTCAACTCGATTTCAAACCCGTCAGTTGGCAGAACACCTTGTGGTATTACCAAATGCCGGCCAATCACGGGATGCAGAGTATTCTGTCCCGCCTGAGCAACGAGACCTGGCGGAACGTGGTCCGACCGCAAGGCGTGGCCTTCAGCGAAACGGCGTTGCGACTGCCCGCGCTCCTGGCCTCGGTGCTGGCCATCGGCGCGCTCGCCCTGTTGCTGGCTCGGGCGGGATTTCCCTGGGCCGGGGCGCTCGCCGCGTGGCTGCTGGCGGTGCACCCCTGGTTTCTCCGGCTCGGCACCGAGGCGCGGGGGTACCCGTTTCTTTTTCTCTTTCTGCCGGTCGTGGTGTTGGTCGCGTTCCGGGCCGTGCGCACAGGGACGTGGTCGGCGTTTTTCCTGCTGGCCGCGGCGGAATTTTTCCTCCTCCACACCTGGCCGGGAGCCGCTTTTATCGTGCTGCTGCTCAATCTGTGCGTGGCGGTTCTGATTGTTCGGCAGCCGGCCATCCGAAACGTCCTGGTCGGGCGCTGGCTGGTTTCCGGCAGCCTCGCGGCGGGAGCGGTCTTTGCCATCACGGCTCCCTGGCTGCCCCAGCTCGCCCGCTATCTGAGTGCGCCACTCCACCTGAACTTCGGCATGCTCTGGCTGAAAAACTATGGCGCCCTCCTCCTCACCGGACGGCAATGGAGTGAGTCCGGACTCGCGGAATCCCCTTATCTGGAGCTGTATCCGCGCGCTCTTGCCCAGCCGGTGCTCATCGGTTTGGTGGTCGGAGTGGCACTGATTCTGATGGCGGCGGGCGTGGTCCGGATGCTCCGCGGTGGAGCGCTTTCCGTGGTCACCGCCGCCATGCTCGCCCTGCCCGCGCCCGCCCTCTACGCCGTCACCAAGTGGCGCGACGGGCAGCTCCACGAATGGTACCTCGCGTTTTTGCTGCCGGGCCTGCTGGCCTTCGCCGCGGTGGGAGCCCTGGCGATCGCGGAAAAATTCGGTCGTCGCCGCCGTCCGGTCGCCGTGGTTCTGGCCGGCCTGCTTGTCCTGGGTTACATCGGGTTCACTTGGAACGAACGGCTGTTTTTGCTCGAAAAATCCGCCCAGCCGTTCCGCGAATCCGTCCTCGTCACCCGGCCCAACCTCGACCCCAACTCCCCGCCCAACCGCTCCATCCTCACCGCCTCGTGGTTGCTTACGCCGGAAATTTACGACCCCCGGGTGCACAAGGTCAAATCCGCCGACGACCTGATCCTTTTGATGAAAGCCGCCGACGAGCAGGGGGTTCCGCTTTTCGTCAACAACGGCTACGATCTGCACAACCATGACCATCAGTTCCCCGGCTTGGTTAACCTGGTGCGCGACCCGCGCCTTTTCGAGCCGGCCATCGTGCTGCGCGGGCTGGAGCCGGTTTTTGATCGCGCCGTGTATCGCTACCGGCCAAACTCCCTGGTTCTCACTGGTCCATGATCCCGCCTTTCGTCTCCCGTATCCCTTCGCATCGCCTGGTGCAGGGCGTGCTGATTGCGGTGATGGTTGGCATCGGAGTCGCACTTTGCCTGAGTGCCAAGCCTTGGACGTTTGACTTCCCCGAGGGAAAACGCACCCGGGTGGAGGATTACGCAGCCGTGTTTTCCTGGTGGGCGGGCCTGGTCAACCTCGTCCCCCTGGCGGTCCTCGCCCTCACCGCCAAGTTCTGGCTCCGTCCGCTGGAAAACATCCAACATCCAACATCCCCAGTGGTTCCTACCCCTGGTGGGTCTTGCCATGCTTGCCTGTGCGGGGATGAACGCCCCGCGCCTCGCGCATGGGCTCTGGGACGACGAGGAATACACCCTGCGGCGCATCGTGCTGGGTTCCTACCGGATCAATTCCGAGGGCGAGCCGCGGCTCAAGGAAGTGCCGTGGGCGCACACGATCTGGTACTACGGCAAACCCAACAACCATTTTGTCAACAGCATCACCGGACGCCTGAGCAACACGCTCTGGCGGGCGGTGGCGCGGCCCGAGGGGCTGCAATTTTCCGAGGTGGCGCTGAGGCTTCCGGCCTTCGTGGCTGGTGTGCTTTCCATCGGCGTGTGGGCGCTGCTCCTGCGGGCGATGGGATTTCCCGCCGCGGGGGCGTTGGCCGCGTGGGTCATTGCCCTGCATCCTTGGCACATGCGGTTTGTTCCCGAACTGCGCGGGTATGCCTTTGTCTTTTTCTTCCTGCCCCTGGCGTGTCTGCTGGCGATCCGGGCCGTGCGCAGCGGCCGCTGGAGAGGGTGGGCGGCGTATGGCGGGGCGCAGTTCGGGCTCTTTTACTCTTGGCCCGGGAGCACCTTCACCCTGATGGTTCTTAATATTGGCGTCGCGGCCATGATTGCCTTCTCGAAGGGCGACCGACTGACGAGTACCACCCGCTGGCTCACCACCACCGCGGTCGCCGGGATGGTTTCTTTACAGCTCTACCTCCCCTGCGTGGCGCAATTGTCCAATCACCTGGACGACTGGGATGCGAAGGGGCTTGGGGGCCCATGGATTTACAATGTGGGGTCGCGGCTGCTAACCGGGATGCCTTGGAAAGTGCCGGGCCATGGGACGCTCCCCGAGATGTCCGTTCTCCTGGCCCAGCATCCGATCTTTTTCGGCGGGTTCGTGGTGGTGATGGCGGCGTTGATCGTGGTGGGCTTGGTTCGCTGCGTTTCCTCCGGCGTGGCCGGCACGGTGATGGCCTTGGTTTTTATCCTGCCCGGCCCGGCCACCTACCTGTTTGCCCGGCTCAAGGACACCTACCTTTTCGAATGGTATCTCGTCTTTATGGTGCCCGGGTTGATGGCGCTGTGTGCCCTCGGTCTGGTCACGTTGCTGGCCCCGGTGTATGCCAGACGCCGCACCGTGGCCGTGGTGGTCGCGCTGATCGGCGTGGCCGGTTTTGCCCTCGCAACCCAGGCGGCGCGATCCCGCCTGATCTCCCAGCCCGTCCAATTCACCCGCGATTCCGTGTTGAAAATTCGTCCCACCCTCAACCCTCACGATCCGCGGAATCGGGAAATCCTGACCGTCGCAACTCTGGCCACGCCGGAGATTTACGACCCCAACATCCGCCGGGTCAAATCCGGCGCTGAGCTTGTCGCGCTTCTCCAGGAGGCCGACAAGTCGGGCTACCCGCTTTTCATCAATCAAGGCTATGCCAATATCCTGGCCGCCGAAACCCCCTCTCTGTCCGCCTTGATTTCGCAGCCCGAGATCTTCGAAAAAATTGCCATCCTCCCCGGAATCGAACCGATGTTCGACCGGGAGATTCTGCGCTACCGTCCGGGATCCTTCAAAAACACCGCCCGCCCCTGATCCTTACGGCAGGGGAAGACGTCCCGATTTGTCTCTTGCCTGGCTTTGAACCGTGTTAGGCGTCGGGAAATGGAACCGTCGTCCGATCAGCCCGTCCGCGCAAATCATCCGGCTGCTCTCATTTTGCGGGAATGAAGCTGCCCTCCCTGGCCAGTATCCCGGCGGTTCGCATTGCGCGGTTCTCACTAAGCATCCAGATCGTGGCGATCGTCGCCACGCTTTTGCTAACCCCACGGCCCATCTGGGCGGAAGTGCAGGAGATTTCCAAAAGTCAGATCGAAAAGTACGTGGCGGCCTACGTGTGGTACGCCGGACTGGCCTCCCTCGTCCCGCTAATGCTGGTCGCCGCCTTCGCCCCCATTTGGACCCGTGCGCTGTCGCAGGGACTCCCCCTCCCCGAACGCATCCCGCTGCCGCGGGGATTTTGGCCCATGGTGCTGGGGGCCATGGTCCTCTTCGGGATCCTCGCTGCTCCCCGACTCTCCCACAGCTTGTGGGACGACGAGGAATACGCGGCCCGCAAAACGATGATCGGAACGTACCGTACGGATAAAAACGGGCGGGAAGTCTTTAAGGAGCCGCGCTGGACGCACACCCTTTGGTACTACCAGACGCCCAACAATCATTGTTTCCAGACCATTCTTTCGCGGTTGAGCCATTCCGCTTACCTCGCGATTGCCCGGCCGGGCGGACTCCAAATCTGCGAAACCGCCATGCGCTTCCCGAGCTACCTTGCGGGAATTTTTGCTGTGGGAGCCCTTGCCCTTTTTGTCGCCCGAATGGGATTCCCCTGGGCCGGTGCCCTTGCCGGCTGGCTCCTCGCGGTGCATCCCTGGTTCCTGCGGCTGGCTCCGGAGGCGCGCGGCTACGCCATCGTTTTCCTTCTTCTTCCCGGCATCTTCCTCTTGGCGCAGTGGGTGATGCAGACAGGAACATGGCCGGCCATCGTATCGCTGACCGCCGCGGAGTTCCTCATCCTATACACTTGGCCGGTGATCATCGTCACCCTGCTGTTTTTGAATGCGGTCCTGCTGGTGTTGGTGCTGAGAAACTTTGACCGCCGGGATGCCGCGACGGTGATCGCCCGCTGGGCCGCCGCCGGGTTTCTCGCGGGCTCATTATTCCTCGTGCTGGTCGCGCCCTGGATTCCCCAACTGCTCCGCTATCTGGAGAATTTTTTGTACCTGGACTTCGGCATAGGCTGGCTGAAAAATTTGGGGGCGCTCCTGCTGGTGGGAAGCCCCTGGTCGGAATCCGGCCTGCTGATTTCTCCCTATCTGGAAATTTATCCCTGGGTGTCTGCGCATCCGATATCGTTCACCCTCTTCGCGGGAGGGGCCGCATTCCTCATCGGCATCGGCGGCTTCCGCTGGCTTCGGGGGGGAGGCTTTGCTGCCACCATGGTCCCCGTTCTTCTCCTGCCCGGGCCCCTTATTTATGCGGTGGCCAAGCTCCGCCATGGGTACATTTTCGACTGGTACCTTTCCTTCATGCTTCCCGGTCTCATTGCCCTGGCAGCCGTGGGATTTGTCACTCTCTCGGCCGCACTGTTCCGGCCTCCCCTGCCGCGATGGCTGGCCCCGGCCGCGGCCTGCGGCTTGGTGGTCCTGTTTTTCAGGAGCACGGAATTCGCTCGCTCCCGCTATTTGACAATGCCGGTTGAGCCGTTCCGCGAATCCGTGCTGGCGACCCGACTGAGCCTCGACCCCAACACCTCCGAAAACAAAAAAATCATCACCGCGACATCGGGCACCCTCACGCCCATCGTCTACGATCCGCTCGTGCGGACGGGAAAAACGCTCGATGACTACCTTTCTTGGATGCGCGAGGCGGATGCTTCCGGATGTGCGTTCTTCGTCAATATGGGGTTCCCTTTCGGTGTCACACCGGAATATCCCAAAATTCGTGAGCTTCTCCTGGATGAACGCTATTTCGATTGCACCGCGGTTTTTGTCGGAGCCAAGCCGCTCTTCGATCGGACGATCTACAAATACCGTCCGGGATCCCTCGGGATCCAAAATTAGCGATGAAGCGCGAGCGATTGGCCGCTCCGGGAGAACTGTTCTGCGACAATAGCAGGCCTCCCAGTTAGCCCGCTCCGCGCAAATTGGCTTGAGGGTGGGTGGGGGTGGAGCGATGCTGATGGGTGCCATGAAAATTCTGGTTGTAGGCGCGGGAATTGGCGGACTGGCTTTGGCGGCATTGGCCAGGCAGCGGGGAACGACGGTGACGCTGATCGAGCGGACGGCCGACTCCGACCACGCCGGGTATATGATCACGCTGTATCCGATCGGCAGCCGCGTGCTCCACGGGTTGGGCCTCTATCCCGAGTTTGTGCGCAGGAGTGCGGAATTTAGATATTACGACGTGCACGATGGGCAGGGAGCCCTGCTGCATCGGTTCGACATGGGTCCCCTCGCGGAGCGCTTTGGGTATTTCGGGCAGATCACGCGCGGAGATTTATTGGATCTTTTGCGTTCTGCGGCACCGGACGTTCCGCTGCGCCGGAACACCTCTGTTTTGTCCTTGGAAAAGCGTGGGCAGAAAATGGTGGCGAGACTTTCCGATGGCTCCGAAGATGAGTGGGACGCAGTGATTGGTGCCGACGGCATCCATTCGCAAACCCGGCGTCTCATTTTCGGCGAGGAGCCCGACACCGAAACCGGGTGGGGGCTTTGGGTGTGGTGGACCGACCAACCCGGGCTGCCGGCAGACACCGTTTCGGAGTACTGGGGCCGTGGACGGTTTGTCGGGGTTTATCCCACCGTCGGCCGGGTGGGGGCCGTGGCGGCTGCGCCGAAAACCCTGCTGAATGAACATGCCGTGGGGGGCAGCGGCGAGAAGGTGCGGGCGTTGTTCTCCGAAATGGGCGGAGGGGCCGCTGAAGTGATGGGAACCTTTCCGAACAGCTTGGAAAAATTGTTCTTTTGGAACCTCAGCGACTATCGCAGCCGGAATTGGACGCATGGACGATTTGCCCTGCTGGGGGATTCCGCCTGCGCTTTCCTTCCCACCGCGGGCGTCGGTGCGTCGATGGCCTTGGAATCCGCGGCGGTGATGGCGGAAGAACTCTCCCGGACGGATGCAAAATTTCTGCCCAGCGCCTTTGCCCTCTATGAAAAACGCCGGAAGACGCGGGCCGAGGCCGCGCAGGACGATGCCCGAAAATTAGCCGCCTGGCTCGCCACCGAATCCACCGCCATCGCCTGGACGCGCGACCAATTCCTCAAGCTCGCCACCATCGACTCACTGGCCGGTCACATCGCCAAGAGTCTCGCGGAACCGCTGTGAGCCTTAACAAGGCACTTGAAACCGCGGATGGCGCGGATGAACACGGATATGCGAAGAGCGAAACCACCGGTGTCTGCTTCCTCTCTTTTTCCCTTTTCGGGGAACATTTTTGCAAGCGACCTTTCTGGCCTCTCCCTTTATCCGCGCCCATCCGTCCTATTTGATTCGCTTTGCTCACCCTTGCAGGGCTGCCTTCGGCAGTCTGTCTCGCTTCGCTCGGCTGTGGTCACATTCCTCTGAATCGATCCGGTTAAGGCGAGCCTGCGGGACGCCCCGGGAAAACACCCGGGGGAAGAAAACGCGGAGCGAAAAAATCCTGCCAAACGGCGGGAAACCTGTTCTCTTTCCCCGATGTGGAAAGGTTTGGGTTGCATGGTGGTGTGGTGGGCCCTCCTTCCGTCCCTGCACGCTCTCGCCCCGGGTTGGGAAAAACTGGAGAACTGTCGCCTCGTGGAAGGAGCCCACAGCGACGGTGACAGCATCGAAACGGAGTATCACGGCCAGCGCTATGTCTTCCGCCTCTATTTCGTCGACACCATCGAGAAAAATCCGCAGTCGCGCTCCCGCCGCGCCGGACAGGCCAAATATTTTGCCCTGAACGGTGACGCTACCGAGGCCAAGGCCCTGCAAGCGGCCTATGCGGCCTCGGACTTTACCAAGGAGCAGCTCAAACGACCGTTCGCCGTTTATACCCGCTGGGAAAAAGTGGATTCCCGCGGCGACAACCCTTCCCTGCGTGCCTTTATCACCACCGCGGAGGGTAAGGATCTTTCCACCCAACTCGTCGGTGAGGGGCTCGCCATCATCCGCAGCGGACGCCGCTCCGTCGCCGACCATCCCACCGGAGCGACCGTGGACGAAACCCTGCGCGACCTCCGACGCGCGGAAACCGCCGCGCATCTGGCTGGGCGCGGCGCCTGGGCTTCCTCGCGGGTAAAAACTCCACCTCCCCCCGAAAGCGCGCGGGAAGTGGCGGCCGGCGACCGCAAAAAACTCCTCTCCCTGGCCGGACACAAAGCCCGCGTGACCGGCCGCATCAGTCGCATCGGCGCCCTGCCGGACGGACGGATCACCTTCCTCAACTTCGACGGAAACCAGCGGGAGGATTTTGTCGCCATTGTCCGGGAAGGCTCGCTGCCCGCCTTGAAAAAACATTTTCCCGCCGGCCTGGAACAGGCACTGGTCGGCCGCGATGTCATTATTGAAGGGCTGATCACCTTATTCCGCGACACTCCGCAAATCGAAATCGAGCACCCCGCGCAAATTTCCCTTCCTCCGGTTTCGGCGGGACGCTGAACATTTCGCTTCGCAAGACGCCAATTTTCCCGCATGGAATCCGGTCCCGTGAGCAGTGCTCCCAAAATCATTCTCGGCGTGGTGGTCGCGCGCTGGTCGCGTTCCTCCGCGGGTCACACCTGTTCGGTCATGAACTGGGCACTCGGTTTCCGGGCCCTGGGCTGGGAGGTTTATTTGGTGGAAAACATTGCCCGCACAAACCTCAGCGAGCCCGCGGTTCCCGGCGGCCCGAGTCCGGAGGAATTATTTTTCCAAGCCACCGCGCGCGAATTTGGCTGCGCCGATCGTGCCTGCCTGCTTATCGACGGCGAGTCGCCGGACCGCGAGGCGTTTCAGGACTTTGCCTCCGGAGCGGATCTTTTTCTCAATTATTCCGGCCAGTTCAACCGCCTCGACCTGCTGGGGCCGCACGTGCGAAAACTCTATCTCGATGTCGACCCCGCCTTTACCCAACTCTGGGTCGAGGTCTGCGGCAGCGACATGAACTTTGCGGGCCATGACGATTTTCTCACCGTGGGGGCCAACATCAACGGTGCCAGCGCCCGCCTGCCCCGTGCCGGCTGTGTCTGGATCCCCACACCCCCGCCCGTCGTTGCCTCGTATTGGCGCGAGCGACTGGGAGGGGAAGCCGCCCCGGCGGCAGAGGCCCCGTGGACCACGATCGGCCATTGGTATGGCTATCCCGAAATGGAATGGCAGGGGCTCAAGTTCGGAGGAAAACGCGAAAGTTTTGTCGCCCTCTGCGACCTCCCGCGCCAGCTTGGTCGTCCCTGCGCCATCGCCACCGATATGACGGCGGACTGGGATGACTACGCGCTCTTCCAGGAGGCCGGCTGGCAATTTTTTTCCTCGTTAGAAGTCTGTCGGGACATCCCGACCTATCTGCGTTTTATTGCCTCCAGCCGAGGTGAAATCGGGGTGGCCAAGACGGGCTACATCACCTCACGCGGGGGCTGGTTGAGTGATCGCAGCATGATCTATCTGGCCCTCGGCCGACCTGTTCTCCAGCAGGACACCGCCTGGACGGAAGTGTTCCCGCTTGAGGAGGGCCTGCTGCCGTTTACCAATGTTACCGAGTGCGCGCAGGCTATCGAGCGGGTGGAAGAGAACTATGACAAACAGTGCGCCGCCGCGCACACTTTGGCCGACGGAGTTTTTTCCGCTGAACGGGTTATCGGGGATTTACTGACCCGCCTATCGTAATGAAGATTCGCCTTGGAAACAGCCGGACGCAGCCTATCGTACCCATCATGAAGATCAGCCTGTTCCGCCTCTCCTCTCTGGCGGTCATCGCCACGGTGTTTACCGGGTGTTTTACGGAAGTTTACGGACCAGACGGAGGTTATGTCGCAGCAGGTGCCGGACCTAGGCGCGCCGGAGTCGTGGTGGATCCTCCCGGACCGGGAGGCATTGCCGTCGGAACGTCGGCTCCCCGCCGTCGGGTCTACGTGGATGAACCTGTCGTCGTTCGCCGCCAGCCCGCTGTCGTGGTTATTCCCCGCAATTCCCCCCGCGTCATTTATCGAGGCCAGTCGGCCTACTTTTGGAACGGCAACTACTACCGCCGCTCGCGTGGCGGGTACGTGATTATCCGCTAACCAAGTCCGGCGTCGGAAATCATGGCGTCATCCTCCAGAAGATCCGCCGGGTGCGGGACACGGGTCGCCATCGCGCTACTCCTCGCCCTGTTTGCCATCGCTTCGTATTATTTCGGCACCGAAAAATTCGAAAACCCGGTCACCGGGCGCAGTCAGCGCGTCGCGCTAAGTCCCAAGGAAGAAATTGCCTTGGGTCTCAACTCCGCTCCCGAAATGGCCCGCCAGCACGGCGGCCTCCATGCCGACAAACGCCTGCAGGATCTGGTGGACCAGATCGGCGCGCGTCTTCTCAAGGCCAATCCCGAGCTTAACCAAAGTCCCTACTACTTTGAATTTCATCTGCTGGCGGATCCTAATACTGTCAATGCCTTTGCCCTGCCGGGCGGACAGGTTTTCATCACGTATGGATTGATGAAACTGCTGAAAAGCGAGGACGAAATCGCCGGAGTTCTCGGTCACGAGGCTGGCCACGTGGTGGGCCGCCATTCCAACGAACAGATGGCCAAGGCGCAACTTAGCCAGAGCCTCGTTGGCGCGGTGGTCATGGCGGGCGGTCAAGAGTATGGCATGACCGCGGGTCAGGTTGCGCAGTTTGTCAGTCAGTTAAAAAACACCTCCTACGGCCGCGATCACGAAATTGAATCCGATGTGCTGGGAGTTCGTTTCATGAGGCGCGCCGGATATGATCCAAAGGCCATGATCAAGGTGATGGAGGTCCTGGCCAAGGCGTCCGGAGGCAAAGGCCCCCCGGAGTTTCTCAGCACGCACCCTGATCCGGGCAACCGCATCGAACGGATCGAGGAAGAGATTGCAAAGGTGCCTTAGCGACCCAAGTCGCAGAGTGAGGTCCTCGCGCCTCGAAGGGATGCCCTTTCAGGGAGAACCACATGGAATTCGAAGTTTACTGGCGGGGATGTGCACTGAAGAACGTCCAGATTTGCGGGGTGATTCCGTTGGCGTTGGCCCAGTCGTGACCCAGGTTGGGAATCTCGAGATACTTCACAAAATGGCCCTCGGACTCGTAAGCGTCGCGGGCCTCCGCCGCGCGAATCACCGGAATTGAAGGGTCCTGTGCGCCATGAATGATGAAGACGGGGTATTTAAGGACAGCATTGATCCCCGCTTCCGCCCATTGGCGCAGCGTCCCGGAATGCGGAGCAATGGCTGCAATCGTTTCGGCCCGCTCGGCCGCCAGAAGATGGGCAAAGCTAGCGCCGTTCGACATCCCCGTCACAAAAACGCGATCGGGATCAATGGAAAACCGGGTTTTCACTTTGGCCAGGATTGCATCGAACATCTTGATATCATTCATCGCCGTTTCGAGTTCCACCCCCCAAAGGCCATTCAGGGCATCCGGGCATACCAGAATAAAATTGCCGGATATCGCCATCTGATTAAATCCCGTATTGGTGGCGAATTTCGAACCCGTCCCGCCCCCGCCGTGAAAACCAAAAACGATCGAAGTCGGCTTCGACGCTCTCACGCTCCGGGGAACATCCATCCGATACGTGCGCGGTTGACCGTTCACGGTTACCGATTCGGTAAGGTAGACCTTGGAATCAGGTTTTGGTCGTCGTGCCTCGCTGTTGGTTATGGTTATGCCCATTCCAGCCACAACCAACAAAATCGTCCATCTGCGCATATCAGGCATGCCCCTCCTTCGATTGGATCTTGGTAAATGGCAACCGCTTTTTTGGCCTTTCCAATCATTCTAACCCGCAGATGCTGAGGGCCTTAGCTAATTACCAGTTGCATGGACATTTCTCTGGAACTCTTTGGCTTCGCTCAATGTCATGGTGATTTTGAAGGTCCGCTCAAGGGTATGGTGCGTCACGTTGGGAAACCCGCATAGAGCCGCCCGCGGGGAAGCACAAACTCCCTGTGATTCCATCCCCGGAAAACAACGCTTTTTTATTTCCCGCCAAGGCCGGTTCTTCTTTTATCCCTGTCTCGAGTACCGCATGCCCTCACCGACCCATCATCCCCGCGACCCTCTGCATGGTGTGACCCTGGAAACCATCCTCACCCAGCTGCACGCGAAATACGGCTGGGAGGAAATGGGGCGGCGCATTAAAATTCGCTGCTTCACCCACGACCCCAGCATCAAATCCAGTCTCACCTTCCTGCGCAAAACTCCCTGGGCCCGCGAGAAGGTCGAGATGTGGTACCTGCGCGAACATTGGACCAATCAGAAATCCTGAACCTTGCCCGACGGTCAGGATGCGATGTGCCCGGCGCGTCGTCCCGGCAGGCTCAGCGTTTCCGCGCATCCATCCAATGTCGGAGCGTGGTTTTGCCGTCCGCCAGATAGGAGCTCTTGAGATAAAGGCGCTCGAACTGGGGAGAGACCGACCTTGCGCCGTCGAGACAGATCTCGACATAGAACGGGTTGGGAAGGAGCTGGTTGTCGATCACCCGGCGGCCATTCACGACGGGATCCTCCGCGACCAGAACATACGCAATAAAGGGCTCGGCGGTTTTGTCGTCCCACCGCACGCAAGCGACCGGCCGTAAGTGATAGCCATATTCCCGTTCCCGCATTCCCGCCAGATCGCGAGCTTTCACGGCAATGAGCCGACCATTGATCACGTCATCCGCTTTTCCTGTCACCACGACATTGGACGCCGCGCGTTCGCGGCTGTCCCGGGGGGTGTTCAACTCGGCCAGCACTTTTGGCGGGATGACATAATTAAAGACACGTTTCGCTCCCGCCGCCAGGACGGGCGCAAAATCCTGTTCCTCCGCCCGCTCAATGGTTTCCGCGGCGGATTCCCGGCTCATCAGGCTTCCATAGCCGACGACGAGAATCTGGGCTCCCGGCTGCTGGGCCAGATACGCCTCAAGTCCGCTCCACGGGAAGGCAAAACCCGGCGCATCCAGCCGGGCGGAAGCGGCCGCGAGATGGAGCTGTTGTTTTTCGGTGATGAGGGAGTCTGGGGACTTTTCGGGCCCGGACTGGCAGCCGACAAATATTGCTACACAGCCAGTAAGCAATGCGAGAAGGAGGGCCGCCCGAGAAGGGGGAGGAGCGGGAGGCTGGCTGATTGAAGGCATAGAAAAAGCATGCTGCGAGTCCTGCCAGGAGGATTCAATCTGTAATTTCGGGGAGGGGGAAGACTGCCTTTTCCGCTTTTCGAAACCTTAGGGGGTGTCCGAAAAATTTCCATTAAACCCTCTTTTAGAGCCAGGCGAGAACGCCGATCACCCTCCCGGACGGCGTTAAAATCTTCCAGCGCATTACCGGGAGCCGTTCTGGTGCAACCCTGAGACTTACGGCATGGGATTTGCTGAACCAGCCTCATGAAATCACCCTCGGGATTCATGCTTCCTACCATGGTGGCAGGGCTCTTTGCTTTCGCCTTGCACCTTATGCCCGGCTTGTCGCGGGCGGAGGGAGGCAAACATCCCGGCGTGGTTTTTTCCGGGGTCGATGCCAATTATTCGCTGGGAATGGAGCGGGACGGCCAGCAGTGGCTGTGGTCGGGAACGACCGGCGATCTGTTTCAGGGCATGGCCAGTCGGGGGGTCCGCGGTCTGCGCATCCGGCTCTGGACCAGCGACGAAGGCGTGAATGGAAAAACCTATGCGACCGAGGTCGTGAAGCGCGGCCTGGCCGCGGGTCTTGAGCCGTATCTGGTGATTTTCCTCAGCGAGGATTGGGCGGATCTGATGAAACAACCCGCTCCCGCCATTTGGAAGGACCTGGAGATTCCGGCACGGGCGGAGGCGATCACCACCTATTCCCGCGAGATTGTCCGCCATTTCCGCCAGGAGGGGCTGCGCAGCCATCTTTACGAAATCGGCAATGAAATCGATTACGGAATCTGCGGGGTGTATCCGGGCAAAAACACCCGGAAGACCCCCGAGAGCCTCAGCCGCAAACACTGGCCGGAAGCTGCGGAGTTGATCAAGGCCAGCCAGAAGGGGGTGAGGGAAGCTGATCCCGAGGCAAAGTTTCTGCTGCACATCGCGCACTGGTGGGACGAATCTTTTTGCATCGAATTTTTTCGCTTCATGCTCGGGCAAGGCGTCCAGATGGATTTTGCGGGCCTTTCGTATTTCCCATCTTCGAATATCGGCGGCTCGCTGGAGATGGAGCAATTCGGCCAAGTGGTGACCCGACTCCACGCCGCCACCGGCCTGCGAGTGATTGTGCCGGAGACGGCGTACCCGAGCACAGAGGCCTTCACCGGCCAGTTTTCCCGTTGGAAGAAGGACGCCCCTGGGTATCCGCTCACGCCGGAGGGACAGTACCGCTGGCTCGCGGATTTTCTGGCCTTCGCCGCCCATCATCCGTCCATCGCGGCCGTCTATTACTGGAGTCCGGAATGGTGTGGTGAGGGAATGTGGAAGGCCTTCGCGCTCTTTGATTCCCAGGGGCTTGCCAAACCCGCCTGGCAGGCTTTCGCCCGGAACCCGAACGAAGTGTCCAAACCGAAGACGCCGGTGTTTTTCGAGATCGCGGGGGAGTGCTTGTACCGCGTTCCGGTGCCCGACGCCCAATCCCAGGCGGCACCGATCCTCGCGGAGCACAGGAAGCAAGCCGGGGGACTCACTAAGGACTACATCAAGGCCATTACGGAAGCGGACCTCGTGGTCGGGGACTACCGGGTGAACTTGCGCGCGTCCCTCTCGGGCAATCTCCACCTTGTGAGGGAAACCGAAGGACAGACTCCCGCGGGCGACTGGCAGGCCTTGCTCAAGAACATCAGCCCCAGTCAGGAGCGGGCGGTGGTTTTTGTGCGCGAACCCTCTCCGCCGCTGCTGGATGACCTGCTGGACTTCGCCAAACAGAATCACATCGAAATGGTGGTGCATGAAAAGAATCCGGATGCGCCGCTAATTTTCGGTCTCGCCAGCTCCGCTTCGCAAACCCCGTCAGACCCCGCGACCGAGTAATCCGCAGGGACAACCTCTCCGCCCCGTCCTTGACGAATCGGCGGGACTTGATGGAATGACATTCCTGGCATGAAACGGCCTGTAAAATTTCCCGGAATTTGGAGCGCGTTTCTGGGATGGGGTTTGCTCCTCGGCACGGTGGCCCCCCTTTTTTCCCAGGAGGCGGAAATGCCGATCGTTCCCCTTCCGCTTTCTCCCAATCCCATGGCGGAGGCCCTGCGGCGCGAGATGGAGGATCGCGCGCTGCGGATGCGGTTTTTTGAGGCCATTGCATCCAACGACCGCCCTGCCATCGCCGACCTTCTGGCGGGTGGCCTGGATCCGAATACGACCCTGCCCGTGCCGGTGACAACGGAGTTCGCCAAACGCTTCGCGGACGAGCGATTGCGGTATTATCTGACGAAGGAACAGGGGTTCACCGGGCTGATGCTGGCAACCTCCCTGGGAAACCTGGAGCTGGTGCGTTCCCTACTGCTGGCGGGAGCCGATCCGTGGCGCATGACCAAACGCCACGGCACGTATGCTCTCTGGTTGGCGGGGAAATACGGGCACGTCGAAATCATGCGCAGCCTCATGAGCATAGGGCCCGAGCACGCGTCCATGGCCTGGCACATCGACATCGACCTGCCCGCGCAGAAGGCCCGGGTCTGGCACGAGGGGCGCATGGTGGTGGCGACGCCGATCTCCTCCGGGCGAAAATCTCACCCGACCCCGACTGGTCGTTATCTGGTGACGGACAAATACAAAATGTGGAAATCAACCCTTTACGACGCGAAGATGCCGTTCTTTCTGCGCCTGTCCTGCGGGGATTTCGGCCTGCATCAGGGGGTCTTGCCCGGTCGTCCGGCGTCGCACGGCTGCATTCGCCTGCCCGCCAAGGCGGCCAAGGAACTTTTCGCCATCGTCCCGATTGGCACGCTGGTCGAGATCAAATGACCCCTGAAAGCCGAGGAATCAACCGAGGTTTCAGTTTCCTGATTCTGGCTTCGGGCAGGCCTCGGTCCGCCCGGATATCGGCGCAACCCGACTTTTATTTCCCGTCGATGCGATTCATGTGCCGCGTGTCTTCGGCGCTGATCGCATAGACCGTGTCCTCGCCGATATTTTTGGCCTGATCGCCGATGCGCTCCAGGAAGCGGGCCATAAAAATAAGGTCCATGTAACTCGGGATAAGCTCGACCTTTTTTCCCATCAGATCGGTGATCTTCTCGGCGAACCGCCGGTTCATTTCGTCGAGTTCGCGGTCGCGATCCTGCAGGCCGCGAGCGAGTTCGATATCGCGGTTGGCGAACGCACGCACCGCATCTTTCACCATCAAATCGGAGAAGGTGAAGAGGGGCTCGAGTCCCTGAATTTCCGTCACTTCCGGACGGACAATCAGCTTGCGAGCGCGCCGGGCAATATTCACGGCCTGGTCGGCGATGCGCTCCAGGTTGACGCTCAATTTCATCGTCGCGATGACATTGCGCATGTCGGAGGCAAGGGGGTGGAAGCGCATCATGATATTGATGCCATCGCGGTCCACCTGGACTTCCAGTGTGTCGATCTCCTCGTCGTCCGCGATCACGGTGTTGCACCAATCCTCGTCGCGCTCGAAGAGGCCCTTGCGGGTGTTTTCGAGATTGCGTTCCGTGAGGCTGGCCATCATGAGGACGTCGTTGCGCAGGGCGCGCAGGGCGTCTTCGAAAGTGGTCAGAATGTGGGTCTGGTTCATGGGGATCAACCGAATCGGCCGGTAATATAATCTTCGGTTTGCTTCTCGCCGGGATTGGAGAAGATTTTCTGCGTTTCGTCGAACTCGATGAGTTTACCGAGGTAAAAAAAGGCGGTCTTGTCGGAGCAGCGAGTGGCCTGCTGCATGTTGTGAGTCACGATCACGATCGTAAACTGGCGTTTTAACTCGTGGATCAAGTCCTCCACCTTGGCCGTCGCAATGGGGTCGAGCGCGGAGCAGGGTTCGTCCATCAGAAGCACATCGGGTTGATTCGCGATGGCGCGGGCGATACAGAGTCGCTGCATCTGGCCGCCGGAAAGTCCCAAGGCACTATCGTGCAGACGATCCTTGGCTTCCTCCCACAGAGCGGCACCCCGGAGACTGCGTTCGACGGCCTCATCAAGGATGCTTTTGGATTTCACCCCGGCGATCCGGAGGGAATAAACGATATTTTCGTAGATGGATTTCGGAAAGGGATTCGACTTCTGGAAAACCATTCCGATGCTGCGGCGCAGGGCGATCACCTCGATCTTTTTGTCGTAAATGCTGCGGCCGTTCAACAAGATGTCCCCCTCATGATGGATGCCATCAATGAGTTCGTTCATCCGGTTAAAGTTGCGCAGCAGGGTGGACTTGCCGCAGCCGGACGGACCAATGAACGCCGTGACCTGACGCTCGGGAATCTCCATGTTCACCTGGTAAAGCGCCTGCTTCTTGCCGTAGTGAAAATTGAAATCGACGACCTTGAGGAAGTCGGCACGAGGCTCCGGCTGGTCAGACATGGTGGTGGAACTTGAGGCGGACTGAGTAGGCGATTGGTCCATGGTTTCGAGCATAGGTCGGTTACTTTTTCCGGAAAACAACCTGCGCGCTGACGTTAGCAAGGGTGACAAGAATCACCAGCACCAATGAGGCTGTCCAAGCCATCTGCTTCTGATGGTCGTCGAAGGTTGTGGAAAAATTGTAGATCAACACCGACAGGGAAGCGGTGGGTTCTTTGAGCGACTGGATCCAGTATTGGCTGAAAAGCGCGGTGAAGAGAAGTGGGGCCGTCTCCCCCGCTGCGCGAGCCACCGCCAGCATCACCCCGGTCATCATCGCGGGCAAAGCATCCGGCAGGACGATGCGCCAGATGGTTTGGAAATTGGTCGCACCGAGTCCGTAGGAGGCCTCGCGGAAAGCCTTGGGCACACCGAGTAACGCCTGTTCGGCGGTCAGCAGAATGGTGGGGAGGACGAGGATGGCGAGGGCGAACCCGCCGGCCCATGCCGAAAAGCCGCCCGTGGCGAGAACCACCACGGCATAGGCAAAGACACCGGAGATAATCGACGGAATCCCGGTAAGCAGCTTGGCGACAAAACGCACCGCATTGGAGAGCCGGGCCGCCGGGGCATATTCATTGATGTAAATGGCCGAAAGGATGCCAAAGGGCGTAGCGAGGATCAGGGCCAGCCCGACCATGAGAGCCGTGCCCACGATGGCGTTTCCAAAGCCCCCGCCCTTATTGCCCGGCGCGGGCGGGAGCTGGGTGAGGGCGTCCCAAGTGAGCAGGGGAAGGCCATTCTTCAAGACCAGGAAGACGATGGAAAACAGCGGAATGAGCGTCAGGAACGCCAGTCCCACGCAGATGCAGTTGAGGACCTTGTTACCCAGCGAGCGACGGAGGGAGCCGCCAGCGCTCGCCTTGGAAAGAAAATCGGAAGGGGTGGCAGTCGAGGTGGTCATGTCAGCGAATTCCGGCAGTCTGTTTTTGCGTGTAGCGCAGGACGGCTTCGCCAGCCATGTTGACGAAAAGGGTCATGATCACAAGCAGGAGCGCGGCAAACATGAGCGAACTGACTTGCAAACCCTCGGCCTCACCAAATTGATTCGCCAATAAACCGGCGAGCGTTCCCGCCGGGGCGAGAAGCGAGCCGCTCAGTCGCGAACTGTTGCCGATCAACATGGCGATGGCCATCGTTTCCCCCATAGCGCGGCCGAGAGCCAGGATGGTGGCGGCCACGATACCCGGTGCAGCCGTCGGAAGGATGACGCCAAAAATGGCCTCCCAGCGAGTGGATCCCAGGGCGTAAGCACCTTCCCGAAGTGTCCCCGGAACCGCGACGAGCGCGTTACGGGAGATCGCGGTGATCGTTGGGAGAATCATAAGTGCCAGCACGAGGCTGGCAGTCAGGAGGCTGTTGCCGTAGGCGGGGCCCGCAAAGAGAACATTCAGCACCGGGGTGTCTTTGAAGGCGGTCACCGCCCAGGCGCCAAATTGCTGAACCATTGGGATGATGACAAAAATGCCCCACAGGCCGTAAACAACACTGGGGATGGCCGCCAGCATCTCGACCGTGAAACGCACGGCCTGGCGCACCGGCAGGGGAAGAAAATCTTCGCTGAGGAAAATCGCCACGGCCAAACCCAGGGGCAGGGCGAAAATCAGCGCAATGAACGAACTCGTCGCGGTGCCAATGATGAAGGGCAGGACCCCGAACTTTTCGCGGTTCGGCAGCCACTTTTCAGACGTGATGAAGTCAAAACCAAAGGCCTTGATGGCCGGCCAGGCTTCTTTGGTGATTTCAATGAGGATCCAGGCCAGGGTGGCGACGGTTGCGGCCGACGCCACCCAGCACAGAACCCGGAAAAAGTCAGGCCCCTTGCGGAATTCCTTGATGCCGCCTTGTTGCAGCGTTGTGGTTTCCATTTCGGGGCCCTGGGTGTGAATTACTCGACGGTCGCAAGGGCGGCCTTGCACTTCTCGACCACGGGAGCCGGAAGCGGAATGTAGCCCAGCTCGGGAGCAACCTTCTGGCCTTCGGTGATTCCGTAGGTGACGAATTCCTTCAGCGCCTTCAACTTCGCGGCGTCAGGGTATTTTTTGTAGAGCATCAGCCAGGTGAAAGTCGCGATGGGATAATCCTGCGCGCCGGAGGGATCATCGGGCCAGATCCGAAGGTTGGCCGGAAGTTCGACGTGCTCCAGCGTGGCCGCGCCGCTCTCGGGCGTGGGTTTCACGAAGTTGCCGCTCTTGTTTTGCAGGCTGGCCATGGAGAGGCCGTTGTGGGCGGCGAAGCCGTATTCCACATAACCCACCGCACCGGGGGCTTGTTTGACGAGGGCAGTGACGCCTTCATTGCCCTTGCCGCCCACGCCAACCGGCCAGGCATCGGTGGATTTATCCACGCCGATGTCTTCCTTGAACTCGGGGCTGATGGCCGCCAGATGTTTGCTGAAGACAAAAGTCGTGCCACTGCCATCCGAGCGTTTGGCCACGCTGATCGGAAGATCGGGGAGTTTCACGCCTTCGTTGGCCTTCGCGATGAGGGGATCGTTCCACTTGGTGACTTTGCCGAGGAAAATCCCGGCCAGGGCCTCACGGGTGAGCTTGAGATCCTTCACCTCGGGCAGATTATACGCCACCACGATGCTTCCGGCCGTGACGGGCAGGAGCACAACGCCCTGTGCGACCTTCGCGATTTCCTCGTCGCTCATGGCCGCGTCGCTCGCGCCGAAATCAACTGTTCCCTGAGTGAATTGCTTGACGCCTGCGCCGGAGCCGACGGACTGGTAGTTCACCTGGACGCCGGAGTTGACCTTGCGAAAATCTGACGCCCAGCGCTGATAAATGGGGGCCGGGAAGCTTGCGCCCGCTCCGGAGAGCTGCTGCGCCATCGCCGAAGTCGCCAAAATCGCGCTCGCGACCAGGGTGCCGTAGGTGGTGAGAGTAGTATGTTTCATAGTGGGTTAGGGATATCAGTTAACGACTGAACTCATAAAACAAGCCAGCGCCAAAGGCCAGTTTGTTACAATTCCGTGACAGTGGCGACCCCGGACTGCCCCGGCAGGGTGTTTCAAAAAGCAGTCTGTGACATTTTTGTAACAGCACGGAGGAGTGGCATTCCTCGCGAGGTCGTATAAGCAGGGGAAATGACCCCGCCCGAAAACACCCCGCCCTCCGAAGATGAGATCTTTCAGCGTTTCCACCGCGAGATGCTGGACAGCTTCGACGAGGAACTGGAAATCGAACAGGAGGACCGCGAGGACGGAGAAGAATCGGACGACCAGGACTTTCGCCGGAAGTATTTTAAGGAACTCTTCCGCCTGCAAAGCGAGTTGGTGAAACTTCAGGAATGGGTGGTCGCCTCGGGTCACAAGCTGGTCGTACTCTTCGAAGGCCGCGACGCGGCCGGCAAGGGTGGCTCGATCAAACGCATCACCCAGCGGCTCAACCCCCGGGTCTGCCGCGTTGCCGCCCTCCCGGCCCCGAACAACCGCGAGCGCACCCAATGGTATTTCCAGCGCTACGTGCCCCATCTTCCGGCGGCGGGCGAAATTGTGCTCTTCGACCGCAGTTGGTACAACCGCGCCGGTGTCGAACGCGTGATGGGATTCTGCAACGACGAAGAATACGAGGAATTTTTCCGTTCCGTGCCGGAATTTGAAAAGATGCTCGTCCGCTCCGGCATCCAACTCATTAAATACTGGTTTTCCATCACCGACGACGAACAGGAATTCCGCTTCCGCTGCCGCGTTCACGATCCGCTGAAACGCTGGAAACTCAGTCCGATGGACCTGGAGTCTCGCCGTCGCTGGGAGGACTACACCAAGGCCAAGGAAATCATGCTGGAACGCACCCATATTCCCGAAGCAAAATGGTGGGTCGTCCAGGGCGTGGACAAAAAGAAGGCCCGGCTCAACTGCATCGCCCACCTCCTTGACCAGGTGGCGTATCAGGACGTCGACCACGATCCCATCGTCCTCCCCGAGCGGGTGCACCACGCGGACTATCACCGCAATCCCGTGCCGCCGGAAATGTTTGTGCCCGAGAGGTACTAGAGCCGCGATCTGGAGGGACATCCCCCGGCAGGTCTGGGCTGGCTTTCTTATATGCGCATTGACAGATATTCGTCGATACGCATATTAAGACGATGCGACTGATCGAAATCTACCAATGCCTCTGCGACGAAACGCGGCTGCGGATTTTGCATTTGCTCACGGAGGGCCCACTTTGTGTCTGCCACTTTCAGGACATTCTCGGTGTGCCGCAGACCCGGGTGTCGCAGCACCTTTCCTACCTCCGCAAGCGTGGCCTGGTGGAGAGCGTGCGCCGCGGCACGTGGATGATCTATTCGCTGCCCGCCCGGCCTTCGGCGGAATTGGAAAAACACCTCCGATGCCTGCAGGATTGTGTGTTGTCGGAGAAGCTCTTTCGCGACGACCTGAAAAAACTCCGCAAGGCGAGTCCCACCGTCTCCCCCGCCAACTCCTGCAACTGCTAAGATCCCATGACCGCCTCCAAACCCTTCAAGCTTCTTTTCCTCTGCACCGGCAATTCCGCCCGAAGTATCATCGCTGAATACCTCGCCAAAAATATCGGCGGCGAAAAATTCGAAGTCGTAAGCGCCGGCTCCGATCCCAAGCCCGCGCCCCATCCGTTGGCGCTGAAAATCCTGAACGACAGCTTCCGCATCGACGCGTCCGATGCCCGCAGCAAGTCCTGGAAGGAATTTGAAGGGGTGGAATTCGATTTTGTCATCACCCTTTGTGATAACGCGAAGGAGAGCTGCCCGGTCTGGCCCGGTCAGCCCATCATCGCCCATTGGGGTTCGCCGGATCCGGCGGATGCTGCGGGAACCGATGCAGAAAAGGAAAGAGCCTTCTGGCAGGTCGCCCAGCAAATCAAACGACGCATCGAACTCTTCTCCTCCCTGCCCTTCGAAAAACTCGATGCGCTCCGCCTCGAAAAAGCCACGCGCGACATCGGTAACCAAGCCTGAATTTATGAAAACCTCCGACCTTAAATCGCACCTCGCCGCCCATCCCGCAAAGCAACTCCGTTTCCTGCTGCCCGACGGCGGGTTCGTCCCCTTCCATGCCCACATCACCGAAGCCGGGCGGATGGACAAAACCTTTCTCGACTGCGGGGGAACTCTCCGGCGCACGTCCGCCTGCCTGCTGCAAGCCTGGGTGGCGGATGATACCGATCACCGCATTCCGGCGGGAAAACTCTCCACCATCCTCGATCTCGCCGCGCCTTTGCTGGAATCCGAGGACCTTGAAGTGGAACTCGAATATCAGGAGGAATGGATTTCCCAATTTCCCGTCGTCGACGCCGTGGTCTCCGACGAAGCCCTCACGTTCCAGCTCGGACTCAAACACACCGACTGTCTGGCCAAGGACGTCTGTCTGCCTTCCTCTAAGGATGAGGAGAGCTGTTGCAGTGGGGGCGGCTGCTGCTGAGTCCTTATGGCCGCAAAAGAACGCAAGGAACACAAAAGAAGCGAACCACGCGGATCCTTTGCGCTCTCTGCGTTCCTTCGCGGCTGAAAAATTATGTCTGATTCCATCGCCAAAAGAATGTCCTTTCTGGACCGTTATCTGACGGTCTGGATCTTCGCCGCCATGGGGATTGGCGTGTTGCTGAGCAGTTTTGTCATTACCGATCCGGAGAAATTTTTCGCCCCGCTCACGGTCGGGACGACCAATCTCCCCATCGCCTTCGGGCTCATCCTTATGATGTACCCGCCGCTGGCCAAGGTGCGCTATGAGCAGATTCCCAAAGTGTTTGCCAACACGCGCATCCTCGGCCTGTCCCTCATCCAGAACTGGATTGTGGGTCCGATCCTTATGTTCCTCCTCGCGGTCCTCTTTCTGCACAACCACCCGGAATATATGGTGGGGCTGATTCTGGTCGGCATCGCCCGCTGCATTGCCATGGTCCTGGTCTGGAACGAACTGGCGAAGGGCAACAACGAATACGCCGCCGCGCTCGTCGCGATCAACAGCGTGGCGCAGATCGTCTTTTACAGCTTTTACGCCTGGGTTTTTATCACCGTGCTCCCCCCGTATTTTGGCCTCGCGGGCGCGGTCGTGCCGGTGGGCATCGGCGACATTTTTGTCAGCGTGATGATTTACCTCGGCTTTCCGTTCGCCGCGGGATTTCTCAGTCGCATCGTGCTCACGCGCTGGAAGGGGCGGGAGTGGTATGAGACCAAATTCCTGCCGCGCATCGCCCCGATCACGCTTGTGGCTCTGCTTTTCACCATTGTCGTCATGTTCACTTTCCAAGGCGGCAAGCTGGTGGCGCGCCCCTTCGATGTCCTGCTTATTGCCATCCCGCTCTCAATCTATTTTGTGGTGATGTTCTTTGTGAGCTTCTTCATGGGCAAAAAGCTCGGCGCGGACTACAGCCGCTCGACCACCCTGGCTTTCACGGCCGCCGGTAATAATTTTGAGCTGGCCATTGCGGTGGCGATCGCGGTCTTCGGTCTCAACTCCGGAGCGGCCTTCGCCGCCGTGGTTGGCCCGCTCCTGGAAGTTCCCATCCTGATCGCTCTGGTTCATGTCGCGCTCCGGTTTCAACGTCGATTTTTCGCCGGGGAAATCCCCCCCGCGCCCGACTCGATTCTGAAAGCGGCCCAGGACGGCTGCCCGCCACCCGTGTCCCTTTAATCCTATGTCGCCACGTCTGTCCGTTCTCATCCTCTGCACTGGAAACTCCTGCCGCAGCCATCTCGCCGAAGGCATTCTTCGCCAGGCCGCCGGGGACCTCGTCGATGTTCACAGCGCGGGATCCAAACCCGCCGGGTACGTCCATCCCGAGGCCATCGCGGTGATGCAGGAAATCGGCATCGATATTTCCGCGCACACCTCGAAGCACATGAACGAGTTTCTTGCGCAAAACATCACCACCGTGATCACGGTCTGCGGCAAAGCCGATCAGGCCTGCCCGATGTTTCCCGGTCAGGTGAACCGGCACCATTGGGGTTTCACCGATCCTGCGCATGCCACCGGCACGCCGGAGGAAATCCACGCGGAATTCCGCCGCGTCCGCGATGCGATCCAATTGGTTTTCGGAGCGTACGCCGCGGGATTGCGCGAGGGATCGGCATCCTGATCTTCGAGTTGTCTTTCGCTTTGGTCTGCGGGTTTCGCCCCGTCTGAGGGCCCAAAAAAAGACCGGACCTTTCGGCCCGGCCTTTCTCTGGGTCACCGCCTTGCGACGGTGAAATGTAGTCGCCCCGCTCTGCCGGGGCGTCCCGTGGCGAACCCCGACAGAGCGGGGTGGCTACAGGTGGAATATCCTAGTAGCGGTAATGCTCGGGCTTGTAAGGGCCGTCGACGGGCACCCCGATGTAGTCGGCTTGTTCCTTGGAAAGAACGGTGAGTTTGACCCCGATTTTTTCCAAATGCAGGCGGGCGACTTCCTCATCGAGTTTCTTAGGCAACACGGTGACGCCGACTTCGCGGGTCTCGCGCGTTTCCCAGAGTTCGATTTGGGCGAGGGTCTGGTTGGTGAAGCTATTGCTCATGACAAAGCTCGGATGTCCCGTGGCGCAGCCGAGGTTTACCAGGCGTCCCTCGGCGAGCATGTAGATGCTGTTGCCGGCGGGAAAGGTGTATTTGTCCACCTGAGGCTTGATGTTGAGCTTCTTGATGCCGGCGAGCTTCTCGAGTTTGTCCACCTGGATCTCGTTGTCGAAGTGCCCGATGTTACACACGATGGCCTGATCTTTCATCTTTACCATGTGTTCGGCGGTGATGATGTCGCGGTTGCCCGTGGTGGTGACATAGATGTCGCCGATGCCGAGGGTGTCCTCAATGGGCATCACACGGTGTCCGGCCATGGCGGCCTGGAGGGCGCAGACAGGATCAATCTCGGTCACGATCACCTGCGCACCCATGCCTTTGAGGGCTTCGGCGCAGCCTTTGCCCACGTCGCCATATCCGCAGACGACGCCGACTTTGCCGGCAATCATCACGTCGGTGGCGCGCTTGATGCCATCGAGGAGCGATTCGCGGCAACCGTAAAGGTTGTCGAACTTCGCTTTGGTCACCGAATCGTTGACGTTGATGGCGGGGATGAGGAGCTTGCCGGCTTTCTGCATTTCGTAAAGACGATGCACACCGGTCGTGGTTTCCTCGGAGACACCTTTGAGTTCCTTAAGGATCTCATGGAAGATGCCGGGCTGTTCGGCCTGGATTTTTTTCAGCAGGGCCTTGACCACGGAAACTTCGTGGTTGTCGGACGGCGTATCAATCCAGGTGTCGCCGTTTTCCATTTCATAACCCTTATGAATGAGCAAAGTGACGTCGCCGCCATCATCCACGATAAGCTGCGGTCCCTTGTTCCCCGGGAACATGATGGCTTTCCAGGTGCAATCCCAATATTCTTCGAGGGTTTCACCCTTCCAGGCAAAGACGGGGACGCCGGAAGCCGCGATGGCGGCGGCGGCGTGGTCCTGGGTCGAGAAGATATTGCAGGACGCCCAGCGCACATCAGCGCCGAGTTCCCTAAGGGTCTCGATCAACACTCCGGTCTGAATGGTCATGTGGAGCGAACCGGTGATGCGCACGCCGGCGAGGGGCTTTTTTGGGCCGTATTTTTCGCGGGTGGCGATCAAGCCCGGCATTTCGTGCTCGGCGATGTCCAGCTCCTTGCGGCCAAACTCGGCCAGGGTGAGGTCGCGGACGAGAAAGTCCTCCGCGAGGGGTTTCGAGGTGAAGCTCGGGGCTTTGACGGTCGGTGGTTCCAGTGTGGCAGTGCTCATGGTATTAGTTTTATGTTTTAAGTTTCTAAGTTTTAAGAGGTCTTAAAACTGTTAGGCCGCGGCTTTTTTAAGAGCGGTCACTTTATCAGTACGCTCCCAAGTGAGATCCGGATCATCTTTTCCGAAGTGACCGTAGTTGGTGCTCTTAGAATAGATCGGACGCAGCAGTTGAAGTTGTTTGACAATTTCCGCAGGTTTGAAGCTGAAGGTTTTCAGCACGGCTTTTTCGATTTTCTCCTCGGAAATGGTGTGGGATCCGAAAGTGTCGATGTGGACGCTGACCGGTTCGGGATGACCGATGGCGTAGGCAAACTGCACTTCGCATTTCGAAGCGAGCCCGGCGGCAACCACGTTCTTGGCGACGTAGCGACCCATGTAAGCAGCACTGCGGTCCACCTTGGAGGGATCCTTGCCGGAGAAAGCTCCACCACCATGACGGCCCATGCCGCCGTAGGTATCGACGATGATCTTGCGGCCGGTGAGACCGCTGTCTCCCTGGGGTCCGCCGACGACAAAACGTCCGGTCGGATTGATCAGGAATTCGGTTTTTGCGGTCAGCATGTTCTTCGGCAGAACTTTTTTAATGACCTTCTCGATGCAGAATTTTTCGATTTCGGAGTGTTCGACGTCAGCCGCGTGCTGGGTCGAGATCACGACATTCGAAATGGCGACGGGAACGCCGTCCTCATAAATCACCGAGACCTGACTCTTCGCGTCGGGGCGGAGCCAGTTCACCTTGCCGCTTTTGCGCAGACGAGTGAGTTCGCGACCGAGGCGGTGGGCAAACATGATGGGCGCCGGCATCAGCTCGGGCGTTTCGGTGGTGGCGTAGCCGAACATCAGGCCCTGGTCGCCCGCGCCCTGTTCCGCGGTCTTTTTACCGCTGGCTTTCTTGGCGTCCACACCCTGCGAAATATCGGGGCTCTGACGCGTCAGGTAGTTGTTGATGAAAACGTGATCGGCGTGGAAGACGTCGTCGTTGTTCACGTAGCCAATCTCCCGAATGGCCTGGCGAATGATCGCGTTGTAGTCAAAATTCGCCTTGGTCGTGATCTCACCTCCGACCACGACGATGTTGCTCTTCACGAACGTCTCACAGGCGACGCGGCTGTTTTTATCCTGCGCAAGGCAGGCGTCCAGGATGGCATCGGAAATGGTGTCGCAAACTTTATCAGGATGACCTTCACCAACGGACTCGGAGGAAAAAATGTAACGGCGGGACATGGGATATATAAATGTATTACGATGTATTGATAGATTGGATGCCAGAGAATGTCAAATGGGAGGTTTTTTCCACAAAGACGGGCACACGAAACGAACGCTCCCTCCGGGCGGGGAGGCGTGAGCCACGGCCCGGACGCCCTCAGGATCAAATGGGGGATCCCCGTCTCAGGGAGCCGGGAGAATCGCCTGATGAGGGAGTTCCCCGGTCCACGGGCAGAGATGGAAGTTTGGATACGTCAAAATCACCGAGGCGTCTTGCGAAGGATCGTCGGAGGCGAGGTCGAGGCGCAGCTGATGCGGTCCCGCGGAAGGATGGACCAGCACCCGTGATCCGTTCGGGCCGCGGTGGGGGGCCGGCACATAGGGCAGGCCGGGAGGGCATTCATGGAGGAGCTTTCCGTCGAGGAACAGTCGCGCTCCCGCGCGGGCGAGGCAAAGAATCTGTCGGGGTTCGTTGTCCGTGGGCTCCCAGGTCCAGGTGGCTCCGGCCGCCTGTTTGACCGCGGCGGGCAATTCGCCATTGGCCCAGGGGACGGGCTGCCTTCCGCCTGCCGGCAGGAGGTCAACGGTGCCTGGCAACGTCGTCAGATTGACACTGGTGCCATTGAGATCCCAATCCGACAGGCTCCATGATTGGGAGCAAAGTTTGCCAATGAGCCGCACGGTGCGGCGGGTCAGTTCGTCCAACGTTCGCGGGACGTTGATTCCCAAAATACCCGACCCGACAAAAACCCCATCGCCGATTGGGTCACTCCAGAGCGAGGGAATGCTTTCGGCGCCATTTAACAGCCCCAACGTGGCCCCGACGGTGGCTGCCGTGCAGTCGGTGTCATAACCGCCATTGACGGCCAGGAGGATGCTCTGTTCAAAGTTCTCCTCGCCATAGAGCAGGGCCCAGAGGGTGAGGGCGACATTGAGCGGGGCATGGGTAAAGTTTTCGTTGCCGTGCCGTTTGAGAAGTTCCCTCCAGCAGTCCCACGCGGAAAGTCCTTCCGTGTGCGAATCGCAAACAAAATGCGAGGCTGTCGCGGTTTCGTTTCGTGCGGGCAAATACCGTAGCGCGCAGGTGATGGACTCCTTGAGGGGGATGCCCGCCGCCACCTGGCTTTGCAGGACCGCGAACAGGACTTCCCCGGCAATGCCTTCGGCTCCGTGGTCCAGCGAAGCATCGAGGGCGGCATAGTGAGCCGCACTGTCGGGTTCGCCGGGAAACAGGCAGGCCCAGATCTCGGACCGGATGGGGGACCCCATCCCCGCATGAAAAGGGTTCTCGAAGGTACCCACGTTTTGCAGAGGCACCCCCCGCCGCAGATTCCACCGGCAGATGCCATACTCGTCCCACATGTAATGAATGTGGTCGAGCCAGGCCGCGGCAAAGTCCGCCCGGGTGAGGGATGTGCCGGCATTTTCCACCAAATGCAGCCAGACGAGTTGCAGTTCCAGATCATCATTCGGCGGAGCGATCGTCGGGACCGGGTCGTAAAAGGAAAAATCCAGCCGCTCCATCCGGCCCTCCGCGGGGAGACCGAGCGTACCGCCGATGGATTTGCCCAGCCAGCAGCCATGAATCCGGGACGTGAGTTCGAGTTCGGGAGAAAGCGTCGGAGGCATGGGGGTATAATAGAGTGGTTTTATAAAAATAAAATCATTTTATTGACATAAACATCGTTTTTATTGATGTTCTGCGCATGGTCCGTCCCCCCAAAAAACTTCATGCCATATATGGCGCGCTCCGGGAGGAGATTGTGGCCGGTATCTGGACCGTCGGCTCGAAGTTGCCGAACGAGACGGAAATTGCGCAGCGGTTCGGGTGCAGTTTGGGAACGGTGAGCAAGGCTCTGGCCCTGCTGGTGCATGAAGGATTTGTGGAGCGCCGGGCTCGAGCCGGGACCACGGTCATTTACGGGACCGCAGAATCTTCCGCGGCACTCGGGCAGCTCGACGCCTTTGCTTTCATTTATCCCAGCGAACAACACGAAGGCATCTGGCGCACGGTGAAAGGATTTCAGGATGCGGCCCGCGAGGCCGGCCGGCGGGTCGTGATGCTGACAACCGGCTTGGATTACCAGAAGGAAACCGAATTCATCGCGCGACTGTCCGAGTTCGACGTCCGGGGCGCGGTCGTCTATCCCATCATCCCGACCCCTCAGGACCAGGTCCACTTTTCCCAGCTGCTGGTGGATTCAAAATTTCCCGTCGTGCTCGCGGAGGTGAACCTTCCGGGCCTGGGATGTTCCTCGGTTGTGATCGACGGCTTCCACGCCGGCTACACCATGGCTCGCCACATGATTAGCCGCGGGGCCAGGCAAATTGGCTTTTTCTCGAACTTCGCCTGGGCGCCCTTCATGAGGGACCGTTATCAGGGGTATCGCTGGGCGCTCGAAGAGGCCGGAATGGGAGAGCCTGCGGGTGGCGTCTTTCTGGACACCACGATGAATCCGGACTTTCAAAATCCCCTCGCGGAGCCCACCGCCCTCGCGACGAAATTTTTCGAGACTGCGGGAAAACTGGATGCCGTCGTTTGTGCGGACGATTTCCTCGCCTTGGGCTGCATAACCGCCGCCCAACAGCGGGGGTGGAGTGTCCCGGACGATCTTCTGGTCAGCGGGGTGGACGACTACAGCGCCCTAGCCTCCTCGCATGGGGTGCCCTTGACGACCTACCGCATTCCTTTTGAAGAGATGGGTCGCGAGTCCTTCGCGATGCTTGATCGGGTGCTGCAAATGAAGTCAGCCCCCTCCCTCGAACACCAGATTCGCGGCGAAATCGTCATTCGAAAGAGCGCTTGAAAAATCCCTTGGTCCAATTCCTTTCCCCAAACCCCATCGCCGTTCCATCCCAACCCCACATCCTATGAAAGCTGTATCCCCAACCCCCATCCCTTCACCCAAACATCGGACACTCGCCCTCGCCCTTTCGGGGGTGTTGTTAACGGCTTTGCCCGCTTCGGCGGCGACAAAAACCTGGCAGGGATCGGCGGGTAGCGCCGATTGGCTCACGGGCGCGAACTGGCTCACTGCGGGAGCCCCCGCTTCGAACGACTCCCTGGTTTTCACCAACGCAAACGCCTCCCCGTCGAATACGCTGACGAATACGCTAACCTCGAGTGCCTTCACCATTGCAAATATCACATTTGATGCCCTTGCCCCCGCTTACACAATGACGGGCAACACCTTCCGGCTTAATGGTGTTGATAACAATAGTGGGGCCCTGCAGACGTTCAGCAATACAGGCGGATTGATCTCAAATGCGACTACGATGAATTTCAATGCCACTAGCGGGAATATTGAAATCACGACGGGCTACAGGCTGATGAACAGCGGTGCGAGGGCGCTCAATATCAATGGCGGCACGCTCACCCTTGGCAGCCTGGAACTCATGGCGACTGGCGCAGGCAGCGGGGCGACCACAACCACGATTGGAGGAACCGGAAATTTGAATGTGACCGGAGCCGTGACCAATCTCTCGGGGACGGCAACGATCAGCTACACAGGCAGTGGGACACTCACCCTGGGCGGAGTAAATACCCACACTGGAGTTACGACGCTGGGAGGGACGGGAACCCTGGTGCTGGGAAACAGCCTCGCTCTCCAAAACAGCACATTCAACCGGCCCGGCACTCCGGGCGGAAACAACCTGACCACCGTGGTGTTTGACAGTGCGGTCGCGAGCCACGCCTTCACCTTCGGCGGACTTTCGGGGGGCAATTCGACTGCCGGTCAGATCTCCACGCTTACGCTGACGGATAACGCATCCAATGCGGTTGCCCTGACGATCGGCAACAATAATGCGAATGTCACCTACAGCGGCATTATTGCGGGAACAGGCAGCGTCCTCAAGGTCGGGACCGGCACCCAGACTCTGTCGGGGGCCAATTCGTTTTCCGGAGGGCTCACGATTCGCGAAGGCGGCGTGGTCAGCTCAAGTTTCACCCAGGCTCTCGGGGGAAACACTGGACTAGTAGCCCTGGGGGATGCCCTCACGAATTCCAACGTGACATTGCAACCTCAACTAGGTGGGCAGACTTTTGCAAATCCGATAGCGGTGGGAAATGCTTCGAACAGCAATGTGTATGTTTCCACCCTCCAATTCGGCAGCGGCAATGGAGGCACTTATGCCGGAGCGATTCAACTGAACAGCCATGATCTGGCCATCAATACGGGCTCAACCTCGGCGGCCGTCACATACAGCGGCACCAGCACGGGGACAAGTGGATTTGCCACGGGCGTTAGCGGCACGGGAAATCTGATCCTTAACACGGTCGGAGCCACCGCTTTCACCATCAGCAACGCGACGGGGAACCGGGTTAACAACGTAGGCTCTGTCACCCACACGGGCGGCGGATCGGGGACGGTCACCATTGCCGCACCGATTGGCGTGAATGTCACCTCGCTGACGCAAAACAGCGCCACCTCAAATTTGATCCTTTCGGGATCGAATGCTTATACGGGGGATACCAATGTGACGCTCGGAACGCTGGTCCTTGCCTCCACGGGTTCGATTGTCAACAGCACGAGCGTCAATCTCAATGCGGGGGGAACCTTCGACACAACGGCGCAGAGTTTCACGATGCTAAGTGGCCAGACATTCGAATTCACCCTCGATCCCTCCGCGGCCGGGTCGGCGGGTCTCCTCAATGCGGGTGTTCTGAATATCACTTCGGGAGTGGTGGACTTCGTCGCACTTGGACCGCTGGATGATGCGGCCTATGTCATCGCCAACTACACGTCCCTGACGGGCGCGGCTTTTGCCACGGTGAATAGTCTGCCAGGCGGCTACAACCTCGACTACGCCTACAATGGCGGAACGCAGATCGCGTTGGTCCTGGTGCCGGAGCCCAGCACCTGTCTCCTCGCCGGGATCGGACTGGCCGTGATCCTCGTCCGGGCGCGGCGTACCCGGGCGCGGGTTTAGAAGGTTTTCACAGGTCCGATCCCCCCACACTCGCCAAAGCCATCCCCCAGTGCAACTAAGACCCGGCAAGCCATCCTTCCCCCTCCGCCCGAGGGGCTTCACCCTGGCCGAGATCCTGGTGACTATAGGGTGCATCGCGATTCTGGCTTCTCTTCTGCTCGGGGTGACGACCCGGACCAAGGAAACGGCGAAGTCCCTCAAATGCGCCTCCAACCTGCGCCAGATCGGTGCGGCCGCCCTTTCCTGGTCCGCCGACAACGAGGGAAAAATCGTGTCCGCCTATGAGGATTTCGAGAATCAGAAAACCTGGGCCTACAAACTGGCACCCTATTTGGATGCGAGTCTGCCGGACACGTACAGCGCCGACATCTATAATGCCGCGAGCGCGCCGGCCGTCCTGAAAATGCCGGTGCTCAGGTGCCCGAACCAGTCACCGGATAAGAACTGGCCAGGATACGGTTATAATAGTGATTATCTCTCCCTGTACCGGACATCGGGCAATCCCAAGCGCTGGGTCCGCTACAATCAGGTCCAGCATCCGGCGCGGACGGTGATGATCACCGACCAGTCTCAGGTGAATACGACGCGCTGGGTGCCTTTCGTGCGTCCGCCTTCGGGACTGAAGGATGCAGTGGTGGATTTTCGTCATGCGGGAAAGACCGCTAATGTTCTTTGGGTGGACGGTCATGTGTCTGCCGAAAAGGCGGACGGGGAATTGATGAACACGGACAACCGCAACTGGAAAATCGATTGACTACTCCGTGCCTCATCCCTCCCCGCGAAGGCGTGGACCTCGATGCTTTGCGGGAAGCGCTCGTCGCCCAGCCCGGGTTTCGCGAGCAACTTCGGCAGGCGGCAGACCGGGCTGCAGCCATCCCCCGCCTCACCGTGGTGGATAAGACGACGCGCCCCTACAGCGGCGAGGCGCATGATTACTTAAGCTTTGGGCCCTACTGGTGGCCCGACCCCGCCCAGCCTGACGGTCTTCCCTACCTGCGGCGGGACGGGGAAACCAATCCGGTATCCGGGGGTGACCGCCCTCTCTTGGAAAAGCTGCAAGCCGCGGTTGCCGTGCTGGCAGTGATGTCTCGGGTGGAAAACTCCGCGCACTATGCCCGTCAGGCAGTCCGGCTCTTGCGGGGCTGGTTTTTGGACCCCAACACCCGGATGAATCCGCATCTCTGCTTTGCCCAGGGAATTCCCGGGATCTGCGAGGGCCGGGGTATCGGCATCATTGACACCTGGGGACTGTGTTTTCTGGTGGAGGACATCGGGTTGCTGGAGGGAAGCGCGGAGTGGACAAACGAAGATCTTGCCGGTGTAAAGGCCTGGTTTTCAGCCTATCTGGACTGGTTAGTGGAAAGCCCGGAAGGGCGGCAGGAATGCGCGGAGGCTAATAATCACGGGACGTGGTATGATGCGCAAATTGTCTGTTTCGCCCTCTTCTGCGGACGGGAGGAAATTGCCCGCCGCCAGATCGATAAATTCACCCGTCTTCGCATCGAACATCATTTCCAAGCGGACGGCAGCCAGCCCCACGAATTGCACCGCACCCTTTCGCTGACCTATGGCACCTTCAACCTTCTGGGGTTTGCCTGTGTCGCCCGTGCCGGGGATCGCCTCGGTCTGGACCTGTGGAATTGGGAGTCGCCCAGTGGCGGCAATATTCTCCAGGGGGTGCGGTGGATGCTGCCTTATTATTTGGGAGAAAAGTCCTGGACCTGGCCGCAAATCGCGCCCTTTCGCACCGCGCGTGCGGCACTGTTACTGGGGCTGGTGGCGAGGAGCAGAGCCGATACCGCATTTGCTGACGCCATGCATTCGGTGAGTCGTCATCCCTGGGACGGCGTCTCCGTCTGGGAGCTCCCCCCAGACATCTCATCCTCTCAAGAATCTCCTCTATGAAAAAACGAATCCTCCTCCCCATTTTCCTGAGCTGCACGCTGTTGTCGGTCGGCTTTCTTCACGCGCAGGAAAGCTTTGAGATTAGTGACACGTTCGAAACCGGAAGCCCGGGAATGGTCGTTCCCCTTGAGGGAACGGCGACCGCCATTGGAGAGGTCTCGTGGACGGCGTCCAAAAACGTTCAGATCAAAAAGGACGACACCGCCAGCTATGTGACAACGGCAGACACGCGCGTCTATTGCGCCAGCGTCCCTCTTCCCTCACCCAAGGGAACCGTGACCGTGGAAGGAACCGTGAATCCTGTATCCGGGGCGGACCGAAGCAATTGGGCAGCCATCGGTCTGGGAGCACGGAACGGAAGTTTTACCTGGGAACAGGGGCTTTTCCTCCTCGTTGACAGCGCCGGGAGTTACGAGGCGGCCGTGAATGTTCCGGGCAAAGGCCACACCCGCCTGCAAAGAGGGAAGGTCCCTGACCTGGAAGAAGGGAGCCCTGTCCGGCTTTCCCTCGAGTATGATCCGTCCTCCCGGACGGTGAACGCGTCCGTCAACGGAGTGCCCGTGATGTCGGGCAAGGTTTTGGAAGCCGATCAAAAACCGAGCCTGGATTGCGCGGGATTTTCGGGATTTTCCCAGAAACCCGGTTCGCTGGTGATCAACCAATTCCGCGCCTCGGGCACCAAATAGCTCTGGCGAATATCCCTCATGACGACTGATCTGAAAGTGAAAGCCTGTTATTCGGCCATAGTTCTTGGCCTGGTATTAGCCGTTCCCATTCTCTTCGGAGAAGAGACGGACAAGAAGCCTGCTACCGCATCCTCCGGAGAGATGGTTTTTCGCTTGGACCTTTCCGATCCCGCCATTCGCGAGACTCTGGAGAAACAGGGGGGAGTCATTTCCAACGAAGGACCGGACGGGGTGCCTGCGGTGAGGTTCCAGGTCTTGCCCGGAGACGCGGGAAAAAGAGAACGCATGGCGCACTTTGTCCTGCCGGTGGAGAAACTTCAGGGGGCGCGTATTATGATGACGGCTAAGGTGAGGGGGGAGTCCCTCAACAGCCCCGACCCCAAACTTCCTTTACCGGGGTATCTCGGCGGCAAATGCCAGTTCTTTCTCAATACTCCCGGGCGCGGGAAACGCTGGCTCGATGCGCGGGGCCTCCATGGCACCTTTCCCTGGCGCGAGGTGAGCATGCTGTGCGGAGTACTCGACGATGCGACGCAAACCCAGGTGCGCATCGGGGTGGAAGGGGCCACCGGATCGCTCTGGATTTCGGATCTCAAGCTGACCATCGTGCAGCCGAAAGCCGTGCGGATACTGCCCGAGGGACAGGTTAAGTCAACCCCGACGAAGAAGCGCGGAATGATGTCGCCGCATCGTTTTGCGGAGAAGGATTTCGACGACATGGCGGCGTGGAACGTCAATGCCGTACGCTGGCAGATGGCCAAAAAGCCGGATGATCAACGTCCGTATGCCGAATGGCTTGATGCCGAACTCGACGATCTGGCGCTGGCCTTGGATGCCGCGGCGGCCCGCGGAATCAAGATTGCCGTGGACATGCATTCGGTTCCGGGGGACCGGCTGCCGGACCGCACCCATCGGATGTATGTGGAAAAGGAGCACCACGATGCCTTTATTGCCGCGTGGGAAAAAATCGCGAGGCGTTTCAAGGGGCATCCCGGCCTCTGGGCGTATGACCTCGTCAATGAGCCGGTGCAGAATTACCCCTCCCCTCCGGAGCTGCCCGACTGGCTGGGCATTCAGATCGTAGCGGGTCAGGCGATTCGCAAGATCGATCCGGATGTGACCCTGATGATCGAGGTGGATCAATGGGACAGTCCGGATTCCTTCCTCTGGCTCGATCCGGTGGACTTGCCGAATGTGATTTACCAGGCCCACATGTACTGGCCATGGGAATTCACCCATCAGGGCATCAAGACCAATCAGGGCGGGGCGGATGGGAAGGATTTTGACAAGGAAAAGATCGGCTATCCCAGTGGCAAGGTGCAGGGTCAGGTTCTGGATAAGGATTCCCTCCGGCGGTATCTGGCGCCGGTACGGGATTTCCAACTGGCCCATGGGGTGCCGATTTTCATCGGGGAATTCAGCGCCGTGCGCTGGGCTCCCGGAGCCGCACAGTATCTCGAGGATTGTATCGCGATCTTTGAAGAATACGGGTGGGACTGGACGTACCATGCCTTCCGCGAGTCCCCGGTCTGGAGTGTGGAGCACGCGAATCTACCCGCTGATCGGACGAATCACCCGAAGGCGACCACCCCCACGGATCGCGAGCAGGTCTTGCGAAAATGGTTTGCCCTCAACCCAAAATCGAGCGCTGCGGCGGTCGCCACTGCTGCCCCCGAAAAGGAAGCTCCCCAGATCCGTAAGATTCTTTTTGTCGGTGACAGCATTACGTTTCATGCGCCCTCGAAAAATCTCGGCTGGACGGGAAATTGGGGCATGGCAGCGGACAGCGAAGCCAATGACTATGTGCATCAGTTGGGCGCGCTTATTGCCCGAGCGCAGGGAACGGAGCCAGAGCTTCTTGTCCGGGCGGCGGGCGGAGGAACGCTCCCGGCGAAATTGGCCAACGCAGATGCCCTTAAGGAGGGCGACCCGGACCTGATTGTGGTCCAAATGGGGGAGAATGATAATATTAGTCTCGATGAGGTCGGTTTTCAAAAACCTTATGAAGACCTTGTTCTGCTTTTGCGGGCGGCCCATCCGGAAGCCCGGATCGTCTGCACCGGAGTGTGGCGGGGAAAAAAGGGCAAGGATGAGATGATCAAGGCGGTCTGCCGGAAACACCGCATTCCCTTTGCCCCAATCGCGCCGGTGGCGGCAAACGTGCAGAACCGCGCCAGCACCGGGCAATGGGAAAACGCCGGGGTGGCCTGGCATCCCAACAATGAGGGAATGGAGGGGTATGCCGACGCCATTTGGGAGGCTTTGCAGGCCGGTGACGCGGCGATCCCCGATTAGCGCAGGGCGGGTTTTTCTGGCGGACGGGACCGCGGTGGAGTTTGCTGGGACATGCTCCGCCCCCTGCTCCTTCTTTTTGTCGCCATCATGATGCCGTGGACAGGTTCCTGCGTGGAACCGGAAAGGGAAATGGTGGTGTCGGCAGGCGAAGGCGGGCGGCTGCATGTGGCAGAGGGAGAGCGCATTTTTTGCACCTTTGTTCCGCTGGCGGCCAACGCCCACTGGACGTTTTTCCGGGGAGTGGCCGCGGGTCCCGTGGGGGAGGGAAAAGCGCCGTTTGCGCTCACTGTGGCAGGGGGGACACTGGAAGGCTCGCTCGCGGTGGGTCCGGCGGAGGGCGGCGCAAGGGCGGGGTTCGTCTTTAAGGCCCGGGACCCCGTGGCCTTCCAAACGCTGGTGGTCGCGGCGGATTTCGAGACTCCCGCGCTGGCCGGCGGGCGGTGGGAGGCGGAGGGCCGGAGCGGGGTTTTCCCTGCAGAATTCGAGAAAGCGCAGGTTTTTGTGGGCGAAGTCCGGCACTTAAAGATCACGCCGCCGGGGGGACGTGAGATTCGCCTGTCGTTTCCTGTTCCGACCCTGGTGGTGCTGCAGGACGACCGCAATTGGGGGAACGCCAATTTCACCCTGCGGATCGGCCGGGGATCGGGGCAGTTGGCGGCGGGTGAGCGTTGGGAGATCGTGATGACGGTCGAGGGAGCAAGCGCCACTCAGGAGATCCCGGCGGCGCTGCGGCCTGTGGTGATGCAGGCCGGTGAAGAATGGATTCCCCTCCAGGAGGAACTGGAAATCGTGCCGGGTTCGGCCCTCGATCTCAGCTCGCAGGGGTTCATTGACGGGCCGTGCGGGGCAAAAGGCCGGATCGTGGCCACGCCGGACGGACACTTTGCCTTTGCGCAAGAGCGGGGAAAAGCCCGACGGTTTTACGGGGTGAATTTTTGTTTTTCCGCGCAGTTTCTGCCGAAGGAAAACGTGGACCGCTTGTTGGATCGTCTTGTGCGCCTTGGCTACAACACGGTGCGCATCCACCATTACGAAGGAGAGTTGACCCAACCACCCGGGCAACCGGGGTTCACTTGGGACGCGGGAAAGGTGGACCAACTCGATTACCTCCTGGCGGGTTGTGCGAAGAGGGGGCTGTGGGTGACGACGGATCTTTATGTTTCGCGGCCGGTGAGCGGAAGGCAAATCGGTCGTCCTGGGGAGGAGATCGGGATGGACCGGTTTAAAATTTTGGTTCCCGTTTCCGAAGCGGCTTTCCAGGACTGGGCGGCCTTTGCACGCAAATTTCTCGACCGGGTGAATCCCCACACAGGCTTGCGGTTGGCGGATGATCCGGCCATAGCGTGGCTCTCGCTGATCAATGAGGGGCCGGTGAGCCATCGCTGGACGGAACTGCGGCAAATTCCGGAATGGCAGTCCGCGTGGACCGCCTGGCTCAACCAGCGTTTTCCGTCGCCGGAGGCCCGGGAAGCGGCCTTGGGCGGACCGGCGGCGGGCGGTGAGAAAATGCCCGAGGCCTTGGCCGGCGACAGTCCACGGGCGCTTTTGGCCCAGGCTTTTGTCGCGGAGACGGAGTTGGCGGCGTTCGAGCGGATGAAAAAGTTTCTTCGGCAGGACCTGAAATGTGAGGCCCTGCTGACCAACATGAACAACGCCGGGCCGGGGCTCGTTCCCCTGCAACTCGCGAGGAACCAGTTCGACTATGTGGATGAGCATTTTTATGTGGATCACCCGCAGTTCCTCGAAAAATCCTGGCGGCTGCCCAGTGCGTCCCCGAATTCGAATCCCATCGCCTCGGGAGCACAAGGTGGAACCGGCCCAGCCAGCGTGAGGCTTTTCGACAAACCGTTCACGATTACGGAGTACAATTATTCCGGACCCGGACGCTTCCGGGGGGTAGGCGGGATCCTCACCGGGGCGCTTGCCGCATTGCAGGATTGGGATGGATTGTGGCGTTTTGCCTACAGCCACAATGCGGCGACACTTTTCCAGCCAGGCCCCATGGGGTACTTCGACCTGGTCAGCGACCCCCTCAATCAAGCTGCCGATCGGTTGTCGCTGTTTCTCTATCTGCGGGGGGATTTGGCGGTCGCTCCCAGTCGGCTCGCGGTGGAACTCGGGGAAGCAGGACTCCGGAATCCATCCCCAGGGCTCAACCTTTCAAATCTTCGTACAGCGGCGTGGCGAACGCGCATCGGCAGCATCGTTCGGGCCCCGGGGACGCCGGATCCCCGTGGGTTCGTGAGTATCCCGCCACAAGCCAACCGAGAAGCGATCGCCACGGCATTGGAAAAAATTCCGCCCCCGCCGGAAACCGGGGTGATACGTTCCGAAACGGGCCAAATTTCCCTCTGGCCGGGCGACGCGGTGCTGGTGATCGACACGCCGAATAGCGCCGGCGGGTACGCGGATCCCGGCGGGGTGATCGCCGCAGCGGGGGTGCGGGTGGAGGACATCACGACGGGCGCGACGGTGTTCGTCAACAGTCTCGACGGGGCGCCCATTCACGCCTCGAAGCGCCTCCTCGTCACCCATCTTACCGATCTGCAAAACACCGGCGGACGCTACGGCGAGGCGGCAAAGCGGACACTTCTCGCCTGGGGCAAGTTGCCTCATCTGGTCCGGGATGGGACCGCGCGCATCAGCATCCCGGTGGACCGCCCGGAAACGCCAGGAGTCTGGGCACTTTCTCCCGGTGGGCGGCGGGTGGAAAAGGTGGAGGCGAAAGTGGAAAACGGCCGGCTGACTTTCACAGTCAGCGTCAAAGGCGCGGAAGGCGCGCGGATGCTTTACGAAATTGCGGACAAGTGAGGCTTTTGGATCAGGGCTCGGACCGCGGCTTGACGGCGGCCAAGGCCCTGTCGTTCGTTTGGACAGCCGAAGCCGCCACCGCACCACGGATGCGATCCTCCGCGATGTCTAGAGCGAGTTCGTTTTCCAGTGTGGTACGAGCCTGCTCGAATGAAACTTCCGCGAACTCGGATTTCCTAGCTTCGTAAGCCTGCCGGATTTTCTCCTCCGAAATTTCGGCCTCTTCGGCCAGCTTCTGACGAAGTTGATAAGCCGATTCGCTGAACTGGATGTCATAATAGACGTCTAGGGCGTATTGCTTGGGACCGTAGATCACGGTTTGTGGCGGGACGGCGGCCGCGCGGCGGGCGTTTTCCTTGCTGAGCTGCTCACGAAGCTTCGGGAAAGACGGCTCGGCGGGAAGGCCGAGCTTGGCGGCCCAGACGAGCTGCGTCTTGATCCGCCGGAGCTCGCTCAGGGTCTTTTCGCGAAGCAAAACGATGGGAGAGTTGGGATCCCCTGTGTCAGCCCAGTACCCTGCGCGATCTTCCAAGGCATACTCCCGAAAAAAATAATCCACCACCGACGGCATCTGACGATGCATGATCAGTTTGAACTCCGAGGCTGGGATTTCGATTCCACTGACTGTCGCCACGATCGGATCGGGATTCACCGGCCCCGCCCCGCCGGCGTCTGCAGCGGCCGCGAGGCGATGCCCCGCGGATAAGAGCAAAAACGCGGCGAGGACGGCTCCTAATTTCATGATCTGCTAAGGCTGGTATTCGAACTTGTCGATCCCCACGAAGTTCCCGGTCGAACTTGTGTTCCTGGTTTCCACGACAGCCCTCAAGGTGTTCAGTTGACTCGGCAGAGTTGCCGTTTCGTAGATCTTGAACTGGTTGATGACGGACGGCGAATAGCAATCCACGGTTTGCGTGAGGGTCCCATTCACATAGATCTTCAGCTTGCCGAGGTTCGAAGCCTTCTTGACGAACAAGCTCGCGCGGGTGCCCGTGAACTTAAACTCGACGTAGCTTCCTACAATGTTCGCCACGGACTTCGTCCCGTTGTAAAAAGTCGGGTCGGCGGGGAGTGTGGCATTGGGGGAGTGGGTCCAGTTGGAAGTTGCCGAATACGTCAGGCTGTAAGCAGGCAGGTTTGAGACTATCGGGTTGTCCACGGTGACGGGAGGCAATTGCGGTGAGGGGGCCACGAACTTGACGCCGTCGGCGATGACATTGCCATTCGCCCCCGTATTGCTGACGGTTACGTTCCCCGCAGTCCCCGCAGCAAAAGGAAACGAGCCGAGCAGAAGCCAATCTCCGCCGTTGATGCGCTGGTTCATGATGAACTGCTGCGCGCCGGCGGCATGATTGACCGTCACCATGGCATTGGAGGCGTTCACGCTGTTCATCGTGTGGCGGATATAGACCTTAAAGGTCGCGGCGAACGGCAGTGTCGGTGTGAATTGTACGCTCTTGGGGACACTCGCCGCGGTGTTGTTGTCGTGCCGATAGTCCGTTCCATAATAATAATCCTGACTCCTCCCCGAGATCCAGGCAGCGGAATTAGGCAGAAGCGTCACCCCGGCGCTTTCCGTATCCAACTCGATGGAGACGTGATCCAAGGGTTGCACCGTTCCCGGTCCGCCCCGGGTCACGAAATAATCAAGACCGACATAGCTGCCCGTGGACGGCGATTGGCCTGCGACGACCGTGGCGCGCAAGGTATTTCCAGGCCCGGCGGGAAACGCATTGGCTTCGTAGAGTTTCACCTGGTCCTTCGCGGTGCCGGAATAACAATTGACCGTAGCCACGACGGGCCCGCCGTTGTGGCTGAATGCCAGTTTCCCAAAATTCGGTCCTGTCTTCCCGTAAACCTCCACGGAGGTGCCTGAAAACGTGAACTCCATCATGTTCCCGGGTGTGTTGGAATTGAGGCGTGTGCCATCGTAGGCGGCTGAATCAGGGATATGACTGAAGACGCCGGGTTGGGAGGCCGTTCCGGAGGGAGCGAATATTACCGACGCGTCGGTGGTATCGGTATAATAGGCAGCGGTGGGATCGGGATTCGATCCGCCTCCGGCCTCATGGGCACCGATATCGATGCGGCCCTGGTTGAGGCTGTTGCCCCAATAATCGTTCGTGGCCAGAACGACCGGCGTGGTGAGAGGGCGGCCGCGGTTGATGAGCGGGGACGACCCGAGGAGCTTGTAGGGATCGGCGATGTTTCTAAGAGCAGAAATTCTGTTCGCCGCGGGAACAATTTGAAAAGTTTGTGGATTAAATAACGCGTTGGGCGCATCACCTGTGGGGAACGGTCCCGCCATCTGCGGATTGGCGGTGATTTGATAGGGATCGTCCACATCGGGCGTATGACCGAAATAGGCATTGTTCGAAAACACGGGCCGTCGCGGATACGTGCCGCTCGATGCGTAAAAGATATTGTTGGTGAAATAGGACGATTCGACATCCTTGATATTGATTCCTTCCGGACGGTTGTTGAAAAACACATTGTTGTGGATGTGTGCCGTGCTGACGCCGACCCGGGGATCGATGCCGAATTGGGATCTGGAGCCGGTATTTCGCCCGTCGTTGACGCTCACATTGTAACGATAGACCACGGTCTTGGGTAGATTAGGCTGAGTGTCGGGACTGGCGACCTTGCGCGGCATGACAATTAATACTCCCCCGGCGTTTTCGTGGGTGTAGTTGTATTGAAAGATATGGGAATCCCAAGTGCCGTAGTCCACGTCGAAGGCCTGGGAATCGCCGCGGTTGATGCCTTGGTTCACGGTCCGCGCCACCTCGTTGTATTGGAAGAGGGAATTCCGGGTGTGGTAGCAGACCCACATTCCGGCCTGGGTCAGATTGTTATCTTGTTTGGCGTTGACTCCGGCATCGTACCCGGCGTTGTTCTCGATCAGCGGAGCATCGGCGCATTGGACGAGGATGTGGTCTCCGCCGGTCTTGTTCATGGTATTGTTGCGGATGATGAAGTTGTCGGCCCAAAGCTCCTTGGCGGTGGCATCCGCCACCGGATCGGTAACCGAACCGGCATAGTTCGAAGAGCCGACGGATTGGATGCTTAGGCAATGGGTGTCGTGAATGTAATTACCCTCGATGAGGAGCCCATCCACCTTGACCCGCTGATTGGCAGATGTTCCGTTGAACCGCACAAAAATCGCCGCCTGGCTGTAGTTGTTGCCGTTTTCGCGGCCGGTCAGGCCCCAGACGTCGGTGATCTCGTTGTTGCGGATGATCACATCACGAAGCACCGTAGTTTGACCGGGAGGCGTGGTGGTCGACGAATAGAATTGTATATAGATGCCGCTGCGCGGCGCTTCAGTGGTGCCCGTGTGCGTGATCTTGAAACTTTCAAACGTACAATACGATGGGCTCTCCAGCAGGACGGCTGGCTCATTCGCGGATTGTCCCTGCAGGAGGGGGGCCGGGTCTGTCGCGATACCGTAGTCTTTGAATACCACCCTCGCCGTGCCGCTGCCTTGGCAGACCGGATTCAGTCTTCCGGTCCAGGTCCCGCCTCTTTTGAAGTGAATGGTATCACCGGGACCAAACTTGACGCCATTGGGCTTGTTGAGCTTGGCATAGGTTTTCCAGGGGGTGGCCGTTGTTGTGCCTGAATAGCTGTCGAGGCCGTTCGCGGAATCCACGTAATAGTCAACCGCGACTGCAAAGGGAACGATTGCCACGGCGATTGTCGCGAAGCAAAGAGCTCTTAGGGGGCGAAGGTTCGTTCGGCAGGAAACTCTGCTTACGGAGTGATTTTTCATTTTGGGGGGGCGGTCGGTGGGTCATGGTTTTTGATGGGAAAATATCCCCGGGATGTCACCGACCCTCGCGGGCTTAGCATAGGCGCGAATCTTGTCTCAAGAGGTTCCGCGCTTAACCGTTAACGAAACCTAATGCGGAAACGGATACCCAGGCATTGCAGCTCTTAGGCAATGGTGGGGCCGCCCCGATTCGTCGGCAGGTGCGGCGATCCGGCAGAAAAACAGGGCAAAACCAGCGCGGTGGCCTGCGACTGCGTCAGGGCGACTTCACACACCGAAACCCGAGGTGCTGCAAGGCGGTGTCGGGGCTGGTGCGGCTACGACGGCCGGGTTGGTAACCCAGGCAATAGGTATCCGAGCAGAGGAACGAGCCGCCGCGCATGACTTTTTTTGGCAGGCCGGCTTCGTCGGGATCGTGACTGTCCGCGGGCCCGGCGGGATTTTTTTCCGGGCTGTTTTTGTAATAATCGGGACGGTACCAATCGGCCGTCCATTCCCAGACGTTGCCGGACATGTCGTGGAGGCCGAAGGCGTTGGGCGGGTAGGACTTCACAGGGGCGGAGCGTGGCCATCCGTCCTCCGCGGAGTTTTTGGTGGGAAATTCCCCGGTCCAGATGTTGGCCATCATTTTCCCGTCGGTGAGTTTTTGGTCGCCCCAGACGTAGTTCTTGCGGTCGAGGCCGCCGCGGGCGGCGTATTCCCATTCGGCCTCGGTGGGCAGCCGTTTCCCCGCCCATTTGGCGTAGGCGGCGGCGTCTTCCCACGACACCTGAACGACCGGGTGATCCATCCGGTCGGCGAGGGAACTGTCGGGGCCCTCCGGGTGTTTCCAACTGGCCCCAGGCTGCCAGCGCCACCACTGGAAAAAATCCGTCAGCGAGGTCGCACGGGGAGGTTCGAAAAAAACGAGTGCGCCGGGTTCGACGGGTTCCTTGAGGGAGCCAATGAACTCCCGCGATAGCCCCGCAGAAAATTCCTCTGAGACGACGGGACGTTCCGCCACGGTGACATAACCGGTGGCCTCGACAAATTTTTGGAAGTCCGCGTTGGTCACCTCGGTCTGGTCCATCCAAAAGCCATCAAGGGTGACTTGGTGAACCGGGAGGCTGTCGGCGGGACCTGAGGCGTTGCCCATGGAAAACGTGCCCCCGGGCACCCAGACCATGCCGGGGGGGGGCTCGCCGGCAAGGGCGGAAAGCGGAAGGAGGAAGGCGAAAAGGAGGCCGGTTGGAGTCCAGCCTTTAGGCTGTCTGAAAACGGAGCAGGCTAAAGTTTGGACTCCAGCGAAAGCAGGAAATTTCATCGGAATTCGCGCATGATTTCGGCCGGGGCGCGGCCCGCCTGAAGGAGAGAGCCCATCTGGCGCATGGCGGGGGCGGTGTGATGGAAGAATTTTTTGTAGCCGGAACAGAAATAGTTGAGTCCGGCCTCGCCATCCGGCGTGCGGATGAAGCGGTGCTTCGGGCATTCGCCGTGGCAAAGGTGGCGCACGTCGCAGGAGCGGCAGTATTGCGGCAGGGTGTCGGCTTTGTCGCTGCCGAAACGGCGCTGCTCGGCGGACCCCACCATTTCTCCGAGGCTCTGGTTGAGGACATTGCCGAGTTTATAGCGGGGGTAAACGTAGTGGTCGCAGGAATAGACGTCGCCATTGTGTTCCATCGCGAGGGCCGTGCCACATTTTTCACTAAAAACGCAGAGCCCGCCACCGCTGCCGATGGTGTTGCCGAGGGTCACATCAAAAATCTGCACATACGTCTTGCCCACGTCGCGGCGCACCCATTCGTCGAAGATCGTGCTGAGAAACTCCCCGTATTGGCGGGGTTCGACGCTCCAGTCGGTGACGGGCAGGCGTTTTTGACCCTCTTCGTCAGCGCGGGGCGGCACGGCCAGATCGAGTCCGAGTTTGGTGGCCTCGGCATCGGCCAGGCGTTCCACCAGGGGGATGAATTGGATAAACCCGGATCCAATGTCGCGGAGAAACCGATAGACTTCCAGCGGCTTGCGGGCGTTGACCCGATTCACCACGGTGAGGGTGTTAAAATCGACCTGGTGCTTCTTGAGCACGCGCAGGCCGGCCACAACCTTGGCATAGGTCGCCCCGCCTTTTTTGTCCACCCGGTAGGCGTCGTGGAGTTTGGCGGGACCGTCGATGCTCAGGCCGACGAGGAATTGGTTTTCCTTTAAAAAGGCACCCCACTCGTCGTTCAAGAGGGTTCCGTTGGTCTGGAAAGCGTTGGAGATGGCCTTCCCCGCGGCGTATTTTTTTTGCAGCGCGACGATTTTTCGGAAGTATTCGACGCCAAGAAGAGTTGGTTCCCCACCCTGCCAGGCGAACCCGATTTCGGGAACGTCCTGCTGTTCGATATATTGACGGATGTAACTTTCCAGCACCTCGTCGCGCATCTTGAAGTTCTCGTTCGGGGGGAAAAGTTTCTCCTTTTCCAGGTAGAAGCAGTATTTGCAATCGAGGTTGCAAATCGGCCCGATCGGCTTCGTCATCACATGGAAGGCCCGGATTTTCCCGGGGGCGGAGGCTGTCTCGGACACGGTCATTCCTGGCAAGCATAGGAGGTCTCGGGAAAGAATGCCGCGCTTTTTTCACCGGGGCAGGACGGTTTTTATTTGGCGGGGACGGCGAGCCCCGGCATACGGTAGGGAAACTACCACGATTATGCCTGTTACCGCCAAAGGACTCGAAGGAATCATCGCCAACTCCACGCGGCTGAGCGATGTATTGGGACAAGAAGGAACGCTGATCTATTCGGGCTACAATATTAATGAGCTCGCCGGAAAAGCCACCTACGAGGAAATTGTCCACCTCCTTTATCACGGGCATCTGCCGAACGCGAAGGAGCTCGAAGACCTGAAGGAATCCCTCGCTTCCCAGCGGGAACTGCCAGACGGGGTCGTCAATTTTCTGAAAAACGCCCCGAAGAGTGCAAACCCCATGGATGTGATGCGCACGGCGGTCTCCATGCTCGGCCTCTACGACAATGAGACGGAAGTCGAAGGCGAGACGGCCTCGGCCAATTTCCGGCGCGCGCTCAGCATCACGGCTAAAATCGGGGTCATCGCCGCGTATTTTCACCGCGCCCGTCAGGGCAAATCCCTCCCCGCCGTGCGGAAGGACCTCGGAGAGGCGGCGCATTTTCTCTATCTGCTCAACGATGCCGAACCCACCGCCGACGCGACCAAAACACTCGACGTGGCCTATGTCCTCCATGCCGACCACGGGATGAATGCCTCGACCTTCAGCGCCCGCGTCACCATCGCAACACTCAGCGACATCTTTTCCGCCGTCACCTCGGCCATCGGAACCCTGAAGGGCCCGCTCCATGGTGGGGCCAATGAGGGAGTGATTCACATGCTCAAGGAAATTGGCGATGAGGACAAAGTGGACGCCTGGGTGGAGGAGCAACTGGCGCAGAAAAAAAAGATCATGGGCATCGGCCACCGGGTCTACAAAGTACTCGATCCCCGTGCGCCGCACCTGCGCGCCATGGCCATCAAGCTCAGCAACGAACTGGGCGAGCCGAAATGGATCCGCATGAGCGAGCGCATTGCGGAGATCATGAAAGAACGCAAGGGGCTCAATGCCAACGTCGATTTTTACTCCGCCACGGTCTATTATTCGCTGGGGATCCCCACCGACATGTTCACGCCGATCTTTGCCATCGCCCGCACCTCCGGCTGGACGGCCCATGTGCTGGAGCAACTTGCGGACAACCGCCTGTACCGCCCGCTCAGCGAGTATGTCGGTCCGACCGTGGGCAAGACGTTCGTTCCCGTCGAGGAACGTTGACCGTGCATTGACTGCATGCATTGGGGGCCATACTCTCCATGCATGAAGATCACCATGAACATCGACGACGCCCTGTTGGAGCGTGTGATGGCGTTGTCCGGGGCGAAAACCAAGACGGCGGCGGTGGATTACGCCCTGCGGGAAGTGGAGCGCCGCGAGGTACGGATGAAGCTTTTGCGGGAAGGCATGGAGATCGAAAAACGTCTTGAGGGTTCGGCCTTCTTTCCAGGCTATGACGTGATGGCTGCGCGCATCGCGGAGAAAGAAGCCCGCTATGGTACTGATTGACAGTACGATCTACATCGATTGGCAACGGAACCGACAGGGGCTGACGAGCAGCCTCCTCTATTTTACGGAGTGTTACGAAGTGGCGGTTTGCGGCGTGATTTGCTGCGAGGTGGGCAGCGGAATTCGTGATGGTGCGCTGAGGCGAAGTTTGAAGGCCATCTGGCAAACCCTGATTTATCTTCCGACGGACAATCTGCTCTGGGAAGAAGCTGAGGAGTTGCTTTGGAATCAGGGGCGAGAGGGAAAAAGGATTCCCCTGGCTGATGCGATCATGGCGAGCTGCGCCAAACGGGTGGACGCGACGATTTATACGCGCGACGGGCATTTTGATGCGATCCCCGGCATCCGAGTTGCTCACCGCCTGGAGGATTTGTAACCGGACCAGATAATAAGACTGTCCAACCCGGCCATTTCGCCTTTCAATTTTTCCCATGAATCCCTCGACCCTGCCCGACGACGATTTTTACCCCTTGATCGAAGCCCGGCACGGCGACCCGTTCAAACTTCTGGGAATTCGCGAATTCCAGGGAAGTCTCTTCGGCCGCGTCTGGCGACCGGATGTCGCCGAGGTGACGCTGGTGGATGTTCATGATGATGCCCGGCGTTTCCCGCTGACCAAGGTCCATCCGGATGGTTTCTTTGAATCCGTCCTGCGGGGTGTCGAGCAGCCCTTTGAATACCGCCTCGAGATGAAAAGCGCGGAGGGCGTTCCCTGGGTCGAGCGGGACGCGTATTCGTTCGGTCCGGTGCTCGGCGAGATGGACATCTACCTTTTCAACGAAGGCACCCATTACGAGGTTTATAAAAAACTCGGCGCGCATGTGATGGAGCATGGCGGAGTGCAGGGCACGCACTTTGCGGTTTGGGCACCGAATGCCCAGCGGGTGAGCGTGACGGGGGATTTTAATCACTGGGACGGACGCGTCCACCCCATGCGCAAGATGGTTCCGGCCGGCATCTGGGAAATTTTCCTGCCCGGGGTGGGCGAGGGGTCGCACTACAAATTTGAGATCCGCGGGCCTCACGGCGAGGTCTTCCTCAAGACCGACCCGATGGCCTTTTACGCGCAGCATGGAACGTCCACGGGCTGCATGGTTTTCGACTTGAACCGCTACGGCTGGAGCGATGCGGAGTGGATGAAAAAACGCGCCGAGGGCGACCCCTACAACTCCCCCATGAGCATTTACGAGGTGCATCTCGGGTCGTGGCAGCGCGTGGCCGAGGACGGCAACCGCTACATGAGCTACCTGGAGCTGGCCGACCGCCTCATTCCTTACGCCAAGGAAATGGGATTCACCCATCTCGAATTGCTGCCCGTGATGGAACATCCCTTCGACGGCTCGTGGGGCTACCAGGTGGTGAACTACTACGCTCCCACCAGCCGCCATGGCAATCCCGACGAGTTCCGCAACTTTGTGGACCGCTGCCACCAGGCAGGCCTCGGCGTGATCCTCGATTGGGTGCCCGGACATTTTCCGAAGGACGCCCATGGCCTTGCGAGGTTCGATGGCACCTGCCTTTACGAACATGAGGATCCCCGCCTCGGCGAACACATGGATTGGGGCACTCTCATTTTCAACTACGGCCGTAATGAGGTGAAAAATTTCCTCATCGGAAATGCCCTTTTCTGGCTCGACGAATACCACCTCGACGGTTTGCGAGTCGATGCCGTGGCCTCCATGTTGTACCTCGATTACTCCCGGAAGGCCGGCGAATGGGTGCCGAATTGTTTTGGCGGACGCGAGAACCTCGACGCGATCAGTTTTCTCAAACGCTGCAACGAGGTCTGCTATGAACGGTTCCCCGGCGTCGCCACGATTGCCGAGGAATCCACCTCCTGGCCGGGCGTGTCGCGTCCGACGTACGCAGGCGGGCTGGGTTTCGGCTTCAAGTGGAACATGGGCTGGATGAACGACAGCCTGCGGTACATCAGCAAGGAACCCGTTCACCGCCGCTTCCATCAGGGAGAGATCACCTTCTCCATGCTCTACGCCTTTCACGAGCATTTCATCCTCGTCCTCAGCCACGACGAAGTCGTGCATGGCAAGGGGTCGCTCATCGATAAAATGCCCGGCGACGCGTGGCAGAAGTTCGCCAACGTCCGTATGTTTCTCGCCTGGATGTGGGCGCATCCGGGGAAAAAACTCCTCTTCCAGGGTATCGAATTCGGCCAGTGGAAGGAATGGAAACACGACCAGAGCCTCGACTGGCACCTCACCGGCCTGGCGGCCCACGACGGCCTGCGCCGACTTGTTCAACACTTAAACTGGCTCTACACCCACGAGCCTGCCTTCTACGAACTCGACGATAGCTACGATGGATTCGAATGGATCGATTTTAACGACAGCGACAACAGCGTCTGGTCCTTCATGCGGAAGGACCGCGCAGGCGGCGTGATCGTTTTTGTGGTCAATGCCACCCCGGTCGTCCGAGGCGGCTACCGTGTCGGAGTCAACGCCCCCGGCTTCTACGAGGAAATTCTCAACACCGATGCCGAAACCTACGGCGGCAGCAACGTCGGCAACTACGGTGGCCGGGAAGCCGAAAATTGGGCCTGGCAGGGAAAAACCCACTCGCTCCTCATCGATATCCCACCGCTGGCGGTCGCGGCTTTCAAACGAGCGGCCCCGGAATCGGTCCCCGTACCGTTGGAGGGTCAGCTCCTGGTCTGACCCCATTCCGAACTGGACCCAACAATCGTCCCGCTCTCTTTGCCGCTCAAAGTCAGAATTATGGAGAAAACTGACGGAATTGTGACAGAAAATCCGTTTGACTTTTGAGTAGGATGGAGTTGAATTTAACCCAGTTAACAAACTTATGAAAAAGTCGCGTTCCCTCGCTTTCACCCTCATTGAACTGCTGGTGGTTATTTCCATCATCGGCATTCTCGCCGCTCTCGCTCTGCCTGCCATCACTGGCGCTCTGGCCCGCGGTCAGATGACCCAAACCCTCAGCAACTGCAAGCAGCTCCACCTTGCCACCCAGCAAATGGCGCTTGATGCCACCACCACGGGTGACACCAACCTCGGATGGCCTGGCGATCTCGGTGGTGGAACACCAACGTTCAGCGCTTGGGCGACGAACATCACTGGTGGAAACTATCTGACGGCCAGCGATTTTGCGAAGCTTCTCTCCGCTCCTGCGGTCGTTGTTCCGGTTCCTGCTTCTAATGCGGTTCCGACCAAAAGTGCCATCCTCGTCTATGGCGTGGCGGAAAACAGCGAAGGAAACACCGTGTTTCTTTCCTCGGCCAACTTCACCAACTCCGCTTCCGGCGGAACGGCTCTGGTCGCAACAGCCAAGCCTTACGGTAACAAAGGTTACATCGTCTTCCGCAAGGCAGGCGACGGAGCGATCCTTCAGTCCCGCCAGACAGGCTCGAGCTACACGAACATCATCGGTGGCTTCACAAACCTGCTCTCCGGTAATCCTACTCCCTAATTTACGTCTCGATCTTTCAAACCCCCTGTCACCGCAAGTGGCAGGGGGTTTTTCTTTGGGAGGGTGAGGTTTTTCTGCTCGCCTGCCCGCCGGGAAGCTGCTAATCTCCCGAGCTCTTCATTCCACGCGGATGCCTCCGGCAGGCCGCGAAATCGTCCATCCCGACCTTAAACACCCAGCCATGAAAACCAAAAAATCCCCATCCGCCGCCAAATCCATCGCCCCTGACCGCGGCGAGGTCATGGACGGCGCGGAGATCCTCGTCAGTTGCCTTGAGCGTGAGGGAGTGGACGTGATTTTTGCCTACCCCGGTGGGGCCTCGATGCCGATTCACCAAGCACTGACCAAGTCGAAGAAGATCCGCACGATTTTGCCCCGTCACGAACAAGGCGGCGTGTTTGCCGCGGAAGCCTACGGCCGGGTGACCGGGCGGGCGGGCGTTTGTATGGCGACCTCCGGCCCTGGCGCGACCAACCTCGTGACCGGCATCGCGGATGCCTTCATGGATTCCGTGCCGCTGGTGGCGATCACCGGCCAGGTCCCGCAGGAAATGATCGGCCGTGGCGCATTTCAGGAGACCGACATGTTCGGCATGACGCTCCCCATCGTGAAACATAGCTACCTCGTGTGGGATATCTCCGAGATTCCCCGCATCGTGAAGGAAGCCTTTTACATCGCGGAAAGCGGCCGTCCCGGTCCCGTGTTGATCGACATTCCGAAAAACATTCAGAACGCCAAAGCGCAGCCGATCTACCCGAAGGAAATCAACCTTCGTGGGTATCAGCCGATGAAAAAGGCCGACGATCTGGCGATTCAGGAAATGATCGGGATGATCGAGGCCGCCAAGAAGCCCGTCATCTATTGCGGCGGCGGCGTCATCACTGGCAATGCCTCGAAAGAGCTGATCGAATTCGCCGAGCGCACCCAGATTCCCGTGACCACCACCATCATGGGCGTGGGCGCCTTCCCGGAAACCCACCCACTTTCGCTCAAGTGGCTCGGCATGCACGGCAGTGTTTATGCCAACAATGCCGCCAACGAGGCCGACCTGCTGCTCGCCATCGGCGTGCGGTTTGACGATCGCGTGACCGGCAACGTGAAGAAATTCTGCGAGCACGGCACGATCGTTCACATTGATATCGACAACTCCGAGCTGAACAAAAACAAGCTCGTGAAGCTGCCGATTCTCAGCGACCTCAAATACGCGCTGAGCCAGGCCAATGGCATCCTCACCAAAATGGGCAGGAAGCGCGTGGCCAAGGGGCAGACCCGTTTCCCGCAGTGGTATTCGCAGATTGCAAAGTGGAAAGCGGAGCATCCGTTTTCGTTCAAAGACACGGAAGACGCGATTCTTCCGCAATACGTCATCCGCGAGCTCTACAAACTCACCAAGGGCGAGGCCATCATCACCACCGGTGTCGGCCAGCACCAGATGTGGGCCGGACAATTTTACGACTTCAAGGATCCCCGCACCTTCATCACCTCGGCCGGCCTCGGTTCCATGGGCTTCGGCTACCCCGCGGCAATGGGCGCAAAGGTGGCGTTCCCGGACAAACAGGTGGTGGATATCGACGGCGACGGCTCGTTCCTCATGAACGTGCAGGAGCTTGCCACCACCCACATTGAAGGCATCGCAGCGAAAGCCATTATCCTGAACAACCAGCATCTCGGCATGGTGGTGCAATGGGAAGATCGTTTCCATGGCAGCAACCGCGGCCACACGTTCCTCGGAGATCCCAAGGACCTGAATCGCATCTATCCCGACTACGTCGAGATCTGCAAGGGCTTCGGCGTCACATGCGAACGCGTGATCCACAAGAAGGATGTGCCCGCCGCCATCCAGCGTATGCTCGATTCCAAGGAGACCTACGTTCTCGACATCATGACTCCCTACACCGAGCACGTGTTGCCGATGATTCCGTCGGGCAAGACCTACAAGGACATCATCACGGAGTAGGCGCCCCATTTGGGGCGTTGTTCCCGCTTGAATGTTCAGAGTTGAGTGTTCAGCGTTCAACGTTTCCGCCGTAGGCGGTCACCGGAACTCCCCCCGCCGCGCATAAAACTCATACCGTGCCACGATGGCGGCGATGTAGTTCTTGGTCGCGGGAAAATCCATCGCCGTCTGCAGGTCCTCGGCGCCGGCCGTGGCGCCCCGACCGGAATCCACCACCCAGCGTTTCACGCGGGTGCGCCCGGCATTGTACTCCGCCAGCGCAAAGGGAACCGGATCGTCCTTCGACCCCCAATGGTCGAGAGCCTTTTTTAAATACCAGGTGCCAGCCTCGATGTTCACCTTCGGATCGAAAAGATCCGTCGGCACAAAGGTCTCAATCTTCTCCGCCTTGGACCAGTCGGCCGCAGCTCCCTCAGTGATCTGCATGAGCCCGCGCTCCCCGTGCTGTCCGGTTTTGTCCGGGTAAAAGCGACTCTCCCGCCAGATCACCGCCTTGATGAGTTCCGGCGGCACGCCGTAGCGCTGGGACGCCCGGAGGACAAGATCGTCGTATTTCCCGAATCGCCGGGAAAAAACCAGCTCCTGCGCACGATATTCCGGGTCGTCGACGGTCATCCAAAAAATCCCCACAACGGCCCCTCCAAGGACGGCGGCCAGGGCTATGGCGACGAGGATTTTTTTCATGGGCGGCATCATGAAAGCACGTGCAGAGTGCCTCAGTCGATCCCGGATCTTGCACACACGAGCTTCGAATGTGGGAAGGGAATTGCCTGGCTGTGTTGGAGGCCACGCTTTAGCGTGTCTTCCAGAGCAGCCTAAAGGCTGGACTCCAACGCCGGAGTTCCCGCGCTTTGGCGCTTCTGAGATCGGGCTACGCAGTTGAATGGCCGGGAGGCAATTCTCCGTGCCTTTGCCGCTTTTCCGACCCCGGCTCCGTTTGCTCCTGTTCAGCCAATACCCTTTTGAGGATAAATTCCCGCCATGCCGCGTTATGCCCGCGTGGTTCCCGACCGATCCGGGGACCGCGCCCTCGATTACCTTGTTCCCGCTGCCATGGAATCTGCCATGGCCCCGGGGGCCCGTGTCCGGGTGCCGCTGCGCGCCCGACTGGTCTTGGGCACGGTGGTGGAGGTGGTCGGGGAAACCGATGTGCGCAATCCCCGCGAAATCCACGAACTCATCGGCGAAGCACCGCTCATCCGACCCGAACTGCTGGAACTGGCCCGCTGGATTGCGGAATATTATTGCTGCCCGCTCGAAGCCGCCATGGCCTGCGTGCTGCCGCAGGTGGTCCGGGGCGCGGAGGTGTCCGCCCGCAAACGAAACTTTGCCACCCTGATCAAAACCCCCTCCGACGCCGACTGGGATACGCTGCAGACCAAAGCCCCTCGACAGGCCGATGCCTTGCGGGCGGTGGTGGAGGCCGGGGGTTCCGGGCCGGTGGCTGCGCTCGCCTCCAGCGCAGGCGTCTCGGAATCCGTCTATCGCGCGCTGGAACGAAACGGCTGGGTGTCCATCGCGCAGGAGGAAGTGGCGCGTGACCCGCACGCAGGAGAAACGTTTCTGCCCACGGCTGACCTTGTCCTGAACAGCGAGCAGCAGGTCGCGTTTGAAGTGGTGCGGGCCGCGGTGGATGCGCCGTCCACCAACCCTCCGGTGCTCCTGTATGGCGTCACGGGCAGCGGAAAGACGGAGATCTACCTCCAGGCCATCCGGCATGCTCTCGAACAGGGCCGATCCGCTCTGGTCCTTGTGCCGCAGATCTCGCTCACGCCCCAGACGGTCGAACGTTTCAAAGCACGCTTCGCCTCGATTCAACGCGAAGTGGCAGTGATGCACAGCCATCTTTCCGCGGGCGAGCGGTTCGACGAATGGAACAAGATCCGCCAGGGCGGCGCGAAGATTGTCATCGGGGCGCGCAGTGCGGTTTTTGCCCCCCTGAATAATCTCGGGCTGATCATTGTCGATGAGGAACACGAGGGATCCTACAAACAGGACGAGATTCCCCGCTATCACGCGCGCGACCTGGCCGTGCTGCGAGCCCAGCGGGAGAGCTGCGCCATTGTGCTCGGCAGTGCGACGCCATCCCTGGAAAGCTGGCATAACACGAAGACGGGCAAATACCGTCTCGTGCGCCTCACCCAGCGCGTCGATGACCGCAGCATGCCGGTCATACGGGTGCTCGACATGCGGCAGGCCTCCCGCCGCGCGGGCGGCGAAGCGATCTTTTCCCCCCAGTTGTTGCAAGCCATGGAAGCGCGGCTGGCCAATGGCAGCCAGACGATCCTGTTTCTCAACCGCCGCGGATTTTCCACCTCGCTGCTCTGCCAGGCCTGCGGGCATGTGAGTGAATGCCCCGATTGCAGCGTGACGCTCACCTACCATCGCGACACGGGGTTGCTCGTCTGCCACGTCTGCGGCCGAACAGAACGCGCGCCGAAGGTGTGTCCGTCCTGCAAAGATCCCGGCATCCGCCATGCGGGAGTGGGCACGCAAAAGGTCGAAGATGCCGTGAAGCGGATCTTTCCGAAAGCCCGCGTCGCCCGGATGGATGCTGACACGATGACACGCAAGGAAGCGTATCGCGAAACCCTGGGAGCCTTTAAAGAAGGAGCCATTGATATTCTGGTGGGCACGCAGATGATTGCCAAGGGACTGCATTTTCCCAACGTCACGCTCGTCGGCATCGTCAACGCCGACCTTGGTCTGCATGTGCCCGATTTCCGCGCGGGCGAACGCACCTTCCAGCTTCTCACCCAGGTGGCCGGCCGGGCGGGGCGCGGCGAGATGGAGGGCGAGGTCTTGGTGCAAAGTTTTACGCCTTTCAGTCCGTCCATCCAGTTTGCCCGGCATCACGACTTCGATGGTTTCGCGCAGCAGGAACTGGAATTTCGGGAGCGTTTCGGATTCCCGCCCTTCCAGCGCATGGTGATGATCACCGCCCGGTCACGCGTGATGGAACGCGCGGAATTCACCGCCCAGACCCTGGTGCGGAAACTGAAACTGGCCGTGCCAAAAACCACCTCCGTCGGCGAGGCGGTGCCCGCACCGCTGGAAAAATCCCACGGATCCTGGCGATTCCAGACCGCCCTGCGCGGACCATCCGTCCGCCCGCTCGCCCGCGCGGTGCAGCAAGTGCTGGCCGCCTTGCCCCTGCCCGAAGAAGTCTTCGTCGCCGTGGACGTCGACCCCGTGCAGCTGACCTGACCCAACAACCACCAGCGCCCCGTAACAATAAATGTCCCAGGTGGGACATTTATTGTAAACGGTGGAAACAGGACTCCGGGGTGACGGTTGGGAACGAAGTCGGTGGACGAAACGGGCGGATCCCCTTTAATTGTCGCCGTGCATTTGCATCCCATCCCGCGCTTCCTGGCCCGCGCCCTTATCCGGGGCGTGTTGGTACTGCTTTTCATCGGGCTGCCGGCGGTGATCCTGTATCTGCGCGAAGCGGGGCTGGGCTTTGGGCTGAAGGAACGCGTGGCCGAGGCCCTGAGTGGGAGCGAGTTTCAAACCACCATCGGCAAGCTCACCTTTGACCCCTTCAACGGACTGATTGCCGATCGTGTGGAAATCAGTGCCCGCAATCCGCCGGGGGGAAATCTGGCCCGCATCGAACGCCTGGTGGTTTCCGCCAATCTCAGCGACCTGCTCGTTCGCAAGATCACGATCGACCACATCCGGCTGGACGAGACGGATGTCTCGGTGCCGCTCGATGCCACTCCCGGCAGCGCCCGTTTGAAACTCAACGGGGTCTCGGCGCAGTGCCTGTTTTTTTCCAATCAGATGCGCATCAGCTACTTTGAAGGCACCGTGCAGGGCGTGCGGGTGGTCCTGAGCGGGCTGCTGCAAAATCCCCAGGCGTTCAAGACCGAACCGCGCGGCGGAGGACCAGGCGGGCCGCCATCGCGCGCGGTCTTTTCGGAATGGCTCGACCGGTTTGCGGAAGTCCAGTTTTCCAACGCGCCCGAGCTACGGGCGGAAATTAACGGTGATCTGGCCGACCGCTCGACGATTGAGATTAGTCCGATCTCCCTGCGCAGCGGCGCGATCAATGGACCGCACTGGCGCATTGAGGGAATTGATCTGGAGGCGGAATATCGGGATGGCGGGCTTTCGGTGGAAAAATTTGTCGTGCACGGGAAGGGAGGCGAATTGAACGCAACCGCGGACTGGCGCGGTCAACGGCTGACTTTCGACGTGATGAGTTCCCTGGGTCTGGAGCCATTTTTCGGGCTGCTGCCGAAAGACTCGCCGGTCCGGCAGGTGAAATTTTCCGACGCACCGGTGGCTGCGGCTTCCGGCGTGGTTTCCTTTGCCTCCACTCCGGCACAGGTGGAGGTGATGGGTTCCGCCGCACTCGGGAAGTTTTCCTATCGCGGCGTGAAATTCGACAGCTTCTCCACGGATTTCGCCATGCGCGACGGGAGAGTTTATTCCCGTGGCGCCAAGCTGACGGCGGGGGGCGGTGAGTTTGAGGCTGACGTGCTGTACGCGCCGGGCGATTTCCGGGTGCGGTTCAAAAACTCCATCGTGCCGACGGTGTTCCTCCCGCTGCTGGGGGAGAAGGAGCGGGAGTTTCTCAGCAAGATGGAGTTTCGCGACACGCCATTTGTGCAATTCGAACTGCGGGGATCGAAGCCGGATCTGGCTTTCATCAAGGGCAGTGGGCTTTTGCGCCTCGGCCGAACCGCGGTGCGGGATTCGTGGATGGACCGCATCGAGTCAAAATTCGAGATCGCGGACAGTGCCTTTGTTTACCGCAACTTCACCATCAGCCGCGGCAAGGGGCAGGCGACCGGAACCTTTGTTTATGATATCGGACGCCGGGAAGTGCGGTTGGAAGGCGTGAAGTCCACCCTGCCGCCTGTGGAGGTGATGATGTGGGTGGATCCCAAGATTGCGGATTCCATCCGGCCATACCGGTTTCGTCAGCCGCCGCTGGTTCTGGCCGACGGGATGATCCATCTCAAGGATGCCGACAAAAACAACCTTGCACTGAAGATCGATTCCCAGGAGGGGCTCGATTACGACCTTCTGAACCGCACCCTCAAATTCGGCCGCACCCTGGCCAGCGTGGATATCAAGGGCAAAAGGCTCCTGGCCAATGTGAAAAGCGCGAAACTGATGGGCGGAGAGGCCGCCATTCGTGCCGACGTTTCCATCGACGACAAGAACCCGGTCTTTTCCGCCGACCTTGATGTAAAGAGGGTGGATTTCGCCAAGCTGACCAAACTCTACTTTGATTATGACGACTCCATGGGTGCGATGAGCGGGAAATTCCGGTTTGCGGCGCGCATGAAGGAGGAGGAAAAAATGCGCGGAGAGGGCAGCATTCGCGTGGAGGAGGGCCAGGTCTTTGCGATTCCGATCTTGGGTCCGCTTTCGGACATCATCAACAAAATCATCCCGAAGGCCGGCTACCAAACGGCCAGCCTGGCGACGGCGGATTTTAAAATCGGCGAAGAAAAAATCACCACCGACAACCTCGAGATCGAGGGGGCGGGATTCAGCATGTTCGGCAGCGGCGACATCTTTTTTATGAAAGATCGCATGAACATGTCGGTGCGAATCAATGCGCGCGGACTTCCGGGCATCGTGCTTTTTCCGGTGAGCAAACTTTTCGAGTATGTTTCAACCGGTTCGGCCTCCAAGCCGGAGTGGAAACCGAAGATGATTCCGCGCTTCGGCAATGGAGAACAAAAAGCCACGCCCTGAGACAGGGCGTGGCTTTTGGCAAAGGACGATTTTCGCGGCGGACCGCGAAGTTTATTTCATCAAGAGAGCCGCGCGGGAGCGTTTGATCTCGCGGGTGATCTTGCGATGCAGGCTGGCGGACATGCCGGTGACGCGACGGGGAATGATCTTCCCGCTCTCGGTCACGAAGCGCTTGAGAAGCTCCGGGTTCTTGTAATCGATCGCTTCCGCGGACAGGTCGGTGCGGCGGCGGGGCATCGTGCGGTTGGCACGACGAAAAGCGGAACGGCGTTTGGGTGTTTTCGGCTGCATGGTTATTTAATCTCGCGGTGGAGAGTATGGCGGCGGAGGGCCGGGTTGTATTTTTTCTTTTCGAGCCGGTTGGGGGTCTGCGGGCTCTTCTTATTGCGCGTGGTCATGTAGCGCGAGGGCGATTTGCCTTCGGCGCGGGCCTCGGTGCATTCGAGGGTGACGATATCTTGTGCCATGATGTTGTGGAGTGAGGAGTGAAGGTGATGGTGAAAGTGTGAATTCGCCGCTTGGCGGCCATTATTCCCCTTTCACTCTCACTTTCCCCTTCATTGTTTGGGTTAGTCCTTTGTGTCTGTGTTGCTGTCGTCGTCGTCCCCTTCGCCTTCTTCGTCCGAAAGGCCGAAGAGTGAGGTGACGGGTTGGCGAACGCGTTGGAAGCGGTTGCGTTTTTCGAGTTCCGCCTGGCATTCGACAGTGTAGCGAGTGAACGGGAGCGCTTCCAGCCGGGCGTGCGGAATGGGTTTGCCCGACATTTCGCAGACGCCGTAGGAACCGGCCTCCACGCGTTTGAGCGCCTCGTCGATTTCGTAAAGGGAGTCCTGTTCCTGGGAAAGGAGGCTGAGAGCGAAGTCGCGGTCGTAGGCGTCGCTGCCAGCATCAGCTTGGTGCATGCCGAAGGCGCTGGCTTCGCTGCCTTCTGCCCGGGAGCGAAGACTGTCCTTGGCAACTCCGTTCATGGAGTCGAGGAGGGTATCCTTCAGGGCCAGGAGTTTGCCTCGTTGTTGTTCGAGAAATGGGGTGAGTTTTACCTCGGTTTTTTTGGTCACAGCAGGCTTGGAGACAGTTTTTTTAGCGGCCGATTTGGCCGGCTTCTGGGCGGATGCGGGCTTTTTCGACACGACGGATTTGCCTGCCGGCTTCGCTTTCGCGTTGCTCGATGTGGGCTTGGCCTTGGGGGAGGTGTTCTTCTTGCTCGCCATTTTGGGTCAGTTGAAAAGGGGCGAATAAGTAGCCTCTTCCCATGAGCAGTGCAAGAGGATTCTTCCCGGTTGTCGGCAACGGTGCAAATGAGGACACCGGCTTGGTCGGCGAAGGACCTCAAAAAACGCGGGGACAACAGGCTCCAGTCGGCATCGGGAAGATTCACCCCAATGCCGCTTGCGGCTTAAAAGAGCATCAACGCCGGATTCTCCACCAACTTGCGCAGGGTGGAGAGGTATTCGGCTCCGACGGCCCCATCGACCACCCGGTGGTCGCCGCTGAGGGAGATATTCATGCGTTCGCCTACCACGATCTCTTCCTTGGAATTGACCACGGGTTTTTTCACGATGGCACCGACCGCGAGGATCGCGGCCTGGGGCGGGTTGATGATGGCGAAAAATTGCTCGATGCCGTAAGCGCCGAGGTTTGAAACGGTGATCGTCCCGCCGGCGTATTCCTCCGGTTTCAGCTTCTTGTCGCGGGCCCGCTTGGCGAGGTCCTTGACGGTAGCGCTGATTTCCTTGAGGGACATTTTATCCGCGCCGCGAATCACCGGGGTGACGAGGCCATCCTCCACCGCGATGGCGACGGAGATGTTGACGCTGGCGTATTGGATGATCGAGTCGCCGCCCCAGGAGGCGTTGACGTAGGGATGCTGCCCTGCGGCCCGGCCGACGGCGAGCAGGACAAAATCGTTCACCGTAAGCTTCGGCAGACCGGCGGATTCGTTGGCGCTGTTGAGTTCCTTGCGGAGGCGCATGAGCGGTCCGGCATCGACTTCGATGGAGAGATAAAAATGCGGGTTCTGCTGTTTGCTGGCGACGAGGCGCTCGGCGATAACACGGCGCATGTTCGAAAGCGGCACCTTGGTGTCGTCGTCGCCTGCTTTCGCTTCGATCTTTGGGGCGGACGAGGGGGCGGCGGGAGCCGCGCCTTTTTCGGGCACATCTTTCGACGTGACCCGGCCACCAGGGCCGGTGCCGGCCACGCCGGACAACGATACGCCCCGTTCGGCGGCGATTTTTTTCGCCAGCGGGGAAGCTTTGACGCGCGAATCGCCTGTGGGAATCGCGGCGGCAGGTTTGCTGTCTTTTGAGACTTCCGCAGGTTTGTCCGCCGCCTTGGTTTCCGATTTGGCGGGAGCTTCCGCGGGGCTGTCGGCGGATTCGCCTTCGGCAAGTACAAGGGCGATCCTGGCGCCCACGGCGGCCTTGCCACCATCAGGGACAAAGATCTCGGTGAGCACACCGTCGTCAAAACATTCCATCTCCATGGTTGCCTTGTCGGTTTCGATTTCGGCGAGGATGTCACCAGCTTCGATGGTGTCTCCTTTCTTTTTTTTCCAGCGCGCGATGGTCCCTTCGGTCATCGTGTCGCTCAATTTGGGCATGGTGATGGCAGGCATGAAAAGATGGTAGAGGTCAGAAATCGGTTGGACAGTCCCTTTTTGGCGATCAGCAAATCTCCTTCACCTTCTTGATGATCCGGTCAGGAGTCGGAAGTTGGAGAGGCTCGACGGCCGGGGAATAAATCGCCGGGGCGTCGAGGGAACAAACCCGACCCACGGGGGCGTCGAGGTCGTCGAAGGCCAGTTCCATGAGCATGGAGGAGATCTGAGCAGAGACGCCGCAGAAGGGTTTGTTCTCATCCACCAGGACGGCGCGGTGAGTCTTGCGCACCGAGGCGAGGACGGTTTCTTCGTCGAGCGGGCGAATCGAGCGGAGATCCACCACTTCGGCACTGATGTCGTGCTCGGCGGCCAGAATTTCCGCGGCCTTGAGGGCGGTGAGCACGGCCCGACCGTGGGCGATGAGGGACACGTCCGTGCCTTCGCGCTTCACGTCGGCGAGACCGAGCGGGATGAGATATTCTTCCTCGGGCACTTCGTATTTATCCCCATAGAGAAGGGTGTTTTCCATGAACATCACAGGGTCGTTGTCCCGGATGGCGGTTTTCATCAGGCCTTTGGCGTCGTAGGCATTGGCGGCACTCACGACCTTGAGACCAGGAATGGCGGCGAGCCAGTTTTCCGGGGTGTGGGAGTGGGTGGCTCCAACATTGGTGCCGCCGTTGGCGGGGCCACGAATCACGATGGGGCAGTTGATCAACCCGCCGCTCATGTAGCGGATCTGTCCGGCATTGTTGACAATCTGATCGTACGCAACGGTGGCAAAACTCCAGAACATCAGCTCCATCACAGGACGGAGGCCAAGCATCGACGCCCCGACGCCCATCCCGATGAAAGCGGCTTCGCTGATGGGCGTGTCCATCACGCGCTTGTCGCCGTATTTTTTCCACAGACCGCGGGTCACCTTGTAGGCTCCGTCGTATTGAGCGACCTCTTCGCCGATGAGGACGACGTTCGGGTCGCGTTCGATTTCCTCGGCAAACGCCTGGTTCAATGCATCGCGGTATTCAATCAGTGGCATGGCAGTGGGTGGGCCGCTAGTGCATGCAGCCCATGTAGATTTTGGTTTTTTTGGCGTAGGCGGTGGGAGCCCATTTGGCAAAGCGTTTGATTTGCGCCTGGGCTTCCTTCGCAGATTCGTAAACTCCGGCGACGACCATGTAATAGCCTGGCTTAAAACCGTCGTATCCGTCGGAGCGTTCCACGGAGAGATATTCGGTCTCGCGGTCCTTGATCAGGGCCTGGTTGTAACGCCGGGCCACGTATTGTCCGGCAAACACTTCGTCGTCGAAATTGTCGGGATAGATCAGGCCCCGTTTTTTGTCAAAAACCCGTCCCTCCATGAAAAAGGAAACGTTGCTTTTGGCGGCAATTTTCTCCGCGTCGGCTTTCGCGTCCTTGAAAGATTCGTAGACAGAGAGGATGGCGACCCAGCGGTTCTCGACGAACTCGGCCTCCTGCGCGTGGACGCAGGGCAACAAGAAGAGAAGTGCCAGGATCGCGAGACGCATCGGTGACGCGAATCAGTTGTTGAAAAAATGCCGCCCGGTGCGGCCCGCTTCGGTCTGGCGGTCGACTTCGAAATAGACGTCTTCGAAGATGCTCGCCTCGGTGGGATTCGGGCTCTCGTCAGCGAATTTCGAGGCCGCTGAGGCCTCCGCTTTTTCCTCGGCATCGATCGCTTCGAATTGTTCTTCGGAAAGGACTTTTTCCGCAATGAGGCGGGCTTTGAAAAGCTGGATGGGATCGTGTTCCCGCTTGTATTTGTCGACTTCTTCCTCCTGGCGGTAACCCCCCTTGTGTTTGGCGTCCGCCACCGAATGACCGTAATACCGATAAGTATCGAACTCGATCACCATCGGCTTGGATTCCTTGTGCGCGCGGTCGATGGCTTTCTTGGTCACAGCGCGTACTTCGTAGAGATCTTCCCCGCCGGCTTGTTGCCACTCAATCTTGAAGGCCTCGGCCCGCTGGGCGAGGCATTTGTCGACCACCGAGGAACGCTCGAGGCTCGTGCCCATCGAATAGCGGTTGTTCTCGATGATGTAAATGACCGGCAATTCAAAAAGGGACGCCATGTTGAGGCTCTCGTAGAAGCAGCCTTGATTGACGGCACCGTCCCCGAGGAAACACAGGGCCGCTCCCGTGAGACCCTTGTATTTGAGACCGTAGGCGAGGCCGAGGCCGAGCGGGGTCTGACCGGCGACAATGCCATGACCGCCCCAGTAGTTTTTGTCCGGCGCAAAAAAGTGCATCGAACCCCCCTTGCCCTTGGAACATCCGGTCGCCTTGCCGTAGAGTTCCGCCATGCATTCGTTCATGCTCATGCCGACAGAAAGGGCGTGGCCGTGGTTGCGATAGGCCGTGATGACGTGATCGTTGTCACCCATCAAAGACGTGGTTCCGACCGCGACCGACTCCTGGCCATTGTAGAGGTGGAGGAACCCCCCCATCTTTCCGGCGCTGTAAATCTTGGCAGCCTGGAGCTCGAAGCGGCGGATGCGGACCATGCTGCGAAGAAGGCGGATTTTTTCCTCATTGGAGAGGTCGGCGTTGACGGGCGACTTGGCGTAGTCAACGGAACTGGCTGCGGATTTTGTCATGCGATGCGGTCGGTTTGATGGTTGAAGCCTCCTTCCAGCCTCGAGGCCCACGGACCCTCATGGCGGTAAAACGCGGTAATATTTCGCACAGGGAGGGGGTTTGACAACAGGGAAATCTTGCGGGTTTCCGCTTTTCCTCCGGCGAGTTTTCCGCTTGAGATGCCGGGATGTTCGCCTTTTCCCGGTTCGCCATCCCCGTTCTGGCCGCATTCTGTGTCTTTTCCACCGGCTGCGCCGTGCTGGAAGAGATGGAGAAAAAACAGGCCGACGCCGGGGAAAAACGCGCCAATGCCGCCCTCCAGCAGTCGGCCCGGATCGAACACGCCGCCTGGCGGGACCTGGGTGGCTGGAAAAAGCACACCTACCGCAACAAAGCCCTCCTGGCCCAGGCCACGCCCGACAATGTCTCCGTCGAGATCTCGCTGAAAGAACAACGCGGGCTCCTCCTCGTCCGTGGCGCCATCGCGATGGATTTCCCGGTTTCCACCGGCAAAGCCTCCCATCCGACTCCCGCCGGCAGTTACCAGATCCGCGCCAAGGAGAAGGACTATCACTCCAACCTCTACGGCCGGATCTTCGACGCCACGGGAGTTGTGGCTGTTGCCGATGCCGACTCCCGCAAGGACGTGGCGCCGGAGGGCGGACGATTCGAGGGAGCGGCCATGCCCTATTGGATGCGTCTGACCGACGGCGGCGTCGGCCTGCACGTCGGTTACGTCCCGGGAGGACGCGCCGCCTCGCATGGGTGTATCCGGCTGAAAAAAGAGACCGCCTCCGAACTTTTCACCCTCACCAAAATCGGCACCCCTGTCCTCGTCGGACCGGACCTGCCGGCGCTGGAGTCCAGCCTTTAGGCTGGTTCCGCACGGAGTTCCGCCCCGCCTCTCAGCAACTTCTGGTTTCCGAAACTCACGCGCAAGGTTTGCTGGCGCAGCGATACCCCAGGCAGGAAACCTGACCCGATCGATCCCATATTATGGAAATCCAACGCAACGGTTCCCAGCCGTCCACCCAGGGCCCCGCCGAGTATTTTACCGGCACCGTGCGGCTCGACCCTCTATTTCAACCAACGGAGCCTGCCCGCAGTTTTGGTGCGAGTGTCACCTTCGAGCCTGGGGCCCGGACGATCTGGCACACCCATCCGCTTGGTCAAATTCTCATCGTCACGGCCGGATCCGGCCGTGTGCAGCGCTGGGGTGGGCCGGTCGAGGAGATCCAGCCCGGGGACGTGGTCAAGATTTCACCTGGTGAAAAACATTGGCACGGTGCGTCGAACACCACCGCCATGACTCATATTGCGCTGCTTGAAGTCCTCGACGGCAAGAGTGTTGAGTGGCTGGAGAAAGTCACCGAGAAACCCGATTCCGAACCGAAGTCGCCCGAAAACGTCACCAGCATCAGGTATGAATAAAACCAAAGCCTACGCCGCCGCCAGCGCGTCCTCTCCACTCACGGCTTCCACCATCCTCCGTCGGAATCCGACAGATCGAGACGTGCAAATTGAGATCCTGTTTTGCGGGGTCTGCCATTCGGACCTGCATTGCGCAAGGGACGAGTGGCACGACGTGATGCCGACGGTTTATCCCTGCGTGCCTGGCCACGAGATTGTCGGCAAGGTCACCTCGGTGGGCTCTGGCGTTCGGAAATTCCAAACCGGCGACCTCGTCGGAGTGGGCTGTCTGGTAGACTCCGATCACACCTGCCCAAATTGTCAGGAAGGCCTGCAGCAATTCTGCCCGAACATGGTCCTCACCTATGGCTCTCCCGACCGCCATCAAACGGCCGCGGTGACCTACGGTGGCTATTCCGACAGCATCGTGGTGGACGAGGATTTTGTCCTTCGCATCCCGGCCAACCTTAGTCTCGCTGCTACCGCGCCTTTGCTCTGCGCGGGCATCACGACGTATTCCCCCATGCGTCACTGGGGCGTCACGAAGGGGAAAAAGGTGGGGATCGTCGGTCTCGGCGGGCTGGGACACATGGGGGTAAAATTCGCCCACGCGTTCGGCGCACATACGGTCGTTTTCACCACTTCGCCGAACAAGACGGACGATGCCTTGCGGCTCGGGGCCGATGAAGTCGTCGTCTCAAAAAACGCCGCCGACATGGCGAAACACGCTGGCAGCTTTGACTTCATCCTCGATTGCGTGGCGGCTGACCACGACATCAATGCTTATATCAATCTGCTCGGACGGGACGGCAACATCACCCTCGTCGGGGCTCCGGAAAAGCCGCTCTCCGTCGCGGCCTTTGGTCTCATCTTCGGACGGAAAAGCCTTTCCGGGTCGCCCATCGGCGGCATCCCCGAGACCCAGGAGATGCTCGACTTTTGTGGCCAGCACAACCTCACCGCCGATGTGGAAGTGATCCCCATTCAGAAGATTAACGAAGCGTATGAGCGGATGCTGAAGTCGGATGTGAAATACCGATTTTCCATCGACATGGCCTCGCTCAAGGCCGAGTGAGCGACTGGGCCCCGGTTGCCGATTGTCCAACGCGGCAAAGCCGCCCCTACATTTCGACGTAAACCATCGTATTGTCCACGCCAGCCGGAAAGGTCTCCACGCCGGGATCCGGCGTTTCTACGCCCGCGGCATAACTCCCGGTCCTCACCCTGTGAGGATTAAAAATGCTGCGGCCGGTTTTGATGTCGAACTCCCACCCATGCCACGGACAGCGAATGATCTCGCCGTCCCGCTCGAAGCGATATTCCCCCACTGCGGAAGGCGGGCAATACCCGGTGACTTTTCCGGCGCAGAGGGGCGCGAACTGGTGTGGACACACGTTGAGCAACGCGTGGTATTCCCCGGCGACATTAAACACTCCGATCGATCTTTTCCCGATCGTCACGATCTTGCGGGAGCCCGGCGGGAGCTCGACCGCGGGACAGATGAGATGTCTCATGACGCGCTGGCCACCGGGGCTTCTCCCGCTTGCTCCGCAAAACCATACAACTCCTCCGCAGTTTCGTGGAAGATGCGTCGGGTGAGTTCCGGGGTCAGTTTGGGCAGCCCGTGAGACGGTGAGTCGTTGTCCCAGTGGGGATAATCCGAGGAAAACATGACCGTCTTCTCCGCATGGATCATTTCCAAGATGGCTTCGAGGTGGCGGGGGTGCTCCGGTTCCTCAATGGGCTGCGTGGTGAGGCGCACGTGCTCCCAGACGTATTCACTGGGCAGCCGCCGCACCCAGGGCACGGAGGAACGCAGGGCCTTCCAGTTTTTGTCGAGGCGCCAAAGCAGATGCGGCAGCCAGCCGAGCCCGCCTTCGATGCCGACAAATTTGAGACGCGGAAATTTCTCGAAGACGCCCTCGCAGAGCAGGCTGGCGAGGTGGCCCATATAATTTTGCGAAAGATTGGTGTGCCACTCCAGATAGGTGCTGGGCCAACCCGCGACAAAACCATTGCCCATCCCACACGTCTCCGCGCCGGGATGGACCGCCACCGGCAGACCGCACGCACTGGCCGCCTCATAGATCGGCCAGTAGCATTTTTGTCCGAAAGGTATGCGCGCCGCGCTGGTCATGATGGTCTGCACCATCCGTGGATGTCCCGCCCAACGGTGAATCTCCGCCACCGCAGCTTCGGGGTCCTGCGGGGTGATCAGAATCGACCCATAAAACCGCGGATCCGCGGTCAGCCATTTTTCCGCCAGATGTTCATTATACGCACGCGCCACGGCTGCGGCAAAATGCACATTGGGATGCACGCCGGCGGAGTTCACCCCGGAGCCGGTGAGAATGGCCTTCGTTATTCCGAAAGGCTCGAGGTGCTGCTCGATCATCTTTTGCGGACACGATCCGGGAGGACCTTCCGCTGGCGTGGCGTCGCTCCGCAGCACCCCGATGGGACTGGGCAGAAGGTTGGGCGGGAGATGCCAGCCCGGTTCCCGGAAGGCCCGCGGGAGTCGCTCGATCAGTTCCGTCCCGGCAAAGTTCTGATGGACGTCGCAATCAATAATGGGAAAGCCGATTTTCATCGCTAGCGTTAGACTGACAAATGGCCTCGACTTTGTCCTCAGGTGAAATTGATATTGCTTGTCTGTAACTGATGTTTCATGGAACCGGGAGTCATTCATTTTCTGGACCGGCTGGGTGCTCCGTTTTTGTTTTTGGAGGAACGTATTGTCACGGTCACCACGCCGGAGATTCGGAAGTTCACCAATGCACTGCCGAAGATTCTTTTTGTGGTGGAGGGCCGGATTCTCCACCGGTTCGACGAGGGCCGCGCGGAAAAGCTGCAGGCAGGCTACATCCTGTTCAATCAGGGGGCGTTCCAGCAAACCTACCTCCCGGTTTCTCCTCCTCGCGCTTCCCGGGTCCGTGTCCTGCGCCTGACGTTTACGCCGGACCGTGATTCGGAATTCGCCCGCGAGATTCTCGCGGGTCTTCCGCAGAAGGGAGTCGCCCCCTGTCCGCTGACCCAGTGGGTCGCGGGGATGCGGAGGGAACTTCAGTCGCCCCGCCCGGACAGCCGCCAGCGGATTCATGCTTTGGCTCGGACGGCGCTGATCGACGCGGCCCGGGCGCTGGAAAGCGGTCCCATCGAAGCGGCGACAGACCGCAGCGAACAACTCTGCGACGCCATCTCCCACCACCTTGACCAACACCTCGCCTCTCCGCTCACCCTGGCCGATGTTGCCCGGGCGGTGGACCGTTCGGAGGAACATATCGCACGGGTTTTTCGGCAGCGGCGGAACCGGACCATCTTCGCCGAACTCCAGCGGCTCCGCGTCGAAAGGGCGCGTTATCTTCTTCTCTGCTCCAGACTTAGCATGACTTCCATCGCGCGAGAATGCGGCTTCAGCACACCGGCCCTCTTTAGCAGAACGTTTCGCGTCCAAACCGGAATGAGTCCGACGGAATGTGCGGCGGAATATCGTTAACCCTGCGCACGAGGGTCGGCCCATTTCAGAAAAGTCGCAACTGTTCGCCGCCCGGATTGCGGAACGCAGACGTGGAAAGCGGCGGCATCCGGTCGGCGAACCCCTCCCGCTGGAGACAGACCGCAAAAAGCTGGCGGACCTGTTCCGCAAAAATTCCCTCCCCGCGCATCCGCGTGCCAAAGGTGGAGTCGTTTAACTTGCCCCCGCGAACATCCCGGATACGTCCGAGGATCTTTTCTTTCGAGCCGGGGAGATGTTCGTCGAGCCAAGCGGAAAAGACGTCCTTCACTCCGTAAGGCAGCCGCAACATGGTGTAGCCGGCACGCAGGGCTCCCGCCTGCCAGGCCGCCTCGAGAATGGCGGGGATTTCGTGATCGTTCAAACCGGGGATCACTGGTGCGATCAGGACACCGACCGGGATCCCTGCGGCCGTCAGCTGGCGGACAGCATCCAGCCGGTGCGACGGAGAGGCGGCGCGCGGTTCCAATTTCCGCGCTAGTCCGCCATCAAGCGTCGTGATGGAAATATGCACGCTAGCCGCTTGCACGCGGGCAAGTTCGGCGAGGAGGTCGATGTCGCGGGTGACGAGATGATTTTTCGTCACGATCCCAACAGGATTGCGAAACTCCGCCAGCACCTGCAGGCAGCCGCGGGTAATTTTTAGTTTGCGTTCCACCGGTTGGTAACAATCCGTCACCCCACTAATCGCAATGGGCTGCGGCTGCCATTTCGGTGAAGCCAATTCCTGGCGCAGGAGGTGAGGTGCGTCAGACTTCACCATGATGCGGGTCTCGAAATCCACCCCGGCCGAGAAGCCGAGGTATTCGTGATAGGGGCGCGCGTAGCAATAGGAACACCCGTGTTCGCAACCGCGATAAGGATTCACGCTGGCCCGGAAACCAATGTCCGGGCTGTCGTTCATGCTAATGGCACTTTGCGACGAATCCCGCAGATACACCGTGCGTGGATTCGGATTTTCAAACTCCGCATCAATCGCCACCTCCAGCTTTTCAAACCGTCCCGCGGGATTGATCGTCGCGCCACGTCCGCGGAGGTTCATGGCGATCTCCGGCCAGAACGCCTGGTCGGCAGCGGCTTCACAACGCCTTCTTGAATTTTTCGAGCTTGGGCACAGTCACGCCCCGGTTGTAGGGATGGTTCGGATTGTTCTCGTAAAAATCCTGATGATATTGCTCCGCCGGATAAAAGGTGGTGAGCGGGACAATCTCCGTCACGATGGGGCTCTTAAACTGCGAAGCCGCGGCGGCCTTGGATTTCTCGGCGGCGGCTTTTTCCTCCTCGTTGGTGGTCAGGATGATTGAGCGATATTGCGTACCGGCATCGGCTCCCTGACGATTGAGCGTGGTGGGATCGTGTGCCTTCCAGAAGAGGTCGATCACTTTTTCGTAGCTGATTTTGGCGGGGTCGAAAGTGATCTGAACCACCTCGGCATGTCCCGTCCGTCCGCTGCAAACCTGCTCATACGTGGGATTGACCACGGAACCCCCGGCATAGCCACTCACGACGGATTGGATTCCCGGGACGCTCTGATACATGGCTTCCACACACCAAAAACATCCTCCACCCACCGTGGCCACCTGCGACTTTTTTTCCTCTGCGCTCATTGGCACAGACGCTATCATACAAAAGAGAAAAATGTACCGGAACATCCTGAGACCCTCACCCACTGACGGGCACCGCGCAAGGTGGCTACCAGTTTTCTGTGAGAATCGTCAGGTCGTCCACCAAACCGTCGATCTTCTTCAGATCCTTGCGACGGCCCTTGTCGGCCTTCACCGAGGCACTCCGGAGCAAGGAGAGCATATCTCGCAGATCCCGCTGCTTTCCGGGAGGAAGTTTCTTTTTTCCGGCTTCCTTCTCCACCGCAGTGCTCACCTGAACAATTTCGGCATCCAAACGGGCCAGGTAAGTCTCAACCGTCCCACGCAACGTCACTCGCAATTCCTCCAACTCTGCCGCGATGGCTTTAAAGGGAGCTGCATCATTGCCAGGGGTTTCCATGCTTCACTATAACCCCGGATTGCCCAGTTCCTCAAGGGCACGATCTCCCGATCAAGTGAATTTTTCGTCACGTTCTCATCTCTACACCCTCATGCAGGGCGATATTATTTTAATAAATAACTGATAATCAATGGTTTACAAAAAATCGAGACTCATTAAAGCCGCGCTGGAAGTCCGACTCCGGGCGTTCGCTCCCTACTCCGGTTTTGCGGTTGGTGCGGCATTGCTCGACGCGGAAGGGGACATTCATACCGGCTGCAATGTGGAGAACATCAGCTACGGGCTCACTCTCTGTGCCGAAAGGGGGGCCGTGATGAGCGCCATCGCGTCGGGAAGACGGGATTTTGTGGCCATCGCCATTGTGGCCGATACGGACGTGCCCCTCAGCCCGTGTGGGGCCTGTCGCCAGTTCCTCGCCGAATTCGCGCCGGATCTGGCAATCGTGAGCGCGACCGTCTCCGGACGTCAAGAAGACCTATCCCTTTCCGTCCTTTTGCCTCGTGCAAAAACCGGCATCTTGAACACGCCATGAGACGTTCCTCACGCAGACGTCCTGAAGAAGAGGAGAAAATTTAAACCCTTATCCTTCTTCTTATAGGTGTGAACAACTCGTCCGAAACGTGTTCCAGCATGTATTCACCGCCGTTCCATGGCCAAAACCTTCTGAGAATAACTTGAGAGTCATCCCCACCCTCTGAGAACCCTTTACCCCATAAACCCGATTCATTCGCTTTTGCCCCCACGCTTTCACACAATGTTCACAGCCCTTTCCCAAAAACTGTTCATCCTTGTTCCACGTGGAACAATCTTGGCGGCGACCCTGATTTTCCTCGCGGTTTTGACGGGATGTTCGCCGAGAAACCCGGACGACACGCTCGTGGTGGGAATGGATCTTTCGTACCCCCCCTTTGAAACGATCGACGCTTCCGGTCAGCCCGTTGGCGTGAGTGTCGATCTGGCAAAAGCTCTCGCTCATAGTCTGGGCCGTCCCTTGAAAATCGAAAATATGCCGTTTGTCGGACTTATCCCGTCGCTTCAGAACGGAGGCATCGATTGCGTGATCAGTTCCATGACCGATACCCCGGAACGGCGCAACGCCATCTCCTTCTCCGACCCCTATCTCTCCACCGGTCTCGCGCTGCTCATCAACACAAAGTCCGGCTACCGCCAGCTCTCCGAGGTGGACCAACCCGGAAACACCATCGCCGTCCGTCTAGGCACGACTGGGGAATCCTGGGCCCGCCAAAACATTAAGAACGCGACCTTGGTGGCGTTGGAAAAGGAGAACACCGCGGTTCTGGAAGTGATCCAAGGAAAAGCGGCCGCCTTCATTTACGACCAGATGAGTGTCTGGCAGAATCACCAAAAAAATCCCGAGACGACCCGTGCTCTTCTTTCCCCGATTCGCAAAGAAGAATGGGCCATCGGGGTCCGCAAGGACAACGCCGTGCTCCAGGAGCAAATCAACACGTTCTTGAAAGGCTTCCGCGCCGACGGGGGATTTGACCGATTGGCCGACCAGTATCTGAAGGAGCAAAAGGAAGCGTTTGCCAAAGAGAACGTGCCCTTTCTCTTTTGAGACCGTTTCGCCTGGGGGAGCGCAACAACTCAAAAACCAAAGGCCCGGGCCCGACTGGCAGGCGGTCGAACGCCTGCGTGCGGTCTTGCCCTGTACCGAGGTGACGAAAACTCCCACCCGGTTTGCGACTTCGCCCTAACGGCGCTACAGTAGGACCGAATTAAAATCGCGCCCATGCCGGATACTTGTCATAACGCCGGAACCCCCATCATGCTCGAAACCCAACTCCGTTCCCATGGGATCCACTCAGAAAGCGTGCTGGCGGCTCTGAATCTCGTCCCGCGTGAGGAGTTTATTCCCCTCGAAAGTCGTGACCGGGCGTATGAGGATGGATCGCTCCCGATTGGACACGGCCAGACGATTTCGCAGCCTTACATCGTGGCCCTGATGACCGAACAGCTCGAACCGGCCCCTCATCAGAAGGTGCTCGAAGTGGGTACGGGTTCTGGATACCAGACCGCCGTTTTGAGCAGTTTAGTGCGCGAGATCTATTCGGTGGAAATCGTCGAGCCCCTCGCCCGACAGGCCGCCACCGTGTTGGCGAGGTTGGGTTTCACCAATATCCATCTCCGATTAGGGGATGGATATCTGGGCTGGCCCGATGCGGCACCGTTTGACACTATCATTGTGACCTGTGCTCCGGACCATGTGCCGCAACCGCTGGTGGATCAACTTTCGGACGGAGGCCATCTGGTGATTCCGGTCGGGGAACCGGGCGGGATCCAGAAACTGATTCGGTTGACCAAAACCGGCGATGGTCTCCGTCGGGACGATCTGCTAGACGTCCGGTTCGTGCCGTTGGTCCGGCATGAGGGAAACTGATTGACGGGAGGATGGTCGAACGGTAGGCCATCGCGCGTGAAGGGGAGGCTATTTCTTGATCGACCGCGAGCCCCGGCTCCACGCTGGGCCAAGGTAGCGACGTTCACCCTTCTCCTCCTGCTCCTCTCCTTGATCTGCACCGGCGTGCTTTTGGGAAGCGGCCGGCAGTGGCAGGCGGTGTGGGGGTATCGGCAGGCGTTCTGGAATGGCTGGCTGCTCACCGTGGGCCTGTCGATCCTGGCTTTGGTCGGAAGCACGGTCATCGGTGTGCTGGCGGCCCTGGCAAAAAGATCAGAAATCCTTGTAATCCGTTATCTATCAACGCTTTACGTAGAGTTTGTTCGCGGCACTCCGTTTTTGGTCCTCATATTGTTGCTCTGGTTTGGGATGCCCCAAATCACGCAGCAAGCCAGCCGTCTTTTGGTGGGTGTGCTTGCGTTGTCCCTGTTTGCGGGAGCCTATATTGCGGAAATGGTTCGAGCCGGGATCGAAAGTGTCGGCGCTTCTCAACGCGAGAGTGCCCGGGCCATCGGGCTGACTTCGCTCCAGACCTACCGGTATGTCATTTTTCCCCAGGCCCTCCGTCACATTCTGCCGCCGCTCGCCGGACAGTTCGCTTCCTTAATCAAGGATTCGTCCCTTCTTTTTGTCATTGGCCTGCCCGAGGTGACGTATACCGCCCAGCAAATCAACTCGGCCACCTACAGCACGTTGGAAAGTTTTCTCCCCCTCGCGCTGGCTTATCTTGTCCTGACCATTCCCATCTCCCTAGCCTCTAAGGTTCTGGAGAGTCGTTTTCGGTTTGAAACGTAAAGGAGGAAGCTTGCTCTCATGACCATCGACTGTTCCGGCCTTGCCAAATCCTTCGGCGCTCATCACGCGCTCAAGGATGCCACATTTCGCACGACCTTCGATCACACCCTCGCACTCATCGGTCCGTCGGGAGGCGGAAAATCCACCCTCATGCGGATTCTTGCTGGCTTGGAATTCCCCGATGCCGGAAGCGTCACGGTCAACGGGAAGCCGATCGAATACACCGAGGAAAAACTTGCCGTCTATCGCCGCCGCATCGGCGTGGTTTTTCAATCCTTCAATCTCTTTCCGCATCTCACCGCGCGGCAAAACCTCCTTCTCCCGCTGGAAAACGTTCACCATTTTTCCGACGCCGCATCGCGCGCAGATCAAGCGTTGGAGCGGTTCCGGCTCACTCCGCACGCGGAAAAAAAGCCCTCCCAATTAAGCGGGGGCCAGCGTCAGCGTGTCGCCATCGCGCGAGCGCTGGCGATTGATCCGGAGTTTCTGCTGATGGATGAACCGACCTCTGCGCTTGATCCTGAAATGACGGCCGAAGTGCTCGACGTGATCGCCGATCTCCGCGAGGCCGGTCAGCCGCTCGTGCTCGTGACGCATGAAATGGGCTTCGCGCGAAAGACGGCGGATGTCGTGGCTTTTGTGGCCGAGGGCGCGGTCGCCGAATGCCGTCCCGCGGAGGATTTTTTCGACCGGCCGGAAACGCCCGGGGCCCGGCGGTTTTTGGAACGGATATTGAAGTATTGAGTGTGGAGGGTTGCAGGCCCTTGCAGCCCAGGTCTTACTCCTGTTCCTTCAGCGCCTGCTGGATGGCCAAGCTGATGGAATCGGCCACCAGACTCGTCTTGTCGTAGTTGCCGGAGTTGTGATTGTTACAGAGCACCACCACACCCAGCTTGGCGGCGGGAACGAGCGTGATGAAGCTGCCAAAACCGGAAAGTCCGCCGTCCTTGAAAATCTTCAGATTGTAGCCGGGCGGGATTTCCTGCGTGGAAACATCCCAGGCCATCCCGGCAAAATTGGTGGCGTTCCCCGCCGCCTCCTGAACAAGCGGAAGGATGGCGTAACGTGCTCCGAGGGAAAGTTCCGTGGGGACGGGATGACCGTCAATTTCGGGGTAGCCCAGATACAACTGACAGAGCCGGATGAGATCGCTCACGGAGGATTTGATCGCGCCCGCCGCGGCCCACACCGGGACGACGTTCGCAATGTTGGCTCCGGGCGCGATCCTCACCACCGGAGGCGCAAAATAGCCGCTGCCAGGATTTGTGACCACGGCTCCGATCAACTCCCCGCCTGATAGGATCGCCTCCGCCGCCGCGCCGCTCCCGGCCCCCGCGGAAAATTGCAGGGTGGTGTTCGGACCGTAATTACTGCCGCCGTTGAGCACTTGGACGCCCGCCAATTTCCCGTCGATGATGATAGCCTCCGCCTCCGCCTTTTTGCCGGCACCAATCACATTGACGCTTGGGGCCGCGCGATAGCCGGAGCCCGGGTTGGTCACGACAATATTTTTCACCGTCATGCGCGGTGCCGTGCCGGACATCACCGCCCGCGCTGTCGCTCCGCTGCCGCCGGGCTGCTCGATGGTCACCGTGGGTGCCGCAGAATAATAGCCGCCTCCATCCACGACGTTGATTTGCGCGATCCGTCGGGAATTAACGACCGCTTTGGCTGTGGCCTGTTCGTAGCCGCGCACGACGCGGAGCGCCTGCGCAAGGTCAGGCTCGAAAACATAGGTATTAGTCATACCGAGCGGATCGACGATGTGGTCGAGAATAGCCGTTCCCCAGCGCTGCACCGCATCCGCCGGGAGCGCCGCGTCGAGATTGTTTGTCACTAAGAGCCCGAGAAGGCCCGTGCTGAAATCCGAATATTTGTAGGGGGCGGGCAACGCTGTCGGGACGATGGGTTTTTTGGTGTAGTCCTTCGGGACGAAAGTGGAAATCGCCGCGACGAAGTCGGCCACGCCCCATTCGAGGTAGGACGGCCGTTCGTTTTGGATCGGATTATATTCGCCGGGAAAGCCTGCGGTGAAGCTGGCAAGTTCGCCAATGGTCGCGGGTTTCATGGCGGACTGGAGATTGGGCAATGGGCCGCTCAGGCTGCCCAGCGTCGTGTAAAGTCCGATCGGCCGGTTCGTTAGGCTGCCCGTCGCCACGGCCTGTCCGACCAGCGCGGTGGTCCAGATTTTGGTCACCGAACCGATCTCAAAAATGGAATGTTCGTTCACCGCGTTGCCCGGTGACGAATCGCCGTAGCTCCGGGAGCCAAAGGATTTGTAGAAGACGTGGCCGTTTAGCGTGACCGCCACCGACAGGCCACTCGCCTCGCCCTTCCGGTAGAAATTCCCGGCGTAGGTTTCGACGATTTTGTCCAGCGTCGTGGGGGGAAGGTCACCCGATCCGGCTAACACCGGAACCGCCATTAGCCAACCCAACAAACCAGCCGCCCCAATCCACGAACCACGCATCGCGGGAATGTTTCACATCCATCGCCTCTCCGCCAGTGGGGAAAAGTCGTGATCGTTCAGTGAAACTTCTGGAACGCTGCGAGAGTGACGTCGTTCTTCTTGCACCACTCGATGGCGCGGCGGTCGCCGCCCTTGGCCGCTTTGATATACCATTCTTTGGCGGCGGTTCCGTCCTTGGCGACTCCCACCCCGCCTTCCAAGCACATGGCAAAATAGAACATACAGGACGGGTTGCCTTTTTCCGCGCCATCCTTGAAGAGCGAGGCGGCCTTCTTCTCGTCTTTGGCAACGCCCTGACCATTGATGTAAAGTACGCCAAGGTTCCCTTGGGCATCGAGAAACCCGAGCTCCGTTGCCCGGGAAAAAAGTCGGAAGGATTCGGCATAATTGGGCTCCATCAATCCCGGCACGCCCTTCCGGTAGACATTTCCGAGTAGGTCCAGGGCACGGACGTTGTTCAGGACGGATGCGGCATTGAGAAGGTCGATCGCCCGTTTGGGATCCTTATCGACCCCTTTGCCGAAGAGATAACACTCGCCAAGGGCAAACATCCCATCCGTGTCGCCGCCGTCGGAAGCTTTGGTAAACCAATTTACGGCCGCCGGAAGGTCGGGGGCGGAAGACCCGCGACCGCTGGCCAGCATCTTTCCGGCGGTCACCATGGCCTCGGTCTGTCCCTGATTGGCCGCGGCCAAAAACCATTTCAACGCATCGCCCGGATCCGTTTCCAGCAGGCTCTCGCCGAGCATCATCTGCGCGGAGCGTGTGTTGAGCGAGGCCGCGCGTTCGAGGGGCTGTCGGAGCGCGGCAATCTCGCCGGGGGACATTTTGTCGGAGCGCGCCTGCACGCTCGCCGCGATGTTTTCCATCGCGATGTAGGCTTCTTTTTGGTCCGGATATTTGGCGGCGATGGTGGCGAACAGTTCCAAGGCGCCCGCGATATTATCCTGCATCTGCAAACCTTTCGCGGAGGCAATCAGCTCGTCGTAGTCGCTTTTTCGCGGGACCACCTTAACCGTCGGCTCGGGGGTGGGCTCGGGGTTGGGTTCTTTGATGGAAGCGACGACCTCGGTCGAATCCGCGGGCTCGGGCGTCGCGGCGGTCACTTGCGGATCGTCCGTCCCGGTTTTAACAGGGGACTGCATCCTTTGAAAAAAGGCCACGCCCTGCCAGATCGCGATGCCGCCCAGAAGGACAATGGCCAGGCCGACGGCGGCCAGAATGACCGGCAGCTTCGACTTCGGCCCGGCGACAGGCGCGATGGTCTGGGGAATCGGGGGCGGTGTTGTCCGTTTCGGCGGAACCGGAGCGGCGGGGGCCGCAACCCGAGATGGCGTGGCGGCCGTGGTGGCGGCTGGTGTGGCCTCGGCGAGTTGGGCGACAAATTCGCCGACGGTGTCAAAGCCCTGTGACGGATTCATCGCCTTGCGCAGCGCAGCGTTGCCGCTTTCGGAAAGACCGGGAATCGGCACGTAGCCGCCGATCGAACTCCCGCCGCGCACGCCGCCCAGCATTTCATAAGCGAGCGTCGCCACGGAAAACACATACGCGCTGGTCGGGTTGCCCGCGAACGCTCCCGTCTGCTTCATCATGGCAAAAGGCGTCGCCACCATTGTGGCTTCGGCCGAGAGAGGTACGCCTCCGGAAATCGCCAGCGGCAGGAACCGCGGCAGACAACCCGGAGCGATCGCCTTTGCGGTATCCACGCCAGTCAATACCACTTCGTGCGCGGCGATATCCGGGCAGCTTAGTTGTGCCGCGGCAAGTTCGTCGAAGGCCGCGGCGAGCGGCTTGAGCAGGTTGACCGCCTCGGCGATCGGCAGCGAGCGACGCGTCCGGAGAAGGTCCAGCAAGACGGGTCCCCCCACCCATTCAAGCGTGAGGAAGCTGCTGGAATGGGCGCGCTCCAGGGAAAAGATCTTCTGAAACGCCGCGTGCCGGAGAGCCTGCAGCGCCATCACGTCATTCTCCAGTCGCGTAAAGGACTCCGAGCTGGTGAACTGGTTTTCGTGAAGGATGAGCACCGCGAGAATCGTTTGATCCTCGATGCGTTCCGCGCGGAACATCCGCCCGTGATCCGAGGCTGTGACCTCGTTGAGCAAGCGATATTGACCGGCAAAAATCGCACCCGACACCGCCTCGGGTTGGTCGGTGAGCGGCTCGGGCATCACGGTGGTTTCGAACGCGTCGGCCTCGGTGGGAACGGCCCGCGGAGAAAATTGTGTGCCGGTCTGGACCGCCGCCATGCAGGCGTCAATCTCACGACGGAGTTCTGCCGGGGTTTGCGGGCGGGCTTCGGGACCCTTGGCCATCATGTGCCGCAGCAGGGTGATTACTTCCGGGGCCTGACCCTCCAGCGATTCAAAAGGAGGTTCACGATGCAGGTGCTGACTCATTACCTGCGCGAGCGAACCGCTGAACGGCGTGCGTCCCGCCAGCATGAACCAAAGCGTCACCCCGAGCGAATAGATGTCCGACCGCACATCGATCTCGCGTTCGTCGAGCTGTTCAGGGCTGGCGAAATGGGGCGTGCCGAGAAATCCGCCCGCGGTGAGCGAGGCGTTGTCCTCGCCGGTGGCGGAACTTTTCGCCAGACCAAAGTCGATCACCTTCACCGTGAAATCTTCGTCCTCGCGCACGAGCATGAGGTTGGAGGGTTTGATATCGCGATGAACGAGACCCTGCTTTTGCGCGGCGCCCAGCGCGCGGCTCACCTGGGCAGCGACCTCCAGTGCCATCAACGTCGGCACGGCGCCCTCGCGTTTCATGAAGGCCTCGACGGTCTCGCCATCGACAAACTCCATGGCGTAGAAATAATTGTCATCCTCGCTCCCGAGATGGAACACCGTCGCCACATTCGGATGCCGCAACGCCGCCGCCGCCCGCGCCTCGCGCAGGAACCGCTGCTGCGCCACCTCGCTGTTGAGGTAGGCTGCGTTGATCACCTTGAGCGCCACGTGGCAGCGCAGGTTGGTGTCGAAGGCTTTGTAGGTAATACCCATCGCCCCGCGGCCCAGCTCAAAAAGCGAACCATCGTCCTTTCGCAGAACTTCAAAATGCTGGAACCGTACCTCGTCCGCCATGTGCCAGTGTGATGTATGCGACCGGGGGCAAAATGACAACCCCCGGGGTAGATCAGAAAATCTTCCTCTTCCCCTTACTCTCCTCGAATGAGCGCGGGGTGTAAGGGTAAGTGCAGGACTACGTGTAGGTGGAGGAGCCGGAAAAGCCCATGAAACCCCCTCCCTGGTGGCAGTGGCCGAACATTCTCAGCCTCGACGCGCCGAGTATCGCGGTGATCTGGCAGGAAGCCTTTGCGCGCGCTTTTGGAGCCTCGGTTTCCCCACCGGAACGGGCCGTGCTTTTTCTCGCGGTCTGGTGTGTGTATGCCGCCGACCATGTGGCCGACGGACTCCGCCTGGGTGCACCAGCGGACGCCACCGCCCGCCACCGTTTCGCCTATCAACACCGCTTCGTTTTTAGTGGCTTGGTCTTTGTGGCCGGCCTCAGCGCATTGACTCTCGTTCCTGCACTGCCCCTGCGGGTGACCCTTGGCGGCGCCCTACTCACCGGGATCGTTGGCGTCTATTTTCTCTGGAACCATTTCGCCGGGGAAAAACTGGCGCGGCAATGGGCCAAGGAATTTATCATTGGTTTGGTCTTTGCCACAGGCTGTGCGCTTGTGCCCCTCCTCGCCGCGCCGGAACCGCTGCGGCTTTTCCCCACCGCCCTCTTTGCCTTGGTCTGCATGGCAAACTGCCTCCTTATCGCCCGCCTCGACCGGGACCGCGACATCCGTCGCGGCGAAAGCTCACTTGCGGTTTGCCTCTCGCCGCGAAGCCGTCCGGCCCGCGTGATCGCTGCCATGGCCGGAATGGCGGCACTGGCCCTCCTCCCGATCTGGCCAGCCCTTGCCACCCCGCTTGCTTTAAGTGCGCTCGGCCTTTGGTGCGCTGTCTTCCTCGAACGAAAATTCGGCGCTGATCTTGCCGCGGTCTGGGCCGACGCCGTGCTGCTGAGCCCTCTCCTGGTCTTCGCGCTGCGCCGTGGAACGTAAAGCCCACCCTCACTCCGAACTTGCGCCGCCCGCCTTGGACTGTTACGCGCCAAAGGGTGAAAATTTTCTCCCTCCTTGCCTTAGCCTGTATCCTACTTTCCGGCTGCGCCACGACTCCCGTCGCCAAGACCGGCACCACCACTGCCGTCAATTCCAATCCCTACGCCATCGTGAGCTCCGCCCAATCGGTCTTCGCCAACAGCGGCTACTCGGCGGGGCCAACGGATTTTCCGAACTCCGTTTCCTTTGACAAACCCTCGGGCGCCCTCGGCAAAATCATGTACGGCAGCTACGACCAGACCACGACGACGCGCTGCACCATGACGATCACGCAGATCCCCGGCACCAGCGATTACCGGCTTGGCGCTCGGGCCTCAACGGTGCAGGACGCTGGCGAGGCCGGGTTTGAAAGCGGCCGGCCGATCGTGTTCGACGACCAGTTTAACCCCCTCCTCCGGCAGATCGCCGCCCAGGCGAGCAATGCGGGGCCGATGTAGGAAGATGGATCTACAGAAGGTCACGAAGGAAACTAAGAGGAGGGAAAATCGTCCACCCTCAACATCCATGATGACCCGGCGGCGCTGAAGGTTCTCCAAGACGATATCCAACATGAAAAGAATGTTCTGCAAAACTGGTGGGTCCGGCTTGGCACCACGGCCGGCCTGAGAGACGCTCTCGCCGTGTGAACCACCCACAGCCCCGGCGATGAATTTTGACCCTGCCAGCCCTTACGACGCGCTGCCGCTCTTGCCGCCCGACATGGACACGGAAACGGCCCCTGTCCTCAAGCAGTGCCTCAGGGCCACTCGCGCGCTGGCCGAACTCAAAGGCGCGGGAGGCCTCATTCCGGACCAGGCGATATTGATCAACGCCGTTCCCTTGCAGGAAGCGCAGGCCAGTTCCGAGATTGAAAACATCTTCACCACCCAGGATTCCCTCTTCCGCGCCGCGATTGATGAATCCAAGCCGGCGGACCCGCAGACCAAGGAGGTCTTGCGTTACCGCACGGCCCTTCGCCACGGCTACGAATCCCTGAAGGACCGCCGATTTTCCATCGGCCTGCTCCAGGATGTCTGCTCGACCTTGCGGGACGAAGCCGTCGATTTCCGCCGACCGGGCGAAGATGTCTATATCGGAAATCCCGAGGCCAAAACAAAACGCTACACCCCGCCACGCGGCGGACCGGTCGTCCGCGAAAAGCTGGCCAACCTTGAGGCCTACCTGCTCGCCGAGGAGGGTCCCGACCCGCTCATTCGCATGGCCGTCGCCCACTATCAGTTTGAAGCCATCCACCCGTTCACCGATGGAAACGGCCGCACCGGGCGCATTCTCAACATTCTCTATCTCATCCAAGCGGGCCTGCTCGACATCCCGGTCCTCTACCTGAGCCGCTACCTTATCCAACACAAGGCGGAGTATTACCGCACACTCCAACAGGTGACCGCCGGGCAAGCGTGGGAGGCCTGGATCCGTTTCATGCTGCAAGGCGTCGAAGAAACCGCCCGCTGGACCACGGACATGATCCGCTCCATCCGCGCACTTCTCGACGATACCATCCAGCGCGCCCGCCGCGATGCGCCCACCGTTTCCCACACCAAGGAACTCATCGAGCTCCTCTTCCGTCAGCCGTATTGCAAAATCGCCTTCGTGGTTGAAGCGGGTATTGCCAAACGCCAGACCGCCGCCGCCTATCTACAGGCCTTGGAAGACGCGGGCATTATCACCAGCGAAACCGTTGGACGCGAACGCCTCTTCCTCAATCCCGCCCTCCTGGAGCTGCTCAAGACTGGGAAATTATAGCCGGTCCTGTCGGAGTTGCGCCAAATGCAATGTGTCGATTTTTAATGAAGAAATCGACATGATTTTCGAACGTGTCGAACGAATCGACCGGTCCCCACCTTTTGTCGATTTTCGTCCCACCTTTCGACATGTCACCAAAACGTGTGGATTTGATCGACCCATCGGCGGGAAAATTCCTCGCGAGTTATTCGTGGATAAAAAACGCGTCCCCCGCCTCTGCACCGTCCTCCACCATCGGCACCTCGATGGCCAGCAGCGCATCCAGGGCCGCGTCAAACTCCTCTTGTTCGACCGGAAATTCGATATCGTTTTGCAGGACGGAAAACAGGCCCTCGTGAGATACCCGCAGCTTGTCGATGTGGAGGAGCTGGTAGCGTTCGATCACCTCCACGATTCGGTAGGTCAGCAAGGAGGGGGCTTCGGCTTCTGTCACCCGCCAGACAAAATGCTGCAGGTCCTCGCCCTCATCGCCCGAAAGGTCAACCACCTCGCTATCTGCCGCAAACCGGATCGCGCCCGTCACCGCATCCGCTTGCTCCACATAGTCGACAATCTCCGCCGCGCCCAGCGCCCCAAGAAACGCCTCCAAAAATTGTCGTCGTGCCGAATTCATGCCCGCCATTGAAGATCAGAAAGACCCGCTTTGGCCAATCTTGAGATTCCCGCGAGAGCGGGATTCCCTTCAGTCCCCTTTTGGCACCTTCCGCGGATGCGGCCGGTACCGCTTGAGTTCCCGCGGCACTGCGGGCCGGGGCGGCCGGGCTTCCACCACCGGCTCCATCCTGGCAATGTCGCTTTGCCATCCGGGAATAATGGCCGCCATCTCCCGCTCAAAACGAATTTCCAAACCTGTCGGATGCTCCGGTGTCATGGCCTAAAAATTCGCCACAACCACGCGGATTTCCACATTTTTCTCCACCGGGCCCGGACATCTCTCGTGCTCGGGTGTAACGCCCAACTTTTCGCCGGGCGGACCCATCCGATTCACCCCGTCCCTTCGAATCTCCAGAGTGAAAGCAGCCCGGATCCAATCGCCCTTTTCGTGTGAAAATTTTGCCTTGCGCAAAGGGGACCGGCGTCCGCCGGCTCGGACATTTTCCCGCAACGAAATCACCTTTCCTTCGAGTCTGACGGATCGCGGAAAGCGGATTCAAGAGAGAGTCTGGGAACTCATCCGGGCCCAAGCCTGAGAGTCCAGGTCTGCGCCTCTCGTCGCTTCAAAACTCCAGGCCGAAATGCAGGCCAAGCACGGTGGCATTTTGCACGAGTCCCGTGCCGCCGGGACGGATGAGGTATTGGAGAAAGGGCTGTACGAATGCCCACTTGTTCAGCTGCACACGATAATCCACCTCCGCCACCGCTTCGTAAGTCTGGTGGGTCGTGCGCTCCGCGCGGTAGTCCGCCTGGATTTTGTCGTAGCTGTAGTTGCCGAGGGCAAAGGCCACGCCGGCCTGATCCTGATCGCGCGTCGGAATGAGGCCCTTGTAAATCAGCCCGGACTGAAAATAAAATGGCATCGCGTTGTTGGTGGGCGGCGCAAAGTTGAAAAAGGAAAACCACCGCAGGCCCTGTTCATTCCTCACCGGCTTGATGGGATTTTTTCCGCCGGGAGGGGGCTCCACCGTGGGCTCGCGCCAGACCATCTGGTCGGCCTGCCCGTAGAATCCATAACGCCCGTCGGACGCCCCGCCGGAGTAGGTCGTATTTTCAATGCCCCAATAATACCCCCCGATGGCGTATTTGCCCGGAAGTTCGTCGCGGCCTAAGCGCGGGGTCACGCCGGTTTCCGCCAAGACAAACCAGCCATTACGATCGGCGGGCCGGGCACCTTGGAGGTACAGGCCGTGATTGGCCGTGTTGGTGGCACCGGGGATGGCCAGATAGAGACCCGCCTGCGCGTAAAACCAATCCGACGGTTTGACTTTGGCATACCCTCCCCAGGCCGCATAGCTTGAGGACCACCCGACGCCGTTGGCGCTGATGCCCTTGCTGCTGATGATGGCGTTGTTCCGAAAAAACTTGGCGTCAGGTTGCTGCGCGAAGATTTCATACGGGTCCTGCCAGCCGCCGGAGAGGGTGAGAAATTTTTTCACGCCAAAAAGTTCGGGGGTGGTGTAGGTGAGATAAAACGGCATGAGGCGCCACTGTTTGCCACTTTGATACGTGGAGGGATTAAACGTGCTGGAAGCGCCGACGTAGTTGTTCACGCTGGTCCCGTCCCGGTAGCGCACGGCGGCGTTGGCGGTGAGGCCATCCAGAACCTCCCACCCGGTGAGCCGGGCAAAGTCCAGTTTGAGATCAAAATGGAGCGATTGGTCAAAAGCCCCGCGCTGTTCGAGTCCGCCCGAAACGACGCCGTAAAACGTGCCCAGCCATTTTCCTGTGAGATCGATCCCGTGGTCCTTCAATTCCGGTCGCAGGCCAAACCACTCGCCGGAGGCCCTTTCGCCCGCCCACCTGGCCCGGACGGCAGGGGCGTTTTCCTGAGAGTAGGCGAAGGGAAGGAGGGTCAGTGAGGCGGCGGCCAGAGCGGCGAGTTTCATGAAAGTTTGCCCGTTATCCTATCGGCGGCAAAAATGGCCACGTCCCGGATTTTGCCAATGTTGCACCCAATTCCCCGGAAGTTTGGCCGGGAAAATTCCCCTGTAAAACCGGAAGAAGACCTGCGAATCATTGGAAAGGTTTCCATGGCATCCATCGTCAAATCGCTCCGCGCGCTCTCCGATCCCACCCGGCTTCGCCTTTTGCTCCTGCTGATCGAGGAGGAACTGACGGTCGCCGAATTGCAGGAAATTCTCGGCATGGGGCAATCACGGATTTCCGCCAGCCTGGCCCTGTTGAAACGCGAGGGACTGGCCAGCGACCGGCGGGTGGGGAAAAATATTTTCTACTCCGCGCGGCCCGAGTCCGTCTCCGTCCTCCGTCCGATCCTGGATGCCGCGCGACGCGAACTCGACGAGGCCGCCCGGGATAATGCGGGCCTTAGCCTCGCCCTGCGCAAACGCAAGGACAAGGCCGCCGAATATTTCAACAAACTCGCCGGAAAATTTGGCCGCACCTACATTCCAGGCCGTTCCTGGCAGGCCCTCGCCCACGGTCTGCTTCGCCTGCTTCCGCCCATGATCATTGCGGACCTCGGTGCGGGCGAGGGCATGCTTTCGCAGCTGCTCGCCAAGTCTGCCCGGAAAGTCATCGCCATCGACAGCTCGGAAAAGATGGTGGAGTTCGGCGCAGCGCTGGCGCGCGAACACGGCTTTAAGAATCTCGAATACCGTCTCGGCGATATCGAGAAGCCACCCATTGATGACGAGAGTGTGGACGTCGCGCTCTTCAGTCAGGCGCTGCATCACGCCGCGAGTCCGCAGCGTGCGGTCAAAGCCGCGCAGCGGATCCTGCGTGAAGGCGGACGCATCATCATCCTCGATCTGGCGAGCCATAGCTACGAACAGGCCCGCGACCTGTATGCCCATGTCTGGATGGGATTTTCCGAAGTGGAACTTCACCAGATGCTGAAAACCGCCGGATTTTCCCGCATTGAAGTGACCGTGGTGGCGCGCGAAAAACAGGCCCCGCATTTCCAGACCCTCCTCGCCACCGCCACCAAATAATTTGACGGGGCGGCCCCCCGGCCGGATGGTACGGGTGGTGACTCCCCTCCGCATGTCCCTTGCGATGGCCGCGATCCCTCTCGCCGCCGCTCTGGCTGCACCCAGCCCCTTGGAGGAGCACGGCTCTTCGCCCCGCCGCCCGGTTTCCGTGACGGTCACGCAAAGCCCGAAAGGCTGGAAACTTCATCGGGCCGGACAACCCTATTTTGTGAAAGGGGCCTGCGTCTGGGGCGAGAACGCCCGCCTCGACGAACTGCGCGAGGCGGGGGCCAACTCGGTGCGAACGTACCACTCGAAATACGCCCGATGGACCCTCGACGCCGCCGCCCGTCGCGGCCTAACGGTGCTGCTGGGTTACGAAATTAATCATCCGCACGACGGATTCAGCTACCTCAGCGAAAACGATCTCACGCGCCAGCGGGAAACGTTTTTTGCCCATGTGCAAAAACACCGCGACCACCCGGCCCTTCTGGTCTGGGCGATCGGGAATGAAGTCGAGCTGGGCTTGGATAACCCTGTGGAGCTTGAAGCCATGTGGAAAGAACTCAATTTCCTCGCCCGCCGCACCAAGGAAATCGACCCGCTTCATCCCACCGCGATCATTCTCGCCGGGGTGACGGATGAAAACCTGGCCGCTGTGGAGAAATGGTGTCCGGATGTGGACATCGTCTGCTTCAACACCTATGGCGGGCTGCGCAACCTTCCCGGCCGCCTCGACAAAGCGGGGTGGAAACGTCCCTACCTTGTCACCGAATTCGGCGCGCAAGGCTGGTGGGAAGCCCCGTCCACCCCATGGGGGGCACCGATCGAACCGACCAGCACCGAAAAGGCGAAGGATTATCTGGCCGCCTACCAACACGGCGTGTTGGGCGACCGGCGGCGCTGTCTGGGTTCCTATGTCTTCTTCTGGGAACCGAAACAGGAGGCCACCGCCACGTGGTTCGGCATGTTCCTCCCGGGCGGCGAACGTCTGGGAATGGTGGATGCCATGACGCGCGCCTGGAGTCGCAGACCGCCGGCCAATCGCTGTCCCGAAATCCAAACCCTTGCGTTCACCAGCCCGCAGGATCGCTTTCTCCCGGGCGAACCCATTAGGGTGAAACTCGCCGCCTCCGATCCGGAGCGACAACCGCTCGGTGTGGCCTGGCGCATTTTCGAGGAGGCTCCGGCCTTCACTCCCGCCAACGGCTACGAAACCGTTCCCCGCGGACTGAAGGATCAGTTCATCACGCCCACCGATGATGGCGCCATCTTCCCCGCGCCCGGTCCCGGGGCCTGGCGGGTGTTTGTTTTTGTCTATGACGGCAAAGGCAACGCCGCCACGGGCAACCTGTGTTTCGCCGTCTCGAGCCCCGAACCGGCGCCGATCGAGGTGGCGCCGGGAACGCCGGCGCCTTAGGCAAATTCGAAACGTCAGCGAGCTAGCTCCAAACCCATTGGCGCGCGGAGAGCGACTCCCGAGCCCAATGAACACCCCGCACGCCGCACTTGTGATGGTTGCGGTGTGAGCTACGGTGCCCAGATGATCGCCCCGGCCATCCCGTCGAATGAAAAGGAACGCCTTGCCAGCCTGCGTTCGCTGGGACTGCTCGACACTCCGCCGGAGGAACGGTTTGACGCCATCACCCGGCTCGCGGCGTCCATTTTTGATGTTCCGATTTCTTATATCTCGTTGGTGGATGAGACGCGGCAGTATTTAAAATCCCGCATCGGCCTCGATTTCTGCGAGAGCGATCGATCGACGTCCTTCTGCGGCCACGCCATTCTGGAGAACGAACCGCTCATCATCCCCGACACGCGGGAGGACGAGCGGTTTGCCACCAACCCGCAGGTCACCGGACGACCCTTCACGCGTTTTTATGTGGGGCTGCCCTTGCGCGGTCCGGCCGGACACAATATCGCGACCCTTTGTCTGATGGACACCGAGCCTCGGGATTTTTCCGCCGTGGAGATCACCCGGCTGAAACAGCTCGGGGTGATCGCCGAACGCGAACTGCATCTCGGCGACGTCATCCGCATGCAGGAGGATCTGCTCAAAACCAAGGATGCCCTGCTTGAAAGCCAGAAGCAGGTGGCGCAGCAAATGGACGAGGCGCTGGCTTATGTGACCTCGCTGCTCCCGGCGGATCTTAAGACGCCGATGAAAACGAACTGGCAGTTCCTGCCGTCCTCGACCCTGGGCGGCGACAGTTTCGGGTTTCATTGGATCGATGACGACCACTTCGCCATCTACCTGCTCGATGTCTGCGGGCACGGGGTGGGTTCGGCCCTGCTTTCCGTCTCGGCCATGAACGTGCTGCGCACGCAGACCCTGCCGGCCTGCGATTTTTTCGATCCCGCCAGCGTGCTGGTTGCGCTCAACCGCACGTTTCCGATGGAAGGAAACAACGGCATGTATTTCACTATCTGGTATGGCGTGCTTGAGGTTTCGACAGGCCGCCTGCGGTATTCCGCCGCCGGGCACCCGCCTGCCGTCCTCATCCGGGCTACCGGCGAAATGCAAACCCTGGGGGCGCCGGGGTTGCCCATTGGCTGTTATGAGGACGCGACTTTCGATGTGAACGAATCGATCTTCAGCCCGGGCGATCATCTCTACGTCTTCAGCGATGGCATTTACGAAGTCCGCATGCCCGATGACTCGATGGGCACCTATGAGGATTTTATCCAGAATCTGAAGGATGCCCCGAGCGTCTCCGACATCGTGGCCAAAGTCCGCGCCTATCAGGCGGATTCGGCGTTTGACGACGATGTTTCCGTGCTGAAAATCGAGCGGTAACCCGCCGCGCTTTCGCTCACGGCTCCCCCGGTTGAAAATTCAAATCGTGGAGCAGGCCGTCGGATAGCCCGTACACCCAGCCGTGAATTTCCAGGGGCTGTCCGCGCTTGCGGGCGTTGCGGACGATGCTCGTCTCCTCCACGTGCCGGGCCTGGTCGAGAACGTTGAGTTCGCAGAGGAGGTTTTCCTTTTCGAGTTGGTCGAGTCCCTCGAAGCGTTTTGGCTGGCGGCGATAAATGGCGCGCACATGGCGGAGCCAGTTGTCGATGAGACCGAGTTCAGGATTTTCTATCGCGGCCCGCACACCGCCGCAGCCGTAATGCCCGACGACCATGATGTGTTCCACTTTCAGCACATCGACGGCGTACTGGACGACCGAGAGGCAGTTAAAATCGGTGTGATTCACAAGGTTTGCCACATTGCGATGCACAAAAACTTCGCCTGGTCGCAGGCCAAGGATCTCGTTGGCGGGGACGCGGCTGTCGGCGCAACCGATCCAAAGGTACTTAGGCGTCTGGACCTCCGCGAGCTTTTTAAAAAAATCCGGTTCTTCCGCCACGGTTTGGGCGGCCCACTGGCGGTTGGTTTCGAAGAGATGCTGCAGTGTCATGAGATGGAGGTTTTTGTAGCAGGTTTCTTGCCGGGATGAAGGGTCATTGCTTCGCGATAGATGCCTTCGACCGCGGCGATCTGGCGCTCGGCGGAAAATTGTTCCTTCACGGAGGCGGACGCATTCTTCGACAGGGTCTCGAAGAGCGCGGGTGAGGTACCCAGTTCCTGGAGAGCTTCGGCGAGGGCGGGGGCGTCGCGTTCTGCGCAGAGCAGTCCGGTCTCTCCCTGGCGGACGACTTCAGGGATGCCACCGTGGCGAGTGGCCACCACGGGGAGCCCGCCAGCCATGGCTTCGAGCAGGGCGTTGGGCACCCCCTCGACATCACCGTCGGCGGTTTCGCTGGGGTGAAAAAAGAGGTGAGACTCGCGGAAAAGATCCTGCAGGGCATCCTGGCCAAGAAAGCCGGCGAATCGCACGCGGTCACCCAGCCCAAGCTCGCCCGTGAGATGGCGCAGTTCCGCTTCCATCGGCCCCTCGCCGGCGATGGTGAAGGTGGAGGCGGGAAAACTTTTCGCAAATTCCGCGAAGGCCCGGAGCGCGGTGGTGAGGCCTTTTTTCCGCACCAAACGCGCCGCCTGCACGATTTTCCAGGCCCCATCCTCCGGAGCGTGTCGGGGAACAAAAGAAATGTCCGGCACGACGGTGCGCATGAGGCGGAGCTTTTCCGCAGGACATCCGAGCCGGCCCACCGCGCCTGCCAGCTGTTCCGAACGGCAGGGCACCAGGGCCGCACGGTGAAAAATCTCCCGCACGGATTCCGCATAGGCGGGCGTCGCCATCGATCCCGCCACATCGGAGCCATGAAAAGACACGACCACGGGAACCGGCGACTGACGAAGAAGAGGGAGCAGGTGGACGGCGACATTGCCGAAAAAAACGTGAAGGACATCGCAGTTTTCGCGCCGGATCACGTCCAGCGCGCGCCGCGCTTCGCTGCCGGAGATCTGCCACGGGCCGCCGGTAGATTTTTCCACCGCCCGCGCCAGAAATCGCCAGGGCGAGCGGGGGATCACTTCGAGGGCGTCCACCGTCCATTCGCCTTCGCGTTTCTGGGTCAGAACAACCGGTCGAAAAGTCTTCAGCCCGCGGACATGCCGATGGACGTGCAACATTTCCGGCTTGAGAAACGTGGCGCAGAACAACGCCGCGCCGGGGTGGTCACCACTCAATGCCAAAAAGGATCCAGCCCGACGATTTGTACGGGGTGCCTGCTCCGGAGTCTCTGGAGACCATTTTTTCCCCACTGCCGAAGGAGGCTGGAGCCGCGGGATTCACGAGCTGCCAGGGTTTGCGGGTGACAAAAATATCTTTCACAATGCCTTCGACCGAAGGTTTGGGTGTGATGATCTCCTCGGTGATGATCTCCCTCTGTTCACCCTCGGGCGCGATAAAGTCCTGCGCCACCAATCCGCCTCCACCAGCAAAAACCATCGCCAGAATCAGCAGCCGTAATTTCATAAGATCCTCCATACCGATTTTTTGCGTCTCTGGCAAGTGTGGGCGGCGCGGCCCTTGCCGGGAGCGCCGCGCCATTGCCTTGGTCGCCTGCTTCTGCTAAAGCGACCCCTGCCACCCATGCGAATCCCGATTGACTTCCCGCTCCGGATCCCCGTATTCTCAGCGGTTGTAATTCTCGTGTCTGCCCTCCTCAACAACCCGCTTGACGCGGAGGATGGTGGCGGGAATGGGGCGAGTGTCATCGTGGCTTACACCCAGGAGGCAACCTCGCAGGACATTACGAAAATTGAGGAAAAATACGGTCTCCAACTGCTAAAGGCTCTCGCTGCGGCGAATTCGCGCGTCTACCGCGCACTCCCCTCTCGTATCCAGGAACAAACGCTTCGTGCGCTTGGGTCGGAGAAGGCTGTTCGTTATGCCGAAGTCGATCAGGAAGTGACCACCAAAGAGGAAAAATGAAAATGATCGCAAAAATCCGCCGCACTTCCGCGGCTCGTCGGCCCATGGCCATCTTCACCTGCGCGGCGCTCGCCGTCTGCGCGTTCACCCTCCCCGCGGGGGCACAGGACACCGTTTTGATCGATGGGTTTGCCGCGGACCCGAATACCGTACTGGTCAAATTTGCTTCCGAAGGCGGCGAGTCCGCAATCGAGGGCAAAAGTCGCAACCCGAGGATCGCCAAAATCGCTGCCAAAATCCGTCGGGTCAAAATGTTCCGCAACCTTCGCCGCCAAGCCGTGATCGAGCTGCGCGAGGACACCACCGGCGACCGCGCCCTCCGCCTCCGCGAGCGTATCCAGGATTTGCAACAGAGCGGGCTCTTCGAATATGTGGAGCCCGATTACATCGTGACGAAAAGCGCCACTCCCACGGACGCGGCTTTCACGGATGGCCGGCTCTGGGGTCTCCGTAACACCGGCCAGAAAGGGGGAAAAACCGGCGCGGATGTGGAATCCGTCACTGCCTGGGACCAAACGACGGGCTCGTCCAACGTGATTGTCGGCATCATCGACAGCGGCGTCCGCCACACGCATCAGGATCTCGAGGGCAACATGTGGTTGAACCCCGGCGAAATTGCCAACAACGGTTTGGATGATGATGACAACGGCTACGTGGACGACATTCACGGTATCAACGCGATCACCGGCAGCGGCGATCCGATGGATGACGACGGCCACGGCAGCCACTGCGCCGGCACGATTGGCGCGACCGCCAATGATAGCGGCGTCCATGTCGGCGTCGCTTGGAACGTCAGCCTGATGGGGCTGAAATTTCTCTCCGCCAAGGGGTCCGGCAAAAATAGCAACGCGATCGAGTGCATTGATTATGCCATCGAGATGGGCGTGGATGTCCTCAACAACAGCTGGGGCGGAGGCGGGTTCAGCCAGGCGCTTTTCGACGCCATCACCCGTTCCCGTGAGGCCGGCATCCTTTTTGTGGTCGCGGCCAGCAACGAAGGCACAAACAACGACACCAAGGTTCGCTACCCCTCGGGTTTTGCCATTGCCAATATCATTTCCGTGGCAGCCCTCGATCGCACGGACAAACTGGCCAGCTTTTCGAACTACGGCGCCACCTCGGTGCATCTGGGGGCGCCGGGCGTGGATATTTATTCCACCACGTCTGACAGTGATTCCTCGTACGATACGTACGACGGCACCAGCATGGCGGCACCTCATGTCAGCGGGGTGGCCGCACTGGTCAAATCCAAATTCCCGTCCCTGACAGTCGCGGAGCTGAAAGCCCGCCTGGTCAACAACACCCGCCCTGTGACCGCCCTGAACGGACGGACCATCTCCGGCGGGGCGGTCAGCGCCAAACGCGCACTGGATAATTCGACGACGCCACCCGTGGAAGGCACGATCTTCACAGCGGGCAGCCTGCCGAAAAATATTCCCGACCGGGGCACGGTGACCTCGACGCTCAATGTCAGCGGACAACCCACTTCCGTTGCCCTCAACAGCGTGGTGCTGCAGTTGAATGTCTCGCACACCTACGTGGGCGATCTGATCATTACGCTCCAGCCGCCGCGGGGCAGCGCGATCTCCCTCTGGAATCGTGCGGGCAAAGGTGCAAACAATGTGATCCTGAATCAGTCCCTCACTTCGACCAGCCGGATCAACCCCAACGGAACCTGGACGCTCACCGTGCAGGACCGGGCGGCGGACGATACCGGTGTGCTGAACAGTTGGAGCCTGGAGTTTCCGGCGGCTCCGTAAGAGCGCCTCTGAAAATCCTGGAGGGTGCCGAGCCCTCGGCACCCTGGAATAAGTGCCACCATTGGGGGGTGCCGGGTTGCCTATAAAAATCGCCATTCGGGCTTTGCTACGCAAAGGCGGTACTCCTACGCTTCGATTCTCGACGCCCAGAAAGGCGAGAACTGAGGCGAAGGGGAAGCGCCGGATTGGACCGCAGCCCGAAGGTGCGCACCCGGCGAGCTACCCCCGCTTTTCGACGCGTTGGTAAAATTCCTTCCAGCCTTCGCCGCCGGACGGACTCACCCAATAACGGTTCGGTCCGTCGAAGGAAATCTCGATCCGCTCCTTCTCCCCAGAAACCGGCTCGCGCACGTCGATGACAACCGATTTTTCATCGGCCGCCGCCACTTCGTAGGGCACGCTGATCCTTCGGGGACCGGCGCCGTCCGCAGGAGGGAATTCGAAGGTGAGGCGGGCGCGTTCGTATTTCAGGATGAGATCCAGATAGCGTGGGGCCGACTTGGTCCGGGCCACCATGACGGTTTTCGGAACCTTTTTGGTTCGCTTGCTGCGTTTACTCACCCGGACGGTTTCCACTTTGGTCACTTTCACCATCTCCACCGGCATGGGAACTTTGTGGGATTGCCAGGTGCCTTGCAGGCGGGGATCGCCCGAGGCGCACCCGGATAGCCAAAAACCGGCGGCGAGCAACGTCGCGAGACCCAGCAATTTCCCCATGGCGCTGCACTATGCCACAGGAAGGATTTCCTTCAACCCTGCAATGCCCCGGCTAGACTCCCGTTTTTGAGCCCGCGAATTGCGATGAAATTAAAACTGACCATTGCCTACGACGGCTTCCCTTACAAAGGTTGGCAAAGCCAACCCTTCCGGCTGACGGTGCAGGATGTGCTCGAAGACGCGTTGCGGCGCATCACCGGGGAACGCGTTGTCGTCCACGGGGCGGGACGGACGGACACCGGCGTCCATGCTCTCGGGCAGGGGGCGCATATTGAGGTTCCGGAGCGATTCTCCGCGGACGGATGGCAGCGGATTCTGAATTTTAACCTCCCTCCGACCATTCGCATTATGCGTTGCCGGCGGGTGTCCGACAGTTTTGACGCCCGCCATTCCTCCAAGGGCAAGGTGTATCGCTATCTCATCCGGAACGACGATGTGATCTTTCCTCACGAAGCTGAACGGGTCTGGCTGGTGCCGGATCGCCTGGACTTTGGGCTACTTCGCGCAGCCTCCCAGATTTTTGTCGGGCGGCACAATTTTCGGGGTTTCGGGGCCAACAAACGTTCGCCAAGCCAGACGGTGCGCTCCGTCTCCCGAATCTCCGTGGTGACCAAAGGTTCACTGATTGCCCTGACTTTTACCGGGGAGGGGTTCCTCTATCGCATGGTCCGCATGATGACGGGGTCCATCATGCGCGTCGCCACGGGTCGGGAGGCTCTCGACGCCGTCAGACGGCGGCTCGAGGAACCGGGCGCCCCCCAGTGGGAGCATGTCGCGCCCGCGCGGGGACTTTACCTCGTCAGAGTTCTTTACGGAAAGATCTGACGGGGGACGCTTTGAAGGAACGGGGCGATGAGAGCGGCCGTCGCGAAGTTTTGCTGCGTTGCTGCGGAAAGAGACTTGACGAAACCCCGTTTTCCGCTTTCTGTGCAACTGGATGTCTGAATTTTCGCCATTTGCGCGGTTGCTCTCCCACGGGAAGCTGGTTCTTTGCGTGGGCGTGTTTGCCGTTTTTGGAGCGGGACAGGCGTTGGCTGGCATTGAAACTTCGCGGGACTTCCCTCTGGAGGAGGCCGGCCGTTCTTCCGAGAGTTCCGCCGATAAGGTTCTTGCGATGTATCGGAAGGATGTGGGGATTCCGGCCGAGCCGACGAAAACCTCCGTCAAGCCCTCCGTCCGCCGCGCTGCGGTCGTGACGGAGAACAAATAATCCGCGCGGCCGCGCCACTGGTAAAGCGGCGCCCGCCCCTTAAGGGAGTTCCCGTTTGCTGGGTCGGGTGAAGGAGATGCTGTTGCTTTGCCAGGAAATCCGGCGACGGTTCGGCCATGACCGACCGCTCCACGTTTTCTCTTTCCGCGCCTGAACTGGCCCACACCCTGGAGCAGGGGGTTTGTCAGGATCTCGCTGCCATCACCTTATTTTGTGAAGCGATGGTGGGTAAGCTCCGCCTCCAGAAAAGCCCGCTGGAAAAGGATGCGGCCCGCGTCCGGGACCTTCTGGAACAAGCGAAACAGGATCTCCGACAAGTCTCTTGCACGCTGCAAAGACCGGACTGAGCGGCTCCCTTTAGACCCGCTCCAGCTCGCGCCAGACCTCCCGATTTTCGCGGCCGGGATGGGTGGGCAGGGAGGTCTCTTCCCGGATGATCCGGAAGGCCGGGGAAAAAAGGCGATCAAGTTCCTCCCGCGTGCAGCCAAAGGGCGGCCCCTCCCCGTCGTGTCCGGGATCCAGATAGAAAATGGCCAGCAGACGCCCGCCGGGTCGGAGAAGGCGGGCGGCGGAATCTGCGTAGGCGCGGCGGTCCGAGGGATCAATGGCGCAGAAGCACGTGTGCTCAAAAAGACCGTCGAAGGTTCCCGTCCAGTCCTCGGGCAGATGAAAAAAATCCCCGGCGAAGTAGGTCTCACGGCCCACGCGGGGGTGGCTCTCGGCGGAGGCCACCGCGGATGGGGCAAGGTCCAGCCCGATCACCTCCGCGCCGGTCCGGGCGAGAGCGCGGACGTCATGACCCGAACCGCATCCCGGGATCAGGACACGGCCCGGCAGGGAATTTTGATCCAACCAGGCGAGAAGCGCCGGATGGGCGCCTCCCTTTTCCCAAGGGGTGTCGCCCGATTGGTAGCGATTTTCCCAGTTGGTCATGCCGGCTCCGACCTGCGCTTCCAGCGGGAGCCGATCGCGACGCCGTATTGAAATTTCCGGGCATGTTCCCGGATCAGAAACGGGAGTTCTTTGGAGGTCTGGAACTCGAAATACGGATCCAGAATGGCACGTAGAGTTTCGAAGGACCGCGCGTCGTTGGCATCGCGTCCCCCGAGCCAGTTTTCGCGCGCGGTGAATTCTTCCAGCCAGGTGAACGGGGTGGTGAGCAAAAGCTGGCCGCCGGGTTTCACCAGGGAAGGCAGGCGGTCAAGAAATTGCCGGGGGTCGGTGAGCCGGCAGATCAAGTTCGCTGCGAGAACGACATCGAACTCCCCAAGGTCGGGGCGTAATGCCATCGCGTCGCCGGTTTCAAATGTCACACGACTCCGGTCGATGCCACCGGGGACCTCGGCCCGAAAGGGAGCCGTGACGATGCCCTCCACTGGGTAGGTTCCATCGAGCTGGCCGGCCATTTTCAACTCCTGCGCCACGGTGATAAAACGCGAGGAGAAATCAATCCCGATCACCGAGGTGGCGTAGCGGGCAAGCTCAAACGAAGCGCGTCCCACCGCGCATCCGATATCGAGGGCTCGGGATTCTCGTCCCATCGGACCGATCAGATCGCCGACGCTCCGGCGGGGAAAATTGAGCCCTTCGCGGGGAGCTGGCACGCGGCCAAGAATTTCCTCCTCCGAGCCGTAATGGAAAAGAAGGTAATCGGAGACGAGTTTGTCAGTTTCGTAAGGATTCATGCGCGAGCCCTCCTTGTTTACCGGTTCGAATGGGGAGATTCAAGTGGCGCGCCGACAAATTCGGGCAGGTCATTACTGGCCGGACGCCAACGTTTGGTCGCCCCGCATCACCCAGACACTGAGCAGGGCGATGTCGGCGGGCGTGACGCCGCTGATGCGGGCCGCCTGGCCGAGGGTTTCGGGGCGGACTTTTCCCAATTTCTGTACGGCCTCGACGCGGAGGCCGTTGATTTTGGCGTAATGCACCCAGTCGGGAATGGGGCGACCTTCCTGCCGGGAGGTTTTCGCGATGCGTTCCTCTTCGCGGCGGATGTAGCCTTCGTATTTCAGGTCGGTTTCGACGATGTCCCAGAGATCGGGAGAAAATTTTTCGTAAAGCTCGGGGGGCAGCAGCGAGGGAACGTTATCCGGGCGTTTGAGCCAGGTTTCCAAATGGGTCGCGTCGTGGCGGGTCGCGCGGGCGAGGGATTTGAGTTCGCCGATGAGGCGGTGTTTTTCCTCGAAGCGGGCGCGGCGCAGGGGACAGGCCAGGCCGGCCTCGATGGCGCGGGGCGTGAGGCGGGTGTCGGCATTGTCTTGGCGCAGCAGGAGCCGGTATTCCGCGCGGCTGGTGAACATCCGGTAGGGCTCCGGCGTGCCTCGCGTGACAAGGTCGTCGATCAACACTCCAATGTAGGCCTCGTGACGAGCCAAGGTGAAAGCGGGTTTGCCCTGCACTTTGAGTCCCGCATTGGCCCCGGCGATGAGGCCCTGCGCGGCGGCCTCTTCGTAGCCCGAGGTGCCGTTGATCTGACCCGCAAAATACAGGCCTTCAACGCGTTTGGTTTCCAGGGTGGTGTGAAGCTGGGTGGGCGGACAGTAATCGTATTCCACGGCGTATCCAGGCCGCAGGATCTCCGCGTTTTCCAAGCCTTTCACGCTGCGGATGAAATGATACTGCACCTCAAAAGGCAGGCTGGTGGAAACGCCGTTGACGTAGATTTCGTCGGTGTGGCGTCCCTCGGGTTCGAGGAAAAGTTGGTGCGATTCCTTCTCGGCAAACTTGACCACCTTGTCCTCGATGCTGGGACAATACCGCGGCCCGACCCCTTCGATCACGCCGGCGTAGAGCGGGGATTTGTCGAGATTGGCGCGGATAATCTCGTGAGTTTTTTCGTTCGTGTGGGTAATCCAGCACGGGATTTGGCGAACGTGAAACGCGCCGTCGCGCCAGCCGTTCAGCGTGAAAATATCGTCGTCGCCTGGAACGATGGTCTCCGCCAGAAAGCTGAAAAGCGGAGCGGGTTCGTCGCCGTCCTGGCGGTCGCACTGGGAAAAATCGATGCTCTTGGCGAGCAGGCGACAAGGGGTGCCGGTTTTAAAACGTCCGACCTCAAATCCCAGCTCGCGCAAGCTGTCACTGAAGGTCGAAACGGTGTCGCCCATGCGCCCGCCGGTTTGGTTTTTCAGCCCGACATGGAGGAGTCCACGCATGAACGTGCCGGTGGTCACGACCACGGATTTGCCGCGGAAAGACAGGCCGAAATTGGTTTCGATGCCCGCCACGGCGTCGTTTTCGACGAGGAGTTTGGTCACGTTGCCCTGCTTCAGGTCGAGATGCGGCTGGCGTTCGAGAAGATGTTTGAGGCGAAACTGATACGCCTTCTTGTCGCACTGGGCGCGGGGGGCGCGGACGCTGGGTCCCTTGCGGGCATTGAGCATGCGGAACTGGATGCCGGTGGCGTCGGTGTTCAGACCCATGATCCCGCCGAGCGCATCGATCTCGCGCACCATGTGGCCCTTGGCGAGGCCGCCGATGGCGGGATTGCACGACATCTGGCCGACGGTATCGGCGTTCTGGGTGAGCAGGAGCGTTTCACATCCCAAGCGAGACGCCGCCATCGCCGCCTCGATGCCGGCATGACCGGCCCCGATGACAATGACGTCGTAGATTTTGGGATATTCGAAATCGCTCATGAACAGGAGCGCATCTTAGCGGGTTTCGCCTTTCCCGCAATCCCCTCCGCCGTTGAGGAAAATCGCTACGCCGCCTTGCCGGAGGCGAGGAACCACTCGTAAGCGTGGCGGATGCCGTCGGGCAGCGAAATTTTTGGCTTCCAGCCCAAACCGAACATTTTGGACATGTCGAGGAGCTTGCGCGGCGTGCCGTCGGGTTTGGACGTGTCGAAGACCAATTCTCCGTGGAACCCCACCGCGTCGCAAACCGTCTGGGCCACTTCGCGGATGGTCACGTCATCCCCACAGCCGATATTGACGATTTCGGGGGAGTCGTAGTTTTCCAGCAGGAAATAACAGGCGTCCGCCAGGTCATCGACATGCAGAAACTCGCGCCGCGGGGTTCCTGTGCCCCAGATGGGGATCGAGCTGTCGCCGCGCAGCTTGGCTTCGTGGGCCTTGCGGATCAGGGCGGGCAGGACGTGAGAGGTGTGCAGGTCGAAGTTGTCGTGCGGGCCGTAAAGATTGGTCGGCATGCCGGAGAGGAAGTTTTTCCCCTGTTCCGCAGCATAGGCCTGGCAGAGTTTGATTCCGGCGATCTTGGCAAGGGCGTAGGCGTCGTTGGTGGGTTCGAGGGCACCGGTCAGGAGCGCGCTCTCCGGAATGGGCTGCGGAGCGAATTTCGGGTAAATGCAGGAACTGCCGAGGAAGAGAAATTTCCGCGTGCCGAAGTCCGCCGCGGCTTCAATGAGGTTGTTTTGGATGCTCGTATTCTGCAGGAGGAACGCCACCTTCTGTTCGGAATTCGCCACGATTCCCCCGACTTTGGCGGCGGCATCGACGACCAGGGCAGGGCGCTCGGTTGCAAAAAACGCCCGCACGGCGGCACGGTCCAGCAGGTCGACTTCGGCGCGGGTGCGCGTGAGGATGTTGGTAAATCCCTCGGCCTGCAACTTGCGCACCACCGCGCTTCCCACCATGCCCCGGTGGCCGGCCACGTAAATCGTCTCGTTTTTGTCCATCACTTCCCCTACCTAGGTACCAAGCCATTTCCATCGTGCAAACAACTTCCCGCGCCCTCCTCATCGTCCTCGACAGCGTGGGTGTCGGCCACGCGCCTGACGCCACAGACTACGGCGACGCCGGAGCCAACACGCTGGGACATATTCTGGAACGCCGTCCCGGAATCCGCCTCCCCCATCTCGACTCCCTCGGACTTCGCCTGGCCCTCGACCTCGCGGCGGGCGGCCCCGGGGGGCTGCCCGAACGCGGCGCGGTGGGCGTGATGACCGAACTTTCGGCGGGCAAGGACACCACCACCGGACACTGGGAAATCGCCGGCGCTGTGCTGGAAAAACCGTTTGCGGTCTTTGAAAAATTTCCGCCCGAGCTGGTCTTGGCCATCGAGCGCGAATCCGGGGTCACATTCCTCGGCAACAAAGCCGCCAGCGGCACCGCCATCCTCGACGAACTCGGCGCGGAGCATGTCGCGACGGGCCGGCCGATTTTGTACACGTCCGCCGACTCCGTCCTCCAGATCGCGGCGCACGAAGAGGTCTTTCCCCTCGAAAAACTTTACGCTCTTTGCCAGATCGCGCGGCACGTCTGTGACGACTATGCCATCGGTCGGGTCATTGCCCGACCGTTTGTCGGCGAAGCGGGAGGATTTCGACGCACCGCCAACCGTCACGACTACTCGCTCGTTCCTCCGCGCACCGTGCTCAACGACCTGCAGGACGCCGGAATTCCGGTGCGGGGCGTGGGAAAAATCTCCGACATCTTTGCCGGGAGCGGCATTTCCGAGTCTCATCCGACGATCTCCAACGCCCACGGCATGGAAGCCCTTTCCAGGCTCTGGGAAAGTGGCGCGCACGGGCTGATCTTTGCCAACCTGGTGGATTTTGACATGCTCTTCGGCCATCGTCGCGACATGGACGGATACGCGGCGGCGCTCGAGGAATTTGACCTCTGGCTGGGAAATTTTTTCCCCCGAATTGGCGCGAACGACCTCGTCCTGATCACCGCGGATCACGGCAACGACCCCACCTGGCGAGGGACGGACCACACCCGGGAGCGGGTGCCGGTGTTTCTCCTGCAGGACGGACGGACGGAAAACCTGGGCGTGCGGCCGGGATTCCACTTCATCGCCGAAACCCTCCGGGTTGCATTCGGACTGGCGGCTTGATTTTTGCCGTCCGCAGGCTCATACCCGCAGCATGAAACGGCTCCTGGTTTTCTTTTGTTGCGCCTGCTCGGTTCTGCGCGCACAGGAGGCACTGACGCTGGAGACGATAGCGGCCGAGCCGAAAATTTGGCCCGTCGAAGTGATGGTGACGGTGGATCACAAGCTGCCGGTGATCATCGACGGCAAGGTGAGGAAAACCCTCAAGATCGATCCGGGCACCATGTACAAGGTGAAATCGATCAGCGCCGCCGGGGTGACGGTCTATGCCTTGGGTGGCCCCAGGATCTTCAAGGCGATCGAGACGGATGTGATCGCGCGCGCCGAACAAAACCAGGCCCGGCTTACGGCCCCTGCCGAGCTTCCGCTCTCCCCGGCGCTGAATGGCCCGACCAGCTTGTCTTCTCCTGCCCCCCTCCTGAAGTCACCTCCCGATGCCGGCGGCCCGCTGGTCGCAGACACCGCCCTTCCTTCCCCTGTCCCAGGCACCCTGGCGGCAAAACTTCAGGGTCAACTCGTCACTCTGATCGGCGGCCGGCTCGAACCGTTCGACGCGGCCCGGCTGGGCGGGAAAAAATACCTCGCCGTCTATTTCTCGGCCTCCTGGTGCGGACCCTGCCGGGATTTCACTCCCAGTTTGGTCGACTGGTATGAAAAGCGCCGGGCGGATCGCGATAAATTCGACATCATTTTTGTCAGCTCCGACCAGGACGAAAAATCCATGGCGGGCTATATGGTTGAGGATGGCATGCCGTGGCCGGCGGTGAATTTTTCCAAGGCACGTTCCAATATTTTTTCCAAATATAGCGGACGAGGGATTCCGAATCTGGTGATCCTCAACGAATATGGCGTCATTCTTTCCCGCAGTTTCGACGGTGAAAATTATCTGGGTCCCGCCAAACCCCTGAAGGACTTGGATCGGCTGCTGTCGACGAACTAGAGCCGGTTGGCTCTGGAAACTCGGGCCAGCCTAGCACTCGCAGCCGGCCGCTGGAAAATCCCTCCCAGCGGCACCATGCCCGCCTCCGGAAACGCCCCTCCGTTCGCTCGCTCAGGTTTCCCCCCTCCCACGCGAAGAGTGGGGCGTTGTTACAATAAATGTCGCAGGTGGGACATTTATTGTAACCAGATAAAACACGACGCCGGGGTGGAGGATGGACTCTTGGTCGGCAGCTCGGAGGTTCCCGCCGCGCCAGGAGCGAGAGGTTTGTTGGGCTGCAAGGGGCGGAGGGATCTTCAGAAGTTGCTCAGGGTTTCCGGGGTTTCCGGCCCAGCCATTTCGCGCGTTCGTCGGGAGGAAGCTTTTCGATGGCATAACGCAGCGCTGTGCGGGGCATCGTCGCAGCGTGCCGGGTGAGGAATTCGCGCATGGCGTGGACATCCCGTTTTCCCGTCTCCCGCAGCATCCAGCCCACGGCCTTGTGGATGAGATCGTGAGGGTCGTCCACCAGCAGCTCCGCGACATTCAAAGCGGGGGGGAGATTGCCGGCCCGGATGAAAGTGAAGGTCGCGAGCATGGCGATGCGGCGCTCCCAGAGGTCGCGCGACCTCGCGAGTTTGGGGAGGAGCTTCCGTTCCGCTGGATGTTCGAGCAGCCACCCGCCCACAATCTGCGGCGCGGAGCTGTCCACCAGATCCCAATTGTTGATGAAGGACGTGTTCGCGAGGTAATCGCAATGGATTTTCCGCCGGTCGTTCTTGTCTCCCCGGGAAAAGCGTCGCACCCAGATCAGCAGGGCGAGCAGGCGTTCTTCGTGAAAGGGAGACCGGACAAGACAGCGCACATTGGCCTCGCTGAGGCTATCGGACAAGGGAACCAGACGGCGGATCGCAGGCACTCGCACACCGAGCATTTTGTCACCTTCGGCGTAGTCCCCGGGCCCGGTTTTGAAAAACCGTTTGAGGAATTCGGCATCGCCCGGACGCGCGGCGGCGCGCAGGGATTTTTTCAGGGCGGAAACCGTCATGAAAATGTCTTCATTCGCCGCGCGGGACAAAGCAAGATGTTGTCATGCATGTCCCGCAACTCATCGAGCGCAAACGCGACGGCGGCGCACTCACGACGGAGGAGATTCAACAGGTGATCACGGATTTTTCCGCGGGGACGATGCCGGAATATCAGATGAGCGCGCTGGCCATGGCGATTTTTTTCCGCGGGATGTCTGATGCGGAAACCGCGGCGTTGACCGCCGCCATGCGGGACAGCGGCCGCTCCTTTTCGTGGCCGGCGGGCTCTCCGCCCAAGGTGGATAAACATTCTACCGGCGGCATAGGCGACAAGGTTTCGCTCGTGCTGGCTCCGCTGCTGGCGTGTGACGGTCTCTGGGTGCCCATGGTGTCCGGCCGCGGACTTGGCATCACCGGCGGCACACTGGACAAGCTCGAAAGCATCCCGGGTTTTGATGTTCACCTCGACGAAGCCCGGTGCCTGCATCAGATCGAAAAAATCGGCGTTTTTATGGCCGGACAGACCGCCGATTTTTGTCCGGCGGATAAAAAGCTTTATGCCCTGCGCGATGTCACCGGCACCGTGCCCTCGCGCCAACTGATCATTGCCAGCATCATGGCGAAAAAACTCGCCGAGTCCCTCGACCGGCTGGTGCTCGATGTGAAGTTTGGCTCCGGGGCCTTCATGAAAACCCGCGAGCAGGCGCTGCAACTGGCTGAGGGCCTGCAGGCCGCCGGTCGTGACAATGGGGTGGAGACCTTTTTTCTCCTTTCGCCCATGGAGGAACCGCTCGGCTGCACGGTAGGCAATGCGCTGGAGGTGGCCGAGGCGGTGGAAACGCTGCAGGGCGGCGGTCCGCCCGACTTCGTGGATCTCACCCTGGATCTCTGCGAACGCGTGGGAAATTCCCCGCGCCCGAAGCTTCTCCAATGGTTGAAAGACGGCACCGCCTGGCGGAAGTTTGTCGAGCTCACCGAGGCCCAGGGCGGCGAGGCGTCGGCTTTGGAAAAGATCACGGCCGTCCATCGAGCGCCTGTTATCGAACCCCTGCCCGCGCCCCGCGACGGCACGATCACCCGTATTGATGCCGGTGCGCTTGGCGCGACCAGTGTCCGCCTGGGAGCGGGACGAAAGATGGGCTCGGACACGATTGATTTCGCGGTGGGATTCAGCGGAATTCGCAAATGTGGCGACCGGGTTTCCGCCGGCGATCCTCTGCTGCTGACCCACGCGCGCTCCGCCGCATCGCTGGCGGCATTACGCGAAATGATTTCCGACGCTTTTGTGATCGAGTAGGATGTCGGGCCGCCCTCCACTTCTCGATGCTCTGGCTTCGCTGAAGCCGAACATGATTTACACCATGGCTCCGCCCAAGGCGATCGCCTCGGCCGCGAATGCGTTTTCCCAAGGCGCAGTGGGCGCTTTTCGCTGGGGCAGTAGCGGGCTGCTGCTCGAGGCCGTGATGGGCGTGGATGACGAGGCGCCGGCCGTGCGGTTCACCTGCCCAGCCGGCGAGCTGCAAAGCGTCTGCGACTGCGGTGGGACCGGGGCGTGCCGACATGTGTTGAGCGCGGCCATGACGATTGCCCGGGTGCTGCACAACGCGAAATTTCACCTCACGGATCTCCCGGCCGTGACCATTGCCAAATTTCGCCACCAGCTCCGTTTGGACGAGCCGGAAGCAGCCCGCGCGCGGGTGATCTTTTCCCGGCCGGTCGGTGGAGGAGTTTTTGAGATCGACTACGATTCCGGTCGCCGCGAGGCGTCCTGGCGTGTCACCGATCCGCCTGTGGGAATGGAGTGGCTGCGCTGGCAGGAAAAACAGCCCGGGCGTGTAGCCGAGGGGTTTTGTGACTGGCTGAAAACCCATCCGCCCGCCGAGATCGAGGTCCAGGCGGAGATCACCCGGATCGTGCCCAAACCCACCGCGCGGACCCAGCGCGGACGAACCGGACTATCCGTTGCCGGGGACGTGGTGGAAATCCGGCGCGAGGTGCTGGACGACGACGGCGCCCCTGCAGGGGAGTTTGTCGACTTGGGCCACGGGCTCGTCCTGTTGCCGGAAAAAAGCGCCTTTGTGCGGATTTATCCGCCCGAGGGGTGGCGGGAGTTTACGAGGTTGGGAAACAAAAACCTGACGGTCGGCGAGTTTAATTCCGGCCGATTTATCCGTCCCGGCGGTCCTGTCGCTCTGCTGGATCGGGCGGGACAACCTGCGGACCCACGGCCGGCAAGCGCCCGACCCTCCATCCACGTGCAGACAGGTGACGGGGCGGTTTTTGTGGCGCTGCGGACGCGGGACGGCAGCGAACTGCCCATCCACGGGGCCCTGGCAAAAACGCTCTCCGGGCTCTTCGAGGACGGCCCTTTTGCCCTCCTGGTAATAAGTCCCGGGCGGCGCCGCAAACTGGCTGAAACGCTCATCCGCGCCCTGCCGTTGCGGGAGAGTGACGGAGACGCCCTGATCGACGAAGCGGCCCTCGATCCCGCCTTTGTCAGCCTGGCCATGCACGGCGATGACGCCAAAAAATGCCTTCGCCATTTGCTGGCGAGGGTGCGGGAACTTAACGAAGATCATCTCCTTGCCGACCCGGCGATTGGGGAGAATCCTTGGCTGTGCTGCGGCGGGGCCGGCGACGCCCTCGGGCTGGCCATGGCGGCTTTGGCGGGCGCGTTCCCGGAAGCCGACATTCTCCGCTCGCGGGACTTGGTGGTCACCCTCCCGCCAGCTGATTTTGCCACCGGTCTTCGTCGTCTGGCGGCCGCTTGCGAAAATCGGGGCGTCGAATTGCGGGTCGATGAAGGTGCGGTGACGGTGGGTCAGCTGGCCATCAGCGTGCGCGCGGCGCGCAGTGATGTGCTCGACTGGTTCGAATTGCACCCGGAGGCCCGCGCGGGCGCGCTGACTATCCCCCGGAATCTGTGGGAGGAAATTCTTCGCACCGGACGCTACCGCGCGGAGGACGACACGCTGATCGCGCTCGACGAGGCTTCGCTCTCGCTGCTCCAGCGCATTTCCACCATGCTGGCACCTGGCGAAACCCGCCTGCCGCGCCTCGCCCTTTTCGACTGGCTGGCCCTGCGCGCTGAAGGGCTGGCCTGCGATCTTCCGCCGGAGGATGAAGCCATTTTGCAATCCCTGCAAACCCTGCAGGGCATCCCGTCCTGTCCTCTTCCCAAGGGTCTTCACGCCGAGCTGCGCGAATATCAGCACCATGGTTATGACTGGCTGTGTTTTCTCTACCGTCACCGCTTTGGCGCCTGCCTTGCGGATGACATGGGCCTTGGCAAAACCCTTCAGACCATCGCCCTGCTGGCCGCGCTCAAGGAAGGCCTCCTTCCCCGCCAATCTGCCGCTCCGCATTTGCTCATCCTCCCGCCCACCCTGCTCTTCAACTGGCAGTCCGAGATGGCGCGTTTTGCCCCGGGCTTGAACATTCACGAATACACCGGTCAGGGCCGGTCGGCAGATTTTGCCGGAGCGGACATCGTGATGACGACCTACGAACTCGCCCGCCGCGACATGGAAATGCTGGCCGCGCGCGAGTTCGACGTTGCCATTTTCGACGAGGCCCAGGCGGTGAAAAATTTTGCTGCGGCGCGCACTCAAGCCATCAGGCAGTTGCGGCCGCGCTTCCGTCTCTGCCTCACCGGGACGCCGCTGGAAAATCATGTCGGCGAGTTTCACAGCATCATGGAAACCGCCGTGCCGGGACTTTTCGGCGATCGCCGCCAGTTCCTTCGTGAGTATGAAGAAGGCATTCCGGTGCTCCAAAGGGCGCGGCCTTTTCTTCTCCGCCGCACCAAGGAAAAGATCCTCGCCGAGCTTCCACCCAAGATCGAATCCGACCTCTTTTTCCCGCTCAGTCCCTCTCAGAAAGAATTTTACACCCGTGCTGTGGGCGACGTTCGGCGTGAAGTCCTGGCCGCGTATGAAGGCCGCCCGGCTCAGCAGGCCGGCATCATGGCGCTCGCCGCCCTCACCCGGCTGCGCCAGATCTGCATCTCACCGGCTTTGCTTTCCCAAGACCTGGAAACCGACTCCCCGAAAATCGAACACCTCGTCACCCAGCTCGCCGAGCTTGCCGAGGAGGGTCATGCCGCGTTGATCTTTTCCCAGTTCGTCAAAGCGCTCGACCTTGTCGGCACCGCGCTTGATGTCGCCGGACTTGCTCATCTGCGCCTCGACGGCTCCACCCCCACTGCCAAACGCAAGGATCTTGTCGCGACGTTTCAGTCCGGCGAGTCGCCCGGTATCTTTCTCATCAGCCTCAAGACCGGTGGCGCGGGCCTCAACCTCACCCGCGCGAGTTATGTGTATCACCTCGACCCTTGGTGGAACCCGGCCGTCGAACGCCAGGCCGGCGACCGCGCCCACCGCATCGGCCAGAAAAACAGCGTCTATGTGCAGCGCCTCCTCATGCGCCACACCGTGGAGGAAAAAATGATGGCGCTGAAAGACCGCAAAAAAGCCCTCTTCACCGCCATCATCGACCAGGGCGAAGCCGCCGCCCCCACCGGGGCCGCCGGGCTGACGGCGGAGGATTTTCAGTTTCTTGTGACGGAGTAGAGACCCTGTCGGAGGGGATCACCATCCGCAGCCAGAGCACGGGATGCGTGTCCGATAAACCCCTTACAGGCTCGAGGCCCAGGAATCTTCCTGCGTCGTCGGTCCGTTAACCTCGTCTTCCGGGCGGACTACCATGCAGCTATCAAGCAGCCGTGCAGAGGAGAATTCATAGTCAGCCGCATTTCGCCCTCACGGGATTTGATGGTCACCATCTGCCCGGAAAAAACCACCCGGCGCACTCGGGGAAACTCGCTGCGCAACTCTGCAGCTGTCGCTTCCATACCCTTTTTGTGCTTGAAAGTTACTTTGTTTGATCTGGATTGGCAAATGAGGTGTACGATTTGGCCTGCTATCGGGTGGATAGCCCCTAATCATCGAGTAATCCATCTTCACCGACAAGTTTCAGCGGTTCTATATCCAGAAGCAATTCATCTCGCGAGGGACTGCCCGGACAGCAACGGCAGAAAGTGTCGAGCCAGCGTCCTATCAACTTGAAGTATCTTTGCCTTACCGATTCTGTCGTCGCAGCGACTGCATGAGCAGCATCGTTGCGCGTCTGTAGCAACGAAAGGGCTGATTGCAATGTTGCCCAATCAGGCTCTGGGCGAGGAGTTTCTCCAGACCCATTCACGTGCAGCCATGCGTAAGAAAAATACGCAAATGACTTAAAATTGAAAAATTCCTTGTTGGAAGGAGTGGGTTCCAACCTCGAACTGGTAGTTTCAAGAGAGGCCCACCTTTCTGAGGCGCAACTCCAGACACCTTCTGAATTGTCTGGGGCGCAGTAGTAGTTCAAATTTAAGGCGACCCCTGCCCAACTTCTGAAAATTTGCTCAGGAAGGACAACTACTTGATTCAACGCAATCTCAGCGGATCGCGTATTCTCGGCCGCCTTAAACTTTAGCGCGATGAGGAGAGCCGCGAGTCGTGGATCGGCAGCAGTTTTACGCAGTCCTGAAAGAGCATCCACATAGCGAGAATCGCTTTTGATAGTCGACGCAACAGACTTTGCAATTTTACCAAGCTTTTCCAGGCGGGGAAGAAGGAATGTTTCGGCATCTGGAATCTCTGCTGTCGTTTGCTGCAGCCAACGGCTTGTAGTTGCAATCTCCCGCTCTAAAATATGCCAATCAGGCGAATAGTCTGCGGCATCACTTCGGCTGCCGTATAGAGTGCTCATAATGCGTGCATGGCAGAGAAGGAGACGCAGGTGGGGGCGTAAATGATCTTCGCGAAATTCTCGCAATAGATTTTGGATTTCGGAGAAATATCCATTGCGATAAAGGTGACGCGACCGGCTCCAGAGGTCATTCCAACGATGAACCGATGGGCGCTCGAACGTCAAGCGAGATAGCCTCTCTTCTGCAAGGGCACCCAAGGCTCCAACTCGGAGTTGGTTCCCCTCAATCAATGATCGCCTCCAGTCATGACGTTCGAGACGATAAATTGCATCGGTGAAGTCAAGGGTCCGATACAGATGACAGAATGCCTCTGAAAAGTGCGTTTCGTTTTGGGCGTCTAGCAGACGTGCCGTCCGTTCAAGCGCCTGGCAAGCCTCATTGCGCAGACATTCTCTAACCTCTGGGGTGCCATTAGGCGGACGCCCAAGAGTCACCCAACATTTGATCAATCTTGCCGTTGCTGAGGGAAATCCTCCAACCAATTGCCATATTAGCTTTCCCAGCCACTCTGGAGCGGATTGCCCAGCCACAACTTCGAGAAGTCCATTTAGGCAAAGCGGCGCTGGCGATTCACGCCGATGTCGATCACCATAATCGCTAACGCAAAATGGAATGTTTTCGGCCTCCCAACGGCGCTTCAATTCGGGATAGAGAAGCGGAGTGATCGTGACGGTGCGGAGTTGTCTGCTTTGCTCTGCGTTTCGCATAAGCGCGAGAACATCCTCGTCCAATTTACGCGCAATGTAGTGAAACCGCAAAATTATTTGAAATCCGGGATCGTCCGCGCTAAGACCAGCAAAAAGCGAGGGAAGTTCCTGGGATGAGGCACCGGCATTCAGATTCCATTGTTTTGCCAAATCCCGTGCGTATGCTTCCCTTCCGGCGAGTGCATCTGCAAAAACTACAGCGACCCGATGCGATTTACTGTCAGCACTCAGTGTCGAACGGATCGCCTCCGCGAGTAAACATTCGTCGGCAAAGCCTGGTGGTAGGAGCACGCAGGTGCTGGCGGGAGTCTCCTGGTCTAGCAACCCGCAAACTATCCGGTTCACGAGCATCTCTTGATCTGGGAGTCGAATCATCTTTTTTCTTTTAGCGTCTCCAACGCTTGGTCAACAGCGTCGCGGACGATTAGAGCATCTTCGCGAACTGCGGCGGCGGTCAGTGGAACGGCGATGCGGACGCGAGCCGAGGTTTTATCGTTCACGATTGCCTTCGCCTTCTCCAGCCGGTCTAGCACTTGTAGCAGTTGGCGGGTATCCGCATACCGGAGCAGACCGGAAATTTCCAATAGCTGAGCGATCCGAAATTGACCGTCTCCACTGGTATGTTGAGCTAACGTCGCAAAAAGACCACGTGCAAGTTGGTACTCTTGTTGGGGTAAAACCTCAAGTGGTTGAAATACACACTCGTAGAACGTCTTTCGTCCGAAACGCTGACCATCACTCGACTCAACATGGACCATACGCTCAACGACGCGATCAAGTAGGCTCGGAGTGAGGTAACGCCCGTCAGCAAATTCCGAAGATGCACTACCAAGCAGGGCGAGAAACATGGGGTGCCCTCCGCATACCTTCGCGGCATATTCGCCGACTCGATCAAAGTCCTCGGGACGACAGATTTGGTGTCGTATGTCGCGTGGCAGAAAGGTGTCGAGAATGGCTTCGCGATCTTCAGCCCAATTAAATCGCAGTAGCTCAACTTCAACGATGCTGCCATAAAGAGCGTCCTGGTAATTTTCCTTCAATATTCGTTGCAGACCCGACCCTGCAAGTACGAGCACGATGCGGTTGCTACGTTGGATTACCTGACGCAACTCCCACATGAAGCTATCTACTTCTTCGCGTCTATTGCCGAGGACAAGTCTGACGAAACGGTCGAACTCATCGACAAAAATGACGAGTCGCGAGACCGCTCCGTCGGTAAACTCTTCTAACTTTTCAACCAATCTAGTTAGTGCTGCATGAAGTGAAGTGCGTGCATCCAACTCACGCCCTAGACGACGAAAATCAAGTGGGTGTTGGCTGTAGCGCCCTATGGCGTCAACAAAAAGGCGGTTGTCGTTGTCACCGCGGTTTCCGAGAGCCGTTAGGAGATGTGCAAAAAACATTTCTGGCAATGATTCTCCAGGTGCAAGATGGAGGCTGCTAACATCGCAAAATACGCCACATAGGCGACCGCGCTCTGGAGGAAACGATGTAAGCAGCGTTTGAAGAAGTGACGTTTTTCCAATACGTCGCTCGCCAAAAATCATAACGCTCCGAGCGCGCGGACTGGCATGAAGGTGTCCCTCAATCTCTCGGATTTCACGGCTGCGGCCGAAAAAGCCTTCATTTGTTTTCACAGGGTCGCACGTTGCGCCTGGCCAATAGATTTCTCGCAGTCCCGGATCAAGTTGTTGGGCCGGCTGCGTCAAGAGCAGTGTCCAAACGCCATTTCGCGTTACCTTTCTGTCGCGGCTAGTGATAGTCTCAATTGACCACGCAAGACGGCCATCACCATCAGCAGAAAACGACATGTCGGGTGGAAGTTGAACCCGGAATGTTTGTTCACTGAAAAGCATTTCGTCAAATAGCGCAACGGGTGGTTGTGTGCCGAGTTGAAGATGAAGGTGGCGCGGCGGTTCACTTCGGTCTGGTTGAATGCGAACTTCCAAGAACCGTTGGGCGTTGCTGGTTTCGATGACCAACTCCGAATCAAGTAATATTTCCAAAGAAGCAGGTTCCGCACTGTCCAGTGACTGTGCGAGATGTCCAAATAGCAGGAGCCATGGTTGGGTATTCGCTACACCAACAGCCTGTGCTCGGAGCGCAGCTTCAAGTTGCAGCGCTGCGGGCTGTGCTTCCGGGTTCATTTCCGCGGCGACGAAGGCCTCCAGCGTGGCTCGCACAAGTGATTGGACACGCTCAGGCGCTGCGACAACTAATGTTTCGAGGGTTTTAATTTGCCGATTTCGAAAGAGTAGCCGAAGCAGTGCTGCTCGGTAGTTTTCGTTTCCTCGGAGGCCAGTAAAACAATCCCAAGCGATGGAAGCAAGTCGCGGGGCCGAGACGTCGCACCGACGCAATAGACTGGAGAGCCAGTGGTAGTCGCCGTCGGTTGCCGGTAATTCAACTGCAGCGGCGAGAGTGCGACCAAAGTGCTCCGAGAGTGTATCGCATTTGTGCAATGCTGCCAGCCGGTGTAGGCCACGAAGCATCGCCCGCGGTATGAATTCTTGAGTGTACTTTTGTCCTAGCCAGTGGCTTGTGGCGCGGCGTGAACATGCTATAGCTATACACGTTTCCAACAGCCAATCTGGAACGGTTGATTTGGGCGCTTGCATTTCAAATAGTGACGCGCCGTAAATCGCGAGCATGTCCGTGCGAACGTCTTCCCCTGGCGGCGGAGTGGCACGCAATACGGCTACCGCCAATTTGCGGGCGAGCGGCCAACGAAAAGTCCGCGTTGCGGAGTGTAAGTCCGCAAAATTTGCCGCCCCGCTGGGAGGTTCAGAGCATATTGATTTCAGTAGCTCATCCCATTTTGGTCCCAGATTTTCAGTGGAGGGAGCTTGCCTTTCTGGGGCATCAATCCTTGGCGATACTGTCGGCGACGGGAGTAACTGCGTAACTTGGGGCGCAAAATCGAGATGGGGCGTGCTTTCTCCAAGGAACCGCAATAGAGCAGCGTCACCCCATCCCTCATGGAGTTTTGTGGCAAGCTCAGAAATTCGGTTTAGAGCCGTTTGATCTCCGGTCGGACAAAGGCCCGCACTGAGCTGCTCTGGCACCCATGCAGCTACGCGACGAGCAATTATTGCGCTCGGGTCGGACTCGCTCAAACGGCCATTCCATTTTCCGCGCAACAATCGCGCGGTTGTGGCAAGGTCCCCCGCGATAATTTCAGAGGTTTCTGCATCTGGCCACCATGCGGGTCGGTCAAGACGCTGGGAGACTTGGGTCCAAATATCGCGTACTGGTTCCGCTGCACGTTCATCTTCGGTCTGCTCCTTAAGTACAGTCAAATGCTGCCGCCGAGCGGATTCCGTACTACGCAGCTTTGCGGTTAATGTCTGCAATTCAGCGGCGCTAGCGTGCTCTGATGGGATGATGTTCGCTTCAGCTAGCCATTCGAGCAAAGCTTTCCTCTCTGGATCATTGCGGTGGCGATACTCTGTGAGACATTCTTGAAGTAGAGCAATGGCTGCTTCGACCTCAAGAAAATCGTCGCTGGCGAGCGCGCGTTCAAATTCGGCTCTATACTCAGCGATGTTCGCATCATAGTCGGAAGCTTTGTCTGCCTCTGTCAGCATCTCTGCGTGTCCAGTGCGCACAGCTTCCCTGCGTCGTGTTAGTGCTGTTTCTACCAATGATTCGAGAGCCTCGTCGCCAATTGCAGCCCGGCGCGCTGCTGCATATTTTCCAGTCTGCAGGTAGATGTCCAATGCGTGGCGCAAAGTTCTCTTTTCAGTAAGCAAACCTTCACGAAGTCGGTCGGCTAGTAGATTAACTAATGGTACCGCTCCCTCTACTGCTTTCGGCCAGGACAAAATCTGTGTTGGATCGAGAAATGATTCCGTTAACTCGGCGGAAACAGCAATTGCACCATCAGGTCCCACACGGTCACCAAAATCCGAAGGTAATGTCTCAATTGTTTTAGCGCTCTCGATTATGGTTAGTATTGCGGCTGCATTCGCGTGGCTCGGCGATTCCCGGCGGAGATTGTTTACGCTACGGGTTAACTCTGGAATTGCGGCAGAACCACTTTTCTCATAAGTTCGGGCCCATTGAGTGAGATCGTGCTCAAAATCTGCCAAGTATGCACGTGTCCTGTCGTAGTGCCGCGGTTCAGGCTTATCTTTCCGACTGAGTTGCGCGATGCAGACTTCAACCATCGAGTCAATATCCCCGAAAGCTTTCCATGCTTGCAATGCAATGGGGGCATTTCCGTTTTCGATGTTAACGCGGAGTGGTTCGAGGTAGAGCGCCTGAGCGTAGATTCGCAACAGATGAAAATTCTTTTTCATGCCTGGAGATTCATCAAGCCATGCAAGAACACGCCGTTGGTGGCTCTCAACAGCAATTTCTGCCGCGCGCGCCTCGGTCTCAGCGGTTTCCGCGCGCAGGAGTTCAACAGTCAGACTAGGCAACCGTCCGCGGCGCCAAGCCTCAACAAGAACTTGAAAGAAATCTGCGGCCACCGGGTCAAGGTTGGCTGTTGTTAAGAGAGGGTCGAGATACTCGAGGAATTCTGCTCGGTCACGCTGCCAAGCCGTCACGAAAATCAAAACTGCAATTGCTGACGCTATCTTTGACTCTTGTTTTGCGAGTGCCTGCATCTGGCCGAAAGTCAGCCAGCTCAATGCAGTCGCAGCTCGAGTCAAATCGATAACTGGTTCGCACTCAAATAGCAGCGGAGCTATGCTTGCTGCCGCGTGAAAAAAATCTTTACGGAGTGCGTGTGCGAGTAGTAATCCACCCAAATCTGCGCTTTGGAGACTTGTGCGACGACTTTTGGTGGTCTCTGTATCAAGAGTCGGGTCAAAAATGAATCTTCCGAGATCGCGTACAGTATCTTCGTCCATTGAGTCAACAATCTGCGATGCACTCACCGGATCGCCGGTTGCTAGCTGGTCAAGGAAGTTACTCGCTCGATTAATTGCTTTACCGATTTCCTCGATTTCGGCAGCTAGCGCAGATGTCCGTTCCTCCAAACTTACTGCAATAGTATCGAGGGGCGTAGCGCCTCCAGTCAGCCACCGTTCAATGGGGTATCCTAGCCGTTCACGCATCGCTTCAAACTGACCGTAGGCACGTTGAACACGCAGTAGAGTCTCGTGTAATGTCGTCAGGCGAGCTTGTTCAGTGACTACGGTTGCCTCATCTTGAATCTCTCCTAAGTATTCGAATTCGAGCGGCTTATTAAGGATTGGGAGTTGTGCGACATCCGTGGCGGCCGCCCGTACAGCTAGAGCGGTTTCATCAAGCCGTGCGATGTGGGTCGTCTCGTCGTCGATCAACTGACGCAAGAGCTGGAGCCAGTCTCGCCAGCGCTGGATCGGCCCGTTGTGTAAGATTTCTGCTTGTTGCGCCAAACAAATAAAGTCGTCGCCAGTTGTGGCGGGAGGCCGAGAGGTATTGAGAAATACCGCGGTTTCAGCGGTGTTTTCGCACACAGCTTCAGAATCAATGTTTTGGAATTCCATCTCACCTTGGTCTTCAGTTTGATTCGAACTGTTTGTTGGAATATTAGTATCGACACGGTCGGAAATCAATTCACCCGACATTCCATTTTCACCGTCCACCAACCACTCCATTGCAAGTGGTTCTTGTTCGGTAACTATATCGACAAGACGGGGAATCAGCGAATTGTCAGACATCGCAAAGCCACAAGCAAGGAGAGCTAGCACTGGAACGTCGGCCGCGTCGAGAGGGTATGCTTGGAGCCAAGATTCAAACCGTTCGAAATCGAGTTGCCAAAAGTCGCCTTTCTTTTCTCCGAAGGCGAGCTCCTCAGGGAATAGGAAAGCATACTCAGTGGCAATATGATCAAGAAGAACGGTGCCGAGCGAAGGGCTTCCGCGCAGAGCTCTATTGAGTTCCGATCGTCCTTTCGGTGAGCTTAGCACTTGCACACATATTTCGCCGAACTGCTGATTGTCGTCGGTGCGAATTATTCTAGTTCCGAATGCCTTCTTAAAAGCACGTTTGATAGTTTTTCGAGCCTCCGATCCGGGGCAGGCTTTGCACCAGACATCGCCTCTGCGCAATACCCGGCTGAGCCCGGAACTATTTGTCCATGGGAAGGGCAGAGAATCGAACATCGTAGTTTTTTGAATTCACTGCCATATTTGGCAGAAGAAGAATGTGTGAGAAGCCGAAAATCGTCGATTCGGCAATGCGACCAATCCTCATGGGGGATTAGCGGCTGGTGAAGGTAGGAAAATATCGGCATATACTACTGACATTTACCGGGTTACATGCGTTTCAGGCATCCATGTTTCCCCCGACTCGATGGTTTACGCCTGTGGCTCTTGATGGTAAGTTCCAGACATGAGCGCGACCAACCTCATCACGGTGAATCCAGAAGTTCTCGGAGGCACCCCCGTTTTTAAAGGCACACGGGTGCCGGTTAAGCCGCTTTTCGAGTATCTGGAGAACGACTACACTCTTGAGGATTTTTTGGAGTGCTTCCCGTCGGTCACGCGAGAGATGGCGTGTAAAGCTCTGGAGAGATCGGAGTTGGCCCCGCCCGCTCCGGCATGAGGATTCTGCTCGACGAATGTGTCCCTTGGCCCATCCGTAAACTGTTTGCTGGTTTTGTGCATCGTTCCTACAGCTACTCCTGAACCTGCACTTACCCTGATTGAAATGAGTAGGGGTAGGTTCAGGAGTAGGAGTAGGTTACCCAAATCAGGCTCAAGGCCGTGAATTTCGGCACCGCCTGATTCGGCATTGAACCCAGCCGCAGCAGCCGTCAAACTCCCCGGCAATGGATTACCTCTCCCGCGCCCGCAAGGTGGTCGAGATCGAACTCGCGGAAGCGCGGGCCGTGTCGGAACGTCTCGATGGCAACTTCGAGACGGCGGTTCGTCTGATCCAGGCCTCGGTGGAAAACCGCGGAAAAGTGGTGGTCGTCGGCGTGGGGAAAAGCGGTCATGTCGGGGAAAAAATTGCCGCCACCCTCACCAGCACAGGCTCGCCCGCCGTGGTGCTGAATTCCCTGAATGCTCTGCACGGGGACCTTGGGGTCGTCAGCGACGGCGATGTGATCCTGGCCCTGAGTTACAGCGGGGAGACCGACGAACTGATTGCGATCCTTCCGGCGCTGGCGCGGTTTGATGTCAAGATTGTCGCGATGACCGGTGGCACGACTTCCACCTTGGCTCAGACGGCGGATTGTGTGATCGACACCGGAGTTTCCCAGGAGGCCTGTCCGCTGAACCTCGCGCCCACTTCCAGTACGACGGCGATGCTGGTGCTGGGGGACGCGCTGGCCATGGTGTTGCTGGAGGCGCGCGGGTTCGAGAAGGAGGATTTTGCGCGGTTCCATCCGGGCGGGCGGCTCGGACGGGCCTTGTTGCTGAAGGTCCGCCAGATCATGCGCGGCGAGGATCAACTCGCCAAAGTCGAGGCCGCGACGCCCGTGCTCGAGGTGATCAAAATCATGACCACCTGCCGCGCAGGTGCGGCCGTGGTGGTGAACGCGCAGGGCGCATTGGAAGGCATTTTCACCCACGGGGATTTTGCCCGGTTTTTTCCCGATGTGCCAGATATCGGGGGACGTCCGGTGAGCGAATTTATGACTCGTAATCCCATCACCATTTCCGGCGACAAGTTGGCGGCGGAGGTTCTGCACATTCTGCAAACGCATCGCATCGACGATCTCGTGGTGGTGGACTCGGTGGGTCGGCCGCTCGGGGTGGTGGACTCGCAGGATCTCTCCCGCCTGAAAATCCTCTAGCCCGCGGGCCGCTCTTGGCCTATCAACCACCTACAACAAAACAACTCTCCCAAATGGCACTCGCAAACGATCTCCGCAAAGGCATGGCCATCCGTTACAACGGAAACGTCGCCATCGTCCTTGAAGTCCAGCACCGCACCCCCGGCAATCTGCGCGCTTTTGTGCAGGCCATCATCCGCTACATCAACACCGGCAAATCGGCCGACGTGCGGTATTCCTCGACGGAAAAAGTGGACCTGGTGGATGTCCAGCGCCAGCAGCTCGAATTCAGCTACTCGGACCCGCAGGGATTTCATTTCATCGATCCCGACACCTACGACACCATCACGCTGAACGCCGAGCTTGTGGCGGATTCCAAGGACTATCTGGTCGAAAATCTCAAGGTCGAGGTGCTCAGCATCGAAGGCCGGCCGGCACAGGTGGAGATCCCGGCTTCCGTTACCCTCAAAGTGACCGAATCCGCCGACGGCGTGCGGGGTGACAGCGCGAACAACGTGCAGAAACCCGCCACCCTCGAGACGGGCAAGGTTGTCCATGTGCCCCTTTTCATCAAGGAAGGCGAGTTGATCAAAATCGACACGCGCACGGGCAACTACATGGGAAGGGCTTGAACTGCCGCGCTGCGGCGGAGTGAAGGCCTAGTGAAAGTGAAAAGGGGATTCCCCACCTTGAACCCGGCGTTCCGATTTTCGTCGGGTTTTTTCCCGTGAAACGGCAATAAGTCGGCATGGCCGCCAAGCGCAACACGCGGAAAAAGCGCCCCCAGCAGCGGCTGGACGTCGCCGCTACGGCAGGTGCCCTGCCGACTCATGTGCCCAAGCGGTGGGTGAAGTTTTTGGTCGGGCTTTTTTTGCTGCCGCCGGCGTGGATTCTCACGCAAACCTTCTTCACCGCCTTTGCGCGGACCACGCTGCGGGATGACTTCTGGATCACCGGGGAGTTCTGGTTTTTTTCGTTGGGTGTGGTGCTCTGGCTGGTGACGTTTTTCGGACTGCCGCGGCCGTTATGGCTCTACGTTTTCGGTCATGAACTCACGCATGCCGTTTGGGTTTTGCTGATGGGCGGCCGGGTCCATCAATTTGAAGTTTCGCGTCAGGGGGGACATATTTTGGCGGACCGGACGAACACCTGGATCGCCCTTGCGCCCTACTTTTTCCCGATTTACAGCGTGCTTGCGATTGCGATCTACGGACTCTGCGGCTTGTTCCTGGATGTCTCGCCGTATCGCCACCTGCTCTATTGCGTGATCGGCGTGACGTGGGCTTTCCACCTCTCCTTCACCTGCTGGATGATCACCAAGGGACAGCCGGATCTGCACTACGGCGGGACCTTTTTTTCGCTAATGATCATCTATCTTCTCAACCTCATCCTGCTGGCCGCCATGCTGATCCTGGCTTCGCCGCAGGTGACGTGGGCCGGGTTTGGCCAGGAGCTTTTGCAAAACACCATCGACTTCACTGTTTCGCTGACGATTGGTCTGAATGAAGCCTTGCGGAGTTATCTGCTCCGTGGTGTCTGAGGAGGTGAAACGTTGGAGTTCAGCCTTTAGGCTGCTTGGGGAGCGACGGAACAGGCTAAAGCCTGAACTCCAACCGCAGGGAGCACCAGCGTTTCTCCCATGAGTGCGGAAAAGATGCGTGTCCTGCTCGACCTGCAGGAGCAGTGCGGCGGCGCGATTCCGTTCGACCGCTGGATGCGCGAGGCGCTTTATCACGAGACGTTCGGATATTACGCCGCGAACATCCGCGGCATCGGGCGTCGCGGGGATTTTACCACGTGGCCGGTGATTCACCAAAGCCTGGCCGAAGGCATCGCGCGCTGGGCGCTGGATCAGAAGCCGTCCGGCCGCTGGAATCTTATCGAGATCGGCGCGGGAACGGGCGAACTGGCGGAGGCCGTCTTGAAGACCATTGGGTGGTGGAGCCGGCCCCGCTATCACATTGTCGATGTCTCGGCGCCGCTTCGCGCGGAACAACAACAACGCCTTGGCCGCAAAGCCGTCTGGCACACCAGCGTCGCGGAAGCCCTCGCGGAATGCGCGGGTTCGGCTCTGATTTTTTCCAATGAACTTGTGGATGCATTTCCGTGCCGGATTTTCCAGAAACAATCCGGCGCCTGGCGGGAACTCGCTTTGCGCGTCGAGGGGGGGCGCGTCCACGAAGTGTGGCGAGAGGCGGCCGTGCCCCCATCAACGGCCTGGCTCCACGATTGGCCTGAAGGCCAGCGGATTGAGGTGCAGGAGAGTTTTCATGCGTGGCAGGCGGAATGGCTGCCGCGGTGGAAGAGCGGGGCGATGCTGACGATCGACTATGGCGACACCTGCCCGGCCCTTTACCATCGCCGTCCGCAGGGCACCCTGCGGGCCTACGCACACCACCAGCGTCTGGAGGGACGGGAGGCTTATGCAGGATTTGGACTCCGTGACCTCACCGTGGATGTGAATTTTTCCGACCTGAATAAGTGGGCCGGCCCGGGCGCGGATTATTCGACGCTGGCGGAGTTTCTTTCCCGGCAGGGCGTTGCGGGAATCGCGTCTTTGGCGGAGGCGGGTGAGGCTTTCAAGGTGCTGACTCAGGTTCCCAATCTTTAAGCAAATGGGTCAGGCCGGAGGCCTACCCTCCAGGGCCGGGCGGTTATTTCGCGGCTGAGCGGGCGACGATGGCAGTGATGTCGTCGAGGATCACAACCGCTTCGTAAAACTCGGCCCCGGTGAGGTTCGAGAGAAAAACGGTGGTGTCACCGACGGACTCCACTTTGCCCGCGACGCTGGAGCCGGATTCCAGGCGGAGTTCGACTTTGTTCCCCACCTGTCGTTTCAGCACGGTCTGGATGGAATCCTCGGGCTTGGGCGCGAGGCCCGGATCTGCCGCGAGCAGTGGCGAAGTGAGGGCCGTGAGGAGGGCGAGGGTGCGAAGAGTTATTGGATGGTGCAACGGATCAGGGCGGTTTGTCCGTCGGCCGTAATGCTCATCAAATACGGGCCGGGGGCAAGTTTTTGCTGGTCCATGGTTTTGGCCAGGGAGCCGGTCTGGGAATTTTGCAGCAGGATAATCGCGGGCTGGGTGCCGGAATTGGGCGTTCCGTCCGGGCCGAGTTTGCTCACATTGATGATGATCATGTCCGACTTTGCGCCCACTTCGATGGCCGCGTCCGCGGCCACGGGTTGGGCAATCTTGGCAAAAGGCTCTCCGTCCTTAGCCGTGGCAGCGGTGCCGCCAAGTGAGACGCTGAATGGCAGGGGGCCGGCGGACTGCGCCCAAGCCGACGGGCAGAGCGTGATGCTGGCAAAGAATGCGAGGAGAAGGTTTTTCATGAGCTTGAGGAAAAAAGCTGGGGCTACCGTTTGTCGGTCGCTTCCAACTGCAGGGTCATCGTCGTGTTGTCGCAGATCTCGGTGGGGCCAAAATATTGCAAGGGTCCGGGATACCCGAACTGCGTTTCTTTTGCCCACGCGTCCCGAACGTCGTGGAGTTTCTGAAAGACGGGTCCGTCCAGATCCACCAGGGCCTTGCGAATGACGGGGACATCGTGTCCGTGGCGGCGGTTGAGTTCCATCATGCGGGCCAGCGGGGTGCCTCCGGCCTCCCATTCCTGAACCGGGCGGGCCAGATTTTTCACCGTGGCCATCATACCACTGAGGCCGTCGCGGAGGAGAAATGATGCGGCCAGACCGAGGGAATAGCCGTAGTCAGCATCGAAATTCGAGGGAGCGGCACAGCGGCCTTCGTAGCCCAGATAGTGGGCCTGCGGGGAGAACGCTCCCTGATAGATCCCGCGTTTGGCCATGATGTGCAGGCGATTTTCCACCAGTTCCACGAACAGCCGCTGGGTGTCGATTTTTGCCACCTGCACGTTGCCGTGAGGGTCGCGGTCGAGGATCAGTTGGTTGGCAATTTCGCGCGGGAGGCGGCGGAAAAGTCCGGCGGAAGACGGCGAAAGGCAGCCGACGACAAACTCGCGTTTGTGCGGGAGGGTGTCCAGGGCGCCCATTTCCTCCACGTGCCTCGCGAGCACTTCGTTGAGTTCATAGATCAGCGCGCGCATCTCGGGCACGAACTCCACGATGCCCTCGGGAATGAGGACCGTGCCGAAATTTTCCCCGCGGTTGCCGCGATAGCAAATGACGTCGGCAATCTGATCCACGATCTCGTGGAGGGCGAGTTCGCGGTGTTTCACTTCTTCGGAGATCAGCACCAGCGTCGGCCGTGTTTGCAGGGCACACTCCAGGGCGATGTGCGACGCGGAGCGGCCCATCAACTTGATGAAATGCCAGTATTTCCGCACCGAAAGCGCGTCGCGATGGATGTTGCCGATGATTTCGCTGTAAACCTTGCAGGCCGTGTCGAAACCGAAGCTGGATTCGACCTGCGCGCCCTTCAGGTCGCCGTCAATCGTCTTCGGGACCCCGGCGACGTTGAGGGAGGCCCCCTGCGCCCGCGCATATTCGGCCAGCATGCAGGCGTTGGTATTGGAATCGTCCCCACCGATCACCACGAGTCCGGTGAGGCCGCGGCTCTTGGCGGTTTCGAGGGCTTTGCGGAAATGATCTTCGCTTTCCAGTTTCGTGCGGCCGGAGCCGATGATGTCGAACCCTCCGGTGTTGCGATAGCTGTCCACCACGGATTGGTCGAGTTCCCGGACTTCGTCCTTCAGCAGGCCCGACGGCCCGTTGAGAAAGCCCACCAGAGAACTCTCGGGATGCGCGCGTTTCAGTCCGTCGAACAAACCCGCGATCACATTGTGTCCGCCCGGAGCAGGTCCGCCCGAGAGGATCACGCCCACCCGCTGCACGTGGGCAGCGGCACCGTTTTTTCCCTCACCGGAAAAGGTCACCGAGGGCAGATCGAAGGTGTGCGGAAAACGGCCGGCGACCTCCTTGCTCACCGGGGCGGGAGGGTCGGATTTGCGGGCCACGGGACTGCCCTCCAAAGCGGACGGGGTCTTCGGCTGATAGCTGGATCGCAGGGTTTCGAGCGTTTTCGGGGCTTGCATGGGGAAGCCCTTCTATCTGCCCCGGACGCGGATGACAACCCAAGGTGATGGTGTTTTTTGAGGTCCTATCCCTCGCGGGAGTGATTAAAACTGGGTGAGGTTCTAGACCAGCACCAAAGGTGCGGAAGTATCATAGCCCAGCACGCAGGGCTGGGTTCACGAGGGTTATTTCCGAGCGGCCTGAAGGGCTGCGATTGAGCCATGGGGAGGGACGGGCGTCCTATCACTGCCCTTCAGGCCGCGCGCATTTTCCGGGCAAAGCCCCGGGCCTTCGACCCGGGCTGTGGAATTAACGGGCCTTCGGCCCTCTTGCAGACCCCGCCCACCATTAAGCACACCCATCCCCCAATGGCGACTCCCGCTTGTGTCGGCCAGGGGCGAATGCCAGACTCCCCGCCATGGCATCCATCCAAGGTTTTCACCACACCGCAATTCGTTCCGCCAACTTCGACGCCAGCCTCGCTTTCTACACCGGGGTTCTGGGTCTCAAGACCAGAATCACATGGGGGAGCGACAACCAGCGAGCCGCCATGGTGGACGCGGGCGCGGGAGACTACATCGAGATCTTCGAACGCTCCGAACCCGCCCCGGCGGACGAGGCGACAATTTTGCACTTCGCCCTGCGGACCGATGACTGCGCCGCGCTCACCGAAACCGTCCGCGCCGCCGGCCTGGAAATCACCATGGAGCCCAAGGAGGTCACCATCCCTTCCAATACCGGACCGATCCCGGTCAAGATTTCCTTTTTTAAGGGTCCCGACGGCGAGATCGTCGAACTTTTCGAAAACGCGGTTCTATAGGCGCGATACCCGGAAAAGATGCAGGCCACCGTAACGAATGCTACGATGGCCTGCTGTTCCCCCCAGAACGAGAGTGATATAGCAGGCGGCATGCCAGGTTCTGGATTGCGCCTACAAAAAGGACGAAACCCGGCAAATGGGACCCTAGCCCCACTGGAACGGGTGCCACTCGGGATCTGGGAGTGTTTTTGGCGGTGAGGTTTGGTGATTTTTGACCAGATGTGCTCATCCGCGCTCTTTGCGGGAGGGAACAGACTTCAGCGAGCGGGCGGAAGCCAAAAAAAATGCAGGCCGCCGCAACGAGTGTTACGACGGCCTGCTGTTCCCCCCAGAACAGAAATACACGTAGCAGATGCCGTGCCATGATCAAACGGCAAGTTCGGGTGACTCATCAAAAGACTCGTAAGTAGTTTATGATCAGTGGGTTAAGAAGATCTGTGCGAGGGGAGGGTGGAGAACTTGGGAAATTTCGCACACGCCGACTGGCTAAAAGTCTTCTTTTCTGACCGCGCAGTTGGTGGCAAAATCCCCCTTCTTCCATTTTTCCATTTTATGAGCAGCCCTGAAAAACACGCCTTCCAAGCCGAAATCGCGCAACTCCTCGATATCGTCATCCACTCGCTTTACACGGATAAGGAGATTTTCATCCGTGAGCTCATTTCCAACGCCGCCGACGCCACGGAAAAGCTCCGTTTCCTCCAGACCTCCGGCGAAGCCATCTTCGAGCCCGAGCGGGAACTCAAAATCGCGGTAAACACCGACGACACCGCGCACACCATTTCCTTCGCCGACTCCGGCCTCGGGATGACCCGCGACGAACTCATCGAAAACCTAGGCACCATCGCGCATTCCGGCTCGAAGGCCTTTCTCCAGCAGCTTAAGGAAAATGCCGGAAACCCGAACATCATCGGCCAGTTCGGCGTCGGGTTTTATTCGGCGTTCATGGTTGCAACGAAAGTCACGGTCTACACGCGTTCCTACCGTCCGGACGACACCGGCTGGATCTGGACCTCCGACGGCGTGAGCGCTTACGAGATCGAAGCCGGTGTGGATCTTCCCCGCGGGACCCAGATCGTGCTCAACCTCAAGGAGGACGACCGGGAGTTTTCCCGCGAGCACCGTGTGGAGTCCATCATCCAGCGGTATTCCAACTTCGTCGGCTTCCCCATCGAGTTGAATGGCAAGGCCGTCAATACGATCAACGCCATCTGGACGCGCAGCAAATCCGAACTGACCGACTCGGACTACGAGGAGTTTTACAAATTCATCGGCCACGACATCGACGCGCCGCTTTATCGTTTCCACTTCAGCGCCGACGCGCCGCTCGCCATCAACGCGCTCCTCTATGTGCCGAAGCACAGCCTGGAAAAACTCGGCATGCCTAAGAGCGAGTCCGAGGTGCATCTGTATTGCCGCAAGATTCTCATCCAGTCCAAGGCCAAGAACCTCCTGCCGGAATGGCTGCGTTTCCTCAAGGGCGTGGTCGACAGCGAGGATCTCCCGCTCAACATCTCGCGCGAGACCATGCAGGACTCCGCCCTCCTGCAGAAAATCAACAAGGTCCTCACCGGACGGTTCCTTAAGTTCCTCGAAGACGAAGCCAAGGGGGACGCCGAAAAATACGCCACCTTCTTCAAGGAATTCGGCCACTTCCTGAAGGAGGGAATCATTAGTGATTACACCCACCGCGACGCGTTGGCTAAGTTGCTGCGTTACGAGACTTCCGCCTCCGAGACGCCGTCGTCCCTCGCCGACTACATCACCCGCATGCCCGAGGGGCAGTCCGAGGTGTATTTCATCTCCGCCCCGAACCGCGAAGCCTGCCAGTCGAGCCCGTATTATGAAGGCCTCAAGGCCAAGGGCTACGAAGCCATCTTCCTCCTTGATCCGTGGGACGAATTTGTCATGGACCACCTTCGCGAATTCGACGGCAAAAAACTGGTGCCCGCCGAAAAAGCCGAGATCGACCTCGAGCAAAAGGAGCCCAAACTCGACGAATCCGCCTCGCGCCTCCTCTGCAACTTCATCAAGGAATCTCTCGGTGAAAAAGTGGACGAAGTCCGCGTCTCCCACCGCCTGGTGGACAGCCCCGCCGTGGTCGTCGAAAGCGACAAATCCATGACCTCCAGCATGCGTCGCATTCTGAAGAACCTCAACCGCGGCCAGGAAAACCCGTTTAAACAAAACCTCGAGATCAACCCAAACCACCCGCTCCTCGTCGGCCTGGAAAAGACTCGCGAAAGCAAACCGGAAGTCTCGAAGCAGGTCGCTGAGCAAATCTACGACAACGCCCTCGTCACCGCCGGCCTGCTCGAAGACCCTCAAGCCATGCTCAAACGCATCAACTCGCTGCTGGAAGAATTGGTTACAAAATAGGCAGAAAGGATTTTACAGAAGGTAACGAAGAAAACGAAGGGGCTGAAGGGCGCACGTCCGCTCTCCGCTGCAGGCCGCCCCGCCGGGGCGGCTTCCTTCCCTCCGTTATCTGCTGTTAAAAATTCTCCCTTCTCCGATCCCGCCCCCGGATCGGCGTGGGTATTCCTTTGCCTAACCGCAAATTTTCGGTAAATAACCGCACGGCATGAACCTCCGCCCGATCTTCGTCGTTTTCAGCCTGCTGGCAGGTTCGGTGCTCCTCTCTGCCCAGGAGACGGAGGCTCCCGTGGACAAGCAGCTGGAAAAGGAATTGCAAAAATCCTCCGACGAACACATGCGCGACGAGCTCGGGGTGAACGACATCACGCTCCCGGTGATCGCGACGATTCTCAAGGATTTTGGCACCTTCCAGCCCATTCCGCTCGACGTCATTGCCCAGACGCCGCTCGACGCCAACTACGACAACCGCCTCCAGACCGCGCTTTTCTTCGGGTCATTGGTGGCGGACGGATTCATGCTCACCATTGCGGAGCGGCCGCAAGACATTCAAAATATCGGCCGCGTGCTGATCAAACAATCCCGTGTTCTGGGCGTGGGCGACCGCCTCACCAGCCGCAGCAAGAGCCTGTTTGAACTCAGCGACAAAGGCGACTGGCAGGGCATGCGGGAGGAACTGATTCGTACCCAGGGTGATGTGGAGAAATCCATGATCGACCTGCGAGACGAGGAGATGGCCCACATGATCAGTCTGGGGGGCTGGCTCCGCGGGTTCCAACTGGCCGCCCGCAGCGCCGTCCAGCGCTACAGCCCGGAGAAAGCCCAGATCCTCGGCCGCCCCGAGATCATGGACTATTACCTCGACCGTCTCGATACCCTGCATCCGCGGCTGAAAAAGACCGAGTTCGTCTCCGCCCTCATTGCCAAGCTCAAGGAACTCCGCCTCCTCGCCACCAACGCGGAAACCGGCGTCTTGAGCGAAGCCGACATCATCAAAATGAGCGCCCTCGCCGACCAGGCCGAGGCCATCGCCCTCGGACCCGTGGACAGCGACGGCAAAGTCATCCCCAAGTCCCCGGGCGGCTAACCGGGATCAGCCACGGCTTCAACAGCGTGCTGCCCCTTATCCGTGCCATCCGCGAAATCCGCGGTTAAAATTTCTATCTTCCATGAAATCCGACGCCGCCACCGTGAGCCGGTTCCGCCAGCTCGCCGACTCCTACTTCGCCGAATCGCACGAACGTTTTCCCGAACACGCCAGCCGGCTCGGCCTCGCGGAATTTAACGCCCGCCTCGGGCTCAACGATTCCGCCACGCACCGCATCCACATCAAGGCCACCGAGGCCGCCCTTGCCGAAGCCGAGAACCAGCCCGAGGCCGCCTTCCGCGGCGACGACTGGCTCGACCGCCGGACGTTCCTCGCCATGTTGCGCACCGACCTCCTTCAGACGCGCGACCTGCAACGCTGGCGCGTCAATCCGCAAGGCCCCTGCGACACCGCCGTCGATGCAATTTTTGACCTGCTCGTCCGCCACACAGAGAACCTGCCGTCCGTCCTCCCCGCGATGGAAGCCCGTCTGGAAAAAATCCCCGACTACCTCGCCGCCGGTGCCGAGGGCATCCGCCAGCCGGTCCCGCTCTGGACGAAACTGGCGCGGAAATCCTGCGAAGGCGCGGTGACGTTTCTGCAAGAAGTCGAACCCGAACTCCTTGCCGCCTCGAAGACTCCCGAACGCACCAAGTCCGCCCTGGCCTCTGCCGCCCGCGCGTTCGAGCGGTATGCCGCCGTCATTGGCCGCAAGACCCCCGGCCCGCAACGCGGGTATTGCATCGGCCGCGCTCACTTCGAATTCCTCATGCGCGAACGCCTCGGCTTCGACATCAGCCTGCCCGAGGCCCGTGCCAATGGCCACCGGCTCGTTGCGGAAATGACCCAACTCCTTGAGGCCGAAGCCCGACGTCTGGGCGGGAAAAGTGCCCGCGCCGTCCTCGAGGAAGCTGCCGCCTCCTGGACCCCGGACCGCCCCCTCATCGACGAATACCGCATCGCAACTTTGACGCTAAAAAAGAAACTGCGCTCCCTCGGCATCGCGACCCTGCCGCGTGGCGAGACCCTCCAGGTACTGCCGACGCCCCCGTTTCTGCGTCACCAATTTCCCACCGCCGCCTACAACGCACCGCCGCCCTTTTCGCCAAAACAGGAAGGGATATTTTGGGTCAACGACCTCAGCCTCGGCGTGACCGATGAAAAAAAACGCCTCGCCGAGGTCCGCCAGCATTTTGGGCTGGAACTGACCAGCGCGCACGAAGGCTATCCGGGCCACCACCTGCAGTTTGCCATCCAAAACCAGCACCGCAGCAAACTCCGCCGCCTGGCGGGGCATTCCATCTATTACGAAGGCTGGACCATGTGGTGCGAAAAGATGGCGGTGGAACGCGGCCTCACCGCAAACCGGTTTGCCCGCCTCCAGCAGATCCACGACGCCCTCTGGCGCGCCTACCGGATCATCATTGATTGTGGTCTGCACGACGGGACCCTCGATTACGCCGGCGCCTGCAAAGTCCTGATGGACGGCGTACATTTCACCAAGGCCCGCGCCGGTGGTGACGTGAATTGGTACACCAGCTCCCCCACCGTCCCCATGAGCTACCTCCTCGGACGCCTGGAAGTGGAGAAACTGTTCCAGCGGTTTGTGGTCCGGGAATCCTGGTCGTTAAAAAAATTCAACGACTGGATGCTCAGCCACGGCGCGATCCCCTGGAGCTGGATCGTCCAGGCGCACGACTCGCCATAGCCGCTTCGCGGACGACTTTCGCAGAGTTTTTTGGCGCATCACAGACAAGCAGCCCAGCCTGCCGCAGGGTTGGAGTTCACGCTTTAGTGTGCCTTCAACGCTCGCACCGCTTCCCACATGGCTTGTCGCGGACTCCGCATGCCCAGATAGGAAAGCGGGCAGTCATTCATGGCATCGTGCAACTCCACAAAAAGCTCGTCTGTCAGCGGCGGCAGATTGTCGCGCAGATGGCAGCACACCATGAAGATCAATTCGTTTTGACTGCCAATCACCCGCTTGTCGCCTCTTTTCACGAACTCCACGTCCTCACGCGAGGGTCTTCCGGGTAGTTCCACTTTTTCAAAAAATTGATCCATCGTGCCGTGAAACCCGTTCATCACCTCCGCCAGGGTCTTTCCCCCGGCGGTCGGCACGAGATACGAAAAGAGCGTCTGCTCATCCGTGAAGACGGCGAACCGTCCAAATCCTCTCACCACGAAGGTTTCCGCGGACCAACTGAGAAATGGTCCCGGCTGGGCAGGCCGCCTTTCGGTGCGGTTACACCCAAAGGCGCGTTCAAATTTATCGGAAGCCCGGATCAGCATGAGAGGAGTATGGCCCATAATCCCGAATCAGACACCGGGAACCATTCGGATGAATCCTAAGGATCCAGTAATCCCCTCGCGGACTCCGGGGCTAACCTCAGCCCTTCGGCCGTTTCATCACGGCCATCACATAATTTGTGGGGCCGTTCGCCCTTTGGATGCCGGTGACAGAAACCAGCTCCCAACCCGCCGCGCCGAACGCATTGAGGTGTTTGCCAAATTGGGCATCGTCAAAATCCGTGCCGGTGAGAAACGGGGTCTTCGTCGGCAGCTTCAGCACGGTGTATTCCCATTGAGGGTGCATGGTCCGGGATCCTGCCGGGAAATTCCCGCAAGGGCAACGTCGGAGCCTAACCTAACAGAAGGACACGAAGGGAACGAAGAAACTGCGTCCGGGTGAGACGCCGAGCCGCCCGTTGGAGTCCACGCTTTAGCGTGTCCGGGTTCGCCTGGAGGGTCTTGCGCCGTCAAAACCTGCCCGCCCAATGGAGAGCTCCGCGCCGTCGGAGCCGAAGCGTTGCCCTCAAAACGGATTGGCCGCAAAAGCTAAATCCCAAACGGATCCACGGGAGGAATCACCCCAAATGACACCGGGGGAGGACGATAACGCCTTCGGCCTCACAGTCGCCAGCGCCAATGCCTGTCGTGGCGTGCGGCGTGGAGCACGGCGGCGACGATAACGACACGGCTCGCTTCCGACACCTCGTAAATGATCCGATAGGGGAAGCGCTCAGGATATCGCCAGTGGATGTCCTTGGTAGGGTGCCGGCGGCTGCCCAATCGGGGGTTCTCCGCCAACTCATCGAGTACACAGAGAACTTCCCCAACAAACTCTTTTCCGAGTCCTTCACGACGGGAGTCGTACCAGTTTGCAGCTTCAATCAGGTCGTCGCCAGCCTCCGGCCGCACCACCACCCGCCACGCCATCAACGCGACCTCAACCGATTTTTCATCTCCTCCAGAGACAGCGAGGATGATGGGGCGGCGTGATGAGCAGCCAAACGCGATTCCACCGTGGCAAGTTCCGCCGCGGAGATGGGATCATCATCCAGTTCGAGCGCCCGGCGAACCAGAAGCTGCCTCTGCTCGACAGTCAGCCCGGGAAGTTCCTCCATCACCTGGGTAAAGCTCATGCCGGAGAGTGTGACAGACTTCCGGGGTTCGTTCAACCTCGGGATTCGCGCTCTCCGGAGGTCTTGCGCCGTCACAACCTACGCGCCCACCTCAAGGGCTCCGCGACGTCGGAGCCAAGGCTTTACCCTCTCCGGAAAGAATGGCCGAAGAAAGGCGCAGAAATCGCAAAATGAGTGATCCCGCATAGCAGGAGCAGGGCCCTGTTGGAGTCCGCGCTTCAGCGTGTCCGGGATGGACTTGGGGAGGATTCGAAAAATTAACCGCAAAGAGCAAAGAACACAGAGAAAAAGGGCGTTCACCGAAAGTTCATGGCTTTCCCTTTGTGACCCGTTCTTTGCGGTTCCTTCAGTCTTTCGGCCCCCACTCTCCCCCTGCGTCCGGAAATTCGCAAACTCCCCAACGCCACGGAGCTCCAAGTCGCCGAATGACTCGGCTTTGGCAAGGCCCTCAGGGAGACCAGCGTGATCCTCTCCATGGCCCGCACCGCAGAGAAACACCGCGACAACATTTCCCGCAATCTCGGCTTTCATTCCCGCGTCGAATTCCTAGTCCACGCCTTCGTTGAAGCCTCTGCGGGAGGGAGGGCGAGGTGGGTTGATGGAGGTGCGCAGTCCGTGCCAACTTGACTCATAGTCCAACGACTTGTCGTTCATGTTCAGGCAGTCTCGCAAATATGGCGAAGCCGCCCCTCACCAGACCGCTTGCAACTTTTGGGCTTAATGTGCGCAAACGTCGGGAATTTTTATCTCAGACGCAGATAGAAACCGCTGAACGCGCGGATCTTGACCCAACCTATATCAGTGGCATTGAGAGGGGGGTGCGGAATCCTAGCCTCACGAGCATTGTTCGGCTCGCCAAGGCTTTAGATATATCCGTCTCTGCGCTTTGCGACGGGGTTGCTGGATGAAAAATTTAACGAGCTTGGTTTTTTATGGAGTGGCGGTTTAAACAGCTCACCCCCAATGACACACTCCAAAATGCTGCGCATTTGGAGTTTTTCCACAACGAGGCTCTTCACTCAGCCGTGGATGCACTTGCTCGCGAAGATATTCAGAATCGATTGGATGCTCGTGCGAGAAATGAACCACGTGTGGAAGTTCGATACCGCCTTTGCGGGCCGGTTGCTCCCGGCACTCACGATGAATGGTTTCATGGCCTTGCTCCTCATCTGGCATCGTCTCAAACCAAAGCGGACCTAGGTTTTCAGCCGTCGCTGCAACGACCACTGCAATGGCTGGTCATCGAAGACTTTGCGACCACGGGATTAGAGGGCGACCCGCTCTGTTTTCAGGATCCTGTTGGGTTAGTGCCGCAACGGAATGATTTTTTCTGGTTCATCCGAAATGTAGGGCGATCCGGCAAGAAGGGTGGAGATCGGGGACGCTGGGGATTGGGAAAAATTGTATATCCCGCTGCGTCCAAAGTGCGGAGCTTCTTCGCCTACGCCGTGCGCCGCAGCGATTCAGCACGTCTCCTCATCGGTCGGTCTGTTCTCGCTGTGCATAGTGTGGGCAATCAAAATCATGACTCCGAGGGCTATTTTGGGAGATTTGACGACTCAGAGTTCAATTACTTTGCCACTCCTGAAACCGAACCTAGTGTGCTGGTTTGGAAATAGCTATACAATATTCTGCTTCTGGACTGCAGCTCTGGCTCGCTGGATTTTTTCCAAGATCGCTTGTCCCTCCGCTCTCCAGACGTAACGCTTGGGAGAGAGATCGCGTTCTTTGAGATA